>JALVIB010000030.1 GCA_027028725.1 Candidatus Altimarinota bacterium
AAGTTCTCAGCAGAAAAAACAGGAACAAAAAAAACAATAAAAAACTTTCCTTTGGCTCCCTCTTTTTTGAAAGAGGGCGGGGGGTGATTTTCCTTTTTCGCGGGATTTTGCTACTTCTTTCTAAAAATCCCCCTCAGTCCCCCTTTGAAGAAAGGGGGAGTGCTCAGCAAGGGAAACAGAAGAAGAAAAAAACAATAAAACACTTTTCCTTTTGGCTCCCTCTTTTTCTAAAGAGGGCGGGGGGTGATTTTCCTTTTTTCGCGAGATTTTACTGCTTCTTTTTAAAATCCCCCTCAGTCCCCCTTTGAAGAAAGGGGGAAGTTCTCAGCAAGAAAAACAGGAACAAAAAAACAATAAAACAGTTCCTTTTGGCTCCCTCTTTTTCTAAAGAGGGGTGGGGTGATTTTAAAAAAATAAAAACACAAAAAAACCCCCTCACTCGCGTGAGGGGGTTTTAAATTATCAAGTCCGGACTTCGGAAAGTCCGGACTTAAGATAATTTTTTGAACTTTTGAAGAGTTCTAACTTTTTACAGCAATGACGCCATTACTGTTCAGAAGCACCAGCCAAAGTGCCGCTAGGAATAGTTAACTCGTATCCATTTAAGAATGGATAAGCACCAGTATTATCTGACCGATCAGACCAAACAATATCAGCTGGGGCAGCAGCAGTAACAGGAGTATCTAACACTCCGTCACCATTACCATCAGTCCCCGCACCAGCATTATCTGTAGCATCAACTGTTTCGTAAGCTGCAGCAGCTGTTGCTTCGTTAACAAATGAGAATGAAAGAGAATCAACCCCATCTGTTGTGTTAAGAGGGTCTTTAGTTCTTAATTCATAATAGTTAGTATTTTCAATTAAGTCACTAAATCCATCAAATACAAGAGCATCGTATGTTCCAGCTCCGGCAGAATCTAATATAGCTACAGGATTACCTGTGTAACCAGAATCTGCAAATTTAACTAAACTCCAATTTGTGTCTGTGAAATCAGCTGATGTATCGTATACATTAGTTGAAGAAGATGTCACAGAGAATGTTAATCTGTTAATGTTAGCATCTCCTGCAGCATCAGTAGAAATAGAGAATCTGAAAACAGCTTTATCACTTCCACCAGCAGAATCAGCAGTAAATACTGGTTGAGTTGATTTTGGAAGAGCGTTTATTGTTATCTTTGTTTTGTAAGCAATAAATGCATCACCAGTAGCTGGTGCACCAGCAATACTTGTTTGGCTAACATCAGTTCCAGTAGCACCTGTTAGCGCCTCAATTCCAGTGCTAGTTGTCCCCGGTATAGAAGGCATTGTCGTATCTAGTTCTAATTTTAACTGTTTAGCAGTTCTAGCTGCATCGTTAATGTTTCTGACCTTAATTTTAACAGTTACGTCTGCACTACCATCCTTCGGAACAATAATCTTATTGGCGTTAAGTTCAAAATGAACTTTTCCGTTTGTCATTTGTTCTGTCCCTAGCAACTGACCAGCTTCGTTGTATAACATAAAGTCAGCATGACCATCAAAGTCAGTTCCTATTGCATTAGTTAGGTAAAGATCTTTAACTTGAATTTCATCATATTTAGATTCTAAACGCAATTTCCATACCTCAGCAGTTTGATTTTCAACTAGAACAGTTGATGGATAGATACCTTCTTGTGAAACAGTTAGTGTTCCAGAAGTTGTAAATGTGAATTCTGCTCCACATAAGTAGTTAGGTGTATCTAATGATCCGTCACAAGCACCTGTTAGATCGCCTGGACCAGCCGTATCAGTACCACCTAATAGATCACCAGCTTCGTAAACTTTAACACCACTACCATTTTCAGCATTATCAGCATCAACTGCTGTAACTGCCATTCGGATAGTAGATCCACCTGGTGCTTCAGTAACGGCTGTCCCTACTGGGACTTGTGCACCAAATTCACCAGAATTATTAACAGTTCCTTCATTATTTTTACATGTAACTGTGTTTCCTGTAACATCTTCTACCACACATGTTTCTGCACCAATAGTTAGAGTATCTCCATCAGAAATGTTATTTGCACTAGCAACAGTAAATCCGGATGAAGCCGCACCAACTGGGTATTCTCGTGAAACGCTATTAATATCCTGTCCAGTATGATCAACATCAACAGTAGATGGATCAACAACGATAGCTGTAGCTCCAGTACCTGCATCTGCTGTAACAATAATAAAGTCACCATTCATTTCAATAACATCTCCTGCTTTTACATCAGCAGTAATACCACTAGTACAGTTAACTGGAGAAGTTGAGTTTGTAGCTGACGCATCAGCTGCTGGACAAATAGCCCCTCCTACAACATTTGTTGTACTTGTTCCGTCGTCAACTACAGTTGTATTAGCCAAAGCCTCAGTAGCAACTGCTTCAATAGTATCCATCACAACAGTAAATTCTTCTTGTCCTGCTGATGGAATTACAACTGCAATGTCGTTAAAGGCTGCAGTTCCTTTAATTGAAGCATCTGACGAATTATCAAGAGTTTTACTTGATCCGATTTGTTGTCCGTCCACAAACAATGAAGCTGTGAAGTTTGAGTAGTTAGATTCAGCCGCACCTGTTCCCAATCCTTTGATTGTGATTGAAGTAATGTTTACATCTCCTGAATCATTGTTGTCTAGAACGAATTTCATAAATGTAGCATCTTGAATACCAGCAACAGCTACCTCTGAAGTAAAGCTATCTGTTCGTGTAATTGTTAGAACTGATTCCTCAACTTCAACTTTTGAAGCCAATGCTGAACCCAAAAGATCATTTTCTACTACTGTATCCCCTGAAGAAATGTATTCTGGAGAATCAAAGTCTTTGGCATATAATGCAAATTTAACCCATGATCCTGTAGTAGCTTCATCTTTGATGTTCATTACAAGTTTCATTACTGAAGCACCTGTAATTTCAAATTGAGAAGAATAATCTAGGTAAGGAGCTGCATCAGTTCCTGATAAAGTGTTTTCTGTATCAACTAGATCGTCGTTCAAGTACAATCGGAAGTTGTCGAAGTAGTTGTTCAATGTTGTAAGACTGTGTTGGTCTCCTGCAGTATCTCCATCAATGTCGTATGAATCAACTTTAATTTTAACTCCGTCAACCATAATTGGTTGTGAAACAACAACTCGTGCTGTCATAGCTACAACATCGTTAGATCCCGGAGCGTATTCTTGGTTTCCTAGAGAGTTAGGGTCTCGAGAAACATTAATGTCTCCTGAATCAATTGTGTATTTAGCCAAAGTAGCGTTAGCGTCTTCAGCGTTGTTTCCTGATGGGTCAACTGTTTTAACACCGAATGCTGTACCGATTTCGATACCTACAATGTCTTCAAAGTTATCAACTTTGAATTCGATGTAATCATTAGCTTCTGCTGAAACAACATCAGCTCGCATTGAGAAGATTCGAGAATCTCCGTCTTCAATAACATATCCTCCTGTAACTCCGTTATCTAATCGGAATGTTACATAGTCTCCGTCAATAATAGTTTCTGCAGAAACTTGTTCTCCTGAAACATATAGAGCGAAGTTTTCTAGGTCGTTAGCTAGTTCAGCTGTACCTGTGTTTTTGAAAGTAATAGCTCTCAACTCAATATCTTTGTTTGTAGTTGAAGAGTTTAACATTCGGAATTTACCTAATTCTACAAAAGAATCACCAACATTAACTGTTGTATTTGATCCCAAAGTAGTCATAGTAAGTTGTGAAACTTGGTAATCAGCAACTTCCATTTCTTCACCTTCAATAGGGAAGTTTCCTACAACATTAGCTGCTGTAGATACGATGTCGTCAGCTGAAACAACTGCGAATCGGTTGTGGTGTCCGATGTTACATCCTTCAGCACCAGATGCGTAACAAGTACCATCAGCTGCCAAAGTGTATTTGTTAGAAGCAACAACATCAGCAACCAAAGTTTGTCCCGCAGGAACTACAATTGGTGGGTTGAATCGTAATTCAACGATATCGTCGTTGTTAACAGATCGGTCGTTTCCAACTTTGAATCCGTCAATTTCTAACCAAACTTTGTCGAAATCATCTGAATCACCAAGACCCAAACGAGTCAAAGTAATAGCTGAAATTTCAACATCGCTGTCATCAGAAGCTGTCAAATCAAGAGTTGTGAAAGGAACTGAAGTAGCATTGTAAGGAATGTTTGTTCCTCGTGGTGTATCAGCAGATAGAGAAACTTCTAGAGTTCCTGCTGCTGGATTAGTCGCTTCAGTAGCTGCCAGTAAACCTTGGTAAACAACAACTGCTGCTTCAGCACGAGTAACAGTATTTGCTGGTGCAAATGTACCGTCACCGTAACCTAACATAATTCCGTGAGCTTTAACTGTTTCTACATATGGGTAGAACCAATCAGCTGGGTCAACATCGCTGAAGCTTGGTCCGTTATCAATTTCTTCTAATTCGAAGGCATTAACAACTTCTTTAGCTATTTCAGCTCGGTTGATTAGGTTGGCTGGTTTAAATGTACCGTCTGGATATCCGTCGATCCATCCGTAGTTGTACATTGTTTCTACATAATCGTAGAACCAGTCACCTTCTTGTACATCAGGGAAGTGTGCACCTCCTGTTGTGTCAATAGCTACATCAGCTGCAAGTACAATAATTTTTGATACTTCAGCACGATTTAGCTCTCTGTTTGGAGCAAAAGAACCATCATCATTACCAGTCATCACATTGATAGCTGCTAATTCTGAGATAGCCTCGTCTGCCCAAGATGGAATCTCTGCATCGTCAGTGTATGCAAAAGCTGTCGTCGTAACGAAAGCTAGTGCCAAAAATGACAATAGAGCGACTCCTTTTTTAATTTTTGATAAAAAATTCATCTTAGTTTTTATTTAGTAAATAAAGAAAATATTCCCCAAAAAGGGGGCTTTCTTGGGTTTGATTTACCAATACAAAAAGCTCGCGAAAAAACACGAGAAAATTGGTAAATCGATATATAAGGTAGTTGAAAAAACTCAATATTAAGTTTTCTCATGGATATTCCGCAGAATCCCGCGAAAAAATCCACTAAAAGGATTATTTAAATCCCTTAAAAAATTTCTAGAAAGACTATCATTTCATCTTTCCGGCCGTCTTTTCAAAGATCAAGGTCATTTGGCGATCCATTACTGGAGCGGGATAAGAGGACACACTCGTCCAAGTTATCCAAACCTGCGCGAATTGTACCTACTTGTCTCCAGAAAGTCAAACTTTCGTGATTTTCTAGACACATTTAATACAATGCAAGTAGTTAAACGAATTTCGCGGGATTTTGTTACAAAAAAACTTAGATTACGAGTTCACAAGATTACAATAAATTCCCGCGAAAATTTACCATCTTCGTCATTGCGAGGAGCGAAGTATGAGCGACGCGGCAATCTACTTCCTTATTTTCAAATCCCCCTTAATCCCCCTTTCTCAAGGGGGAAATTTAAGGAATTATTTAAAAATCCCGCGAAATCTTCGCAAAAAATGTAGGGACGCCCTTTATAGGCGTCCAAAAAAAATGAATTCCAAATTATCGGGCGACCACAAGGAATCGCCCCTACGAAAAATTTCGCGGGATTTTCCAACAGGGGTGGTGGAGCCAAGGAGAATCGAACTCCTATCTCTGCATTGTCAAGATGAGTATTTTACCATTAAACTATGACCCCGACTCCACCAGCGCGGAGTATATAAAAAAAGCTCGCCACAGCAAGCTCTTTTTATTGACAATGCAGAGTGGGCCATAACTTTGGCACTCATCACTGGGATAATACCCATTCTTGTTTTATTTGTCAAAAAAAATCCCGCGAAAATTTACCATATTCGTCATTGCGAGGAGCGAGGTATGAGCGACGCGGCAATCTACTTCCTTATTTTCAAATCCCCCTTAATCCCCCTTTCTCAAGAGGAAAAACTAAGGAATTACAAAAAAATCCCGCGAAATCTTCGCAAAAAATGTAGGGACGCCCTTTATGGGCGTCCAAAAAAAGTTAGATTACAAGTTCACGAGTTTACGAGTTCACAAGATTACAATAAATTCCCGCGAAAATTTACCATCTTCGTCATTGCGAGGAGCGAGGTATGAGCGACGCGGCAATCTACTTCCTTATTTTCAAATCCCCCTTAATCCCCCTTTCTCAAGAGGAAAAACTAAGGAATTACAATAAATTCCCGCGAAAATTTACCATCTTCGTCATTGCGAGGAGCGAAGTATGAGCGACGCGGCAATCTACTTCCTTATTTTCAAATCCCCCTTAATCTCTTTCTCAAGGGGGAAAACTAAGGAATTATTTTGAAAATTTCGCGGGATTTTCAAAAGGACAGGTCACGACCTGTCCTTTCTTGTTATCTTATAAACTCGTAAACTATTCCCCGTTTCGTTCAGCGATAATTTTTTCTTCAACACTTTTTGGAACTTTCGCGTAATCCGCGAATTCCATTGAATAACTGGCTCGTCCTTGAGTCATTGAACGAAGTTCTGTCGCGTATCCAAACATCTCTCCTAGTGGGATTTTGGCTTTAACAAAGTTGTTTAGACCGCGTGTCCCAGATTCTTGAATAATTCCTCGTTTTGAAGAAATGTTTCCCATAACATCTCCCAAATAATCTTCCGGAGTAATGACTTCCACATTCATAATTGGTTCAAGAATTGCTGGATCAGCGCGTTTTCCTCCGTCTTTGAAGGCTTGTGCCGCCGCAATCTTAAAGGCTAATTCAGATGAATCCACATCGTGGTAGTTACCATCAACTAGTTCAACTTCCACATCAACTACTGGATATCCCGCGAGAATTCCGCGAGAAGTTGCTTCGTTAAATCCTTTTTCACAACCTGGAATATACTCGTTTGGAATTGAAGCTCCTTTAATAGAGTTGATGAATTTAAATCCTGATCCCGGTTCTCCCGGACGAATTTTACAAATAACATGCGCGAATTGTCCACGACCACCTGATTGTTTCTTGTGAATGTATTCTGCATCAACTTCTTTTTGAATAGTTTCGCGGTAAGCAACTTGTGGTTGCCCGATATTCGCTTCAACTTTGAATTCTCGTTTCAAACGATCAACTAGAATGTCTAGGTGAAGTTCTCCCATTCCCGCGATAATTGTTTGTAAAGTTTCTTCGTCAGTCCAGACTTTGAAAGTTGGATCTTCTTCGGCTAATTTTTGTAGAGCCAATCCCATTTTTTCTTGGTCAGCTTTTGTTTTTGGTTCAATTGAAATCGAAATAACCGGTTCTGGGAACTCAATACTTTCTAGCAAGAACTCTTTCCCCATATCACACAAAGTGTCCCCTGTTTTGGTCGCTTTCAAACCAACAACCGCTCCAATGTGTCCGGCTTGAATTTCTGGAATTTCTTCGCGGTGATTGGCGTGCATTTGTAATAATCGTCCCACTCGTTCTTTTTTCCCAGAATTAGCGTTGTAGATATAAGATCCGGATTTCAAAGTCCCAGCATAAACTCGCACGAAACTAAGTCGTCCCACATACGGATCAGTGGCAATTTTGAAAGCCAAAGCCGCCAAAGGTCCGTCTTTGTCCGGAGGACAAGCCGTTTTCTTTTCTGGATCATTAACATCTTGCGCCTCAGCTGGTGGAATATCTTTTGGTGAAGGTAGTAATTCGCAAACTTTGTCTAACATTGGTTGCACTCCTTTGTTTTTCAAAGCCGTTCCCGTCATAACCGGTACAAATTCTCCGGCAATAACTGCTCGTCGCATTCCCGCGATAATTTCTTCTTCGCTCAATTCTTCTCCGTTCAAGTATTTTTCCATCAAAACTTCGTCTGACCCAGCTACCGCTTCCAGCATTTTTTCACGCCATTCTGCTGCTTCATCAGCCATATCTGCCGGAATATCAACAACATTAATATCCTTTCCAAGATCATCGTTGTAAACAGTCGCTTTCATTGCAATCAAATCAACAATTCCTTTGAAATCCGCTTCATTTCCGATTGGCAACTGAATTGGGAAAGCGTTTTTGGTCAATCTTTCGACAATTGAGTCATAACTTCGCCAAAAACTAGCTCCAGTTCGGTCTAGTTTGTTGATAAAACACATTCGCGGAACATTATATTTGTCAGCTTGTCGCCAAACTGTTTCTGATTGTGGCTCAACTCCCGCCACACCATCAAAAATACAAACCGCTCCATCCAAAACTCGCAAAGATCGTTCCACTTCCACGGTAAAATCCACGTGACCAGGTGTATCGATAATGTTAATTTGGTGTCCTTTCCAGAAAGCAGTTGTCGCTGCCGAAGTAATGGTAATACCTCGTTCTTGTTCTTGTTCCATCCAGTCCATAGTAGCTTCACCTTCGTGAACTTCTCCTAATTTGTGAGATTTCCCAGTATAGAACAAAATTCGTTCTGTTACGGTTGTTTTTCCAGCGTCGATATGGGCAATAATTCCAATATTTCGGACTTGCTCCAGAGGTAAGATTTTAGTCATTTTTTAATAATTAATATATCGCGCGAAATTTTAGAAGTAGCGCCAAAAAAGTCAAATGGATTAAAATCCCGCGAAAAATTGTTTTTTTGTTTTTGTCATTCTGGCTTGTCCAGAATCAGAAAATCTTTTTGATTCTCGACGAAACTTAAATTACACCTTGATTTTGGCGAGAATGACGCACTAAAAATCCCGCGAAATTTTCAAAAAGAAAAAACAAGTCCGGACTTAACACAGGATAAAAAGCATTTAAAGTCCGGACTTAAGTTTTTTCACAGAAAATTTCGCGGGATTTGCCAAAAAAAGCAAAACAAATAAAATTTTCGCAGTTTTCTTTTTAAAACAAATAAAATGCCTCATTATAAACGAAATATTCGCTTCTTGCTTTTTCTGATTATCCCAATTCTTTCTTTCTTATTGGGATGGAGCTTGAATCAGCAACAACACAAAGAAACTTATTCTCAGCTAGTTGCGGAAAATCCCGCGAAAAAAAAGAATAATTTTTTTGAAAACATTAAACTTCACCGCAAAAGTGATCCTAAAGATGTTAATCTAAGTTTATTTTGGGAAACTTGGAACACTCTGGATTCAAATTTTATCTATAAAGATCGTTTTGAAGACCAAAAACAAGTTTACGGAGCAATTAAAGGTTTGGTGAAATCAGTTGACGATCCTTACACCGTTTTTTTCACACCAGAAGAAACCGCCGAATTTGAAAAATCAATGCAGGACGAGGTTTTTACAGGAATTGGTGCAGAAATCGCGGTTAAACACGGAGTTCTGACAATTGTTTCACCGCTCAAAGGTTCGCCTGCAGAACTCGCGGGATTGCGCGCCGGAGACAAAGTTTTTTCTATTGATGAAGAACCAAGTTTAGAAATGTCGGCTGAGGAAGCGGTGACCAAAATTCGCGGACCAAAAGGCGAGCCGGTTGTTTTGGAAGTTTTGCGAGACGATGAAACCAAACCAGTTAAAATCACAATTGTTCGCGACGATATTGTGAATAAAAGTTTAACTTGGAAAATGGAGGACGACATTGCAGTAATAGAAATCACGCAATTTGGAGAAGATTTAGAAGCACTTTTTGCTGAAGCCGTGCCAGAAATTTTACTTAAAAAACCGCGCGCGATGATTATTGATTTACGAAACAACGGCGGAGGGCTTCTCGACACGAGTGTAAAACTGATGAACGAATTTTTTGATAAAAAAGTTTTGGTAACAACCAAAGGTCGTAAAGTTGGAGAAACTGGCGATTTAGAAAGTGATAACGGCGGAGCGTTTTTGGATATTCCAGTCGTGATTTTGGTAAACAAAGGAACCGCTTCGGCTTCGGAAATTTTCGCGGGAGCTTTCCAAGACTACGATCGCGGAGTGATTATCGGTGAAAAAACTTTCGGAAAAGGAGTTGTCCAAAACCTAATTCCGTTGTCTGGTGGAGCAACTCTGAAAGTTACGATTGCCGAATGGCTGACGCCAAAAGGTCGTTCGATAAACGATGACGGAATTTCGCCAGATATTGAGGCCGTACGGACAATGGAAGATTACGATAACGACCTTGATCCTGTGATGGACGAGGCGTTTAGAGTTTTGAATAATGACGGAGCTTACGAGCAGGTTTTTCAAGATAAACAAGAAAAAGCTGACAAATCCCGCGAAATTAGCGAAAATGAGACTGATGAAAAAATTGTGGACGAAAATTCAGAACCTGTGGAAGAAGATAATTCCGAAACAGAAACAAATGAGTAAAAATCCCGTGAAAAAATCAACCTCACCCCAACCCTCCAGAGAACTCGGGACTAGAAGGAGAGGGAGGAAAAAAGGAAAGATTTTCTTTATTTCTGGTCCGTCAGGAGTGGGCAAAGGTACACTTATCTCGGCACTTCGCGAAAGACATCCCGACTGGGCATTCCCGCCGAGTTGTACAACTCGTGATCCGCGAGCGGGCGAGGTTGATGGAATTACTTACTATTTTATTTCGCGGGAAAAATTCCGCGAAAAAATTGAAGCCGGTGAGTTTCTGGAATACGCCGAAGTTCATCAGGGGAACCTTTACGGGACTTTGCGCGACAAACTCTTAAATCCCGCGAAAAATGGGAAAATCGTTATTCGTGAATTTGATGTGCAGGGATTTGACCAAGCCCGCCGGAAACTAAATCGCGAAGATTATATTTCGATTTTTCTGCAAACCGAAGGTGGAGTTGAGGAATTGGTAAAACGCATCACTTCTCGCGCGCCAATTTCTGAGGAAGAACTCGCGCACCGTATTGAATCGATGAAAAACGAGTTCGCCCACGCGAAATTGTACGACTATATCGTTTTTTCGCGGGAAAATAAAATTCAGGAAATGGTGGAGGAAGTGGAAGGAATTATTGCGGAAAATAGCTAGGAATAGTTCACAAACTTGTAGGGATCCCGAGTACTCGGGACGACCTGTCCACAAAAATCCCGCGAAATTTTGAAATTATTCCTTAATTTTCCCCCCGCCTTGCGGGGGGACGAGATGCAAGATGAAAAATTAAGGGGGATTTATTTAAAATCCCGCGCCCCCCTACACCGAAAAAACATCACAAATTTTCAATTTCCTCTGCAAAATCTGCTCGGCGCGTTTTTTGGTGAAATTGAGATCGTCGTCCGTGGCAATTTGAAAACTTTTTTTCGCCACCGCCTTGCGGGGCACAGCGGGATTTTTTTCTACCTCACCCCCGCCCTCTCCTGCTAGAAGAGGGAGTAAAGGAGAATCCTTTAAGTCCGGATTTTGGTCGGAAATCCCCCCAACCCACTTTATCAAGGGGGAGTTATCGGTAAGTAAATCTGTTAAAAAATAAACTTTCAACTGCGTGCCGGCGAGTTTTTGTAAAATTTGGCGCGTTCTTTTTTCCGCGAAAATTCCTTCGAGAAAAATCAGCGAATCCACGCGCCAAGTTTTGGCTCGGCGGATGTGTTTCCGTGCTAAACGGCGAAATTCTACGGAGTCGGCTAATCCTTCGTTCGCCATTTCTCGTAAAATCTGTGTTTCCAAAATGGAAAATTTCGCGGATTTTTCCGCACGCGGATTTTTTTGTCTGTAAGCGAAATTTTGTTTTGCAAGTTTATTGCAAAAACTCCGCGCATCCTTATTTTTTCTATCAAAAACAATTCCAACTCGTCCGAACTTAGTTTTTTCTTCAACAATTTTTTTAACTAACAGAAACCAGAAATCTTTTTCTGAAATAGCGTCTTTTTTATCAAAATCCCGCGATTTATTCTCCGAAGCTTTAGCGCAGGAGGAAATTTTTATCCAAATTTTTTCCGCCGGATAATTTTTCGCCAAGGCGATTATTCCGAAGTCCGTTCCAACGAATTTTTTCATTTCCCCGCGAAATTAGCAAAAAATTTGTCAAAAAGCCAATCTTTCCTTTACAATTACAAAAAAACAAAATGAATATAGATTTAGCCGATACAAAATACCAAAAACCAGTTTCTAAAACCACGAAAAATTCGCGGGATTTTTTGAAAACTTTTCTAATTCTCGCTTTTTTGGGAATTTTGGTCTGGTTTGGAATTCTTTTTTATCAAAAAACCACTTTAGAAAAGGAAAATGCACGCTACCAAACTTCAATTGAAACGACAACAGAACGAGTCAAAAAGCTACTTAATTCAGATAATCCCGCGAAAAAAATCGCCGTTGCCAAGACTTTAAACAAATTAGAAAAAAGACGAATTTTGTGGTCCGAAGTGATGGCGAAAATTATTAAATTAGAAATTCCCGGAATTACTTTTCGTGATTTTTCTGTCGGCGACAAAGGGCAAATTTCAGCAACTGTTTCCGCGCGAAGTTTCAATTCTGTTCAGCAGTTCGTCAAAAAATTAAATTCCGATGAAAATGTGTCGCAAGTCGTTATCAATTCGATTCGTTTGGATGAAGCGACTGCGGGCTTGCTGGTGGATTTAAATTTTAACTTTAAATACTAATGAAAACTTGGAAAATTTTATTCATTGTGATTTTGATTAGCGCGATTGGGTTTGGAGTTTTTCCTTTGCGGAAAAAAATCGCGGGATTACGAACAGAAAACCAAAAACTCGCCAAAATTCGCGAGCAAAAAATCGCGGAATACGAAGAACTTACTAGCAAGATGCAAAATCCTGATCAAGGAATTGCTGATCCCGAATTAAAAATCCCGCGAAAATTAGCGCAAACGGAATTATTGATAGATTTACAAAAAATCGCTTCTCAAACTGGAATTGAATTGCCAGATTCGTGGTCATTTTCCGTCACCAAAGATGCTGATTTGGATATTTCTCAGTTGGGCGTGTCTTTCTCGATCAAAGGAAGTCGCGGGAATATTTATAAATTTTTACAACTTGTCGAGCAAAACGAAAGATTTATGGATGTCGAAAGATTGGCTTTGCGGACTTTTTCTGATAACGGAGTACCAACGATAGAAATGCCAATTAATTTAACTGCTTATGCACAAGAAATTGTCGAAAAATAATCCTGTGGACTAATGAATTTGAATTTTAAAATCTCTCCCAAGAATAAAATCCCGCTGCGCCCCGCAAGGCGGCGGCGAAAAATTATTTACGGGGTGACTGATCGGTCAAATGATTCTTTGTGGCAAAAAATAAACGACTTTTTAATCGATAATTCACCAATTACCAAGAAAGAAAAAATGGTTTTTTTTAATTCCCTTAAACTTTTAGTCACTTCGGGAGTTAATTTTACCAAAGCCATTCACATGATGGCGGAGCGGAGCAAAAATGAGCATTTGAAACGAATTTTACATACCATTGAATACGATATGTTGAACTCGGGGATGAGATTTTCTGAAGCAATGGCAAAATATCCGCGAGTTTTTAGTGTTTCAGAAATGAAAATGATTTATTCTGGAGAAATCGCGGGGCGGTTAGAAGAAGTTTTGGAAGCAGTAGCAACGCGAATTCAGAAAAATATCGAAATGGAAATTCGCGTGAAATCGGCGATGATGTATCCGATTACGGTTTTTATCGCGATAATTTTGGCGGGAATAGTGGTGATGCTTTTTGTCGTGCCAAAATTTGAAGCAATGTTCGCGAGTTTTGGGAGTGATTTGCCGATTGCGACCAAAATTATGATTGGAATGTCGCGCTTTTTTCAAGACTACTGGTGGTTTTTGTTATTAATTTTAATTAGTGCTTGGGTAATTTTCCAAAACTGGAAAAAAAGCGAAGACGGAAAATATCAATGGGACGAGTTTTTATTGAATTTGCCGGGGATTGGTCCATTAATTCGCGATATTCAAACTGCAAAAATCGCGGGAAATTTTTCCACTCTCTTGGAGTCTGGAATTCCGATTGCCAAAGCGATTCATGTTTTGGGAGAAATTATTGATAACGATGTAATTTCGCAGGTTTTACTGCAAATTGAACACGAAGTTCGCAAAGGAAAACAAGTTCACGAAGCTTTTGCAGAACACCCAGAACTAGACCCGATTCTGGCAGAAGTGATAGAAATTGGGGAACAATCGGGAGCAATTCCGCAAGTTTTGCATAAAGTTGGAATGCAGTATGATTTAGAAGTTGACGCGCAGTTGAAAAATTTATCGGCGATGATTGAGCCACTGGTGATTTTAATTGTAGGGCTGGCGGTCACCTTTATGGCGTTGGCGATTATGACACCAATTATGAAAATGCAATCGCTTTTTGCCGGCTAAACATAACCCCTAAATCCCCTTATCAGGGGACTTATCCAGAAAATCCCGCGAAATTTATAAGAAATAAAATGAGTAGTAATTCTAAAAAACAAACTCAAAATAAATTTCCCCCTGATAAGGGGGTCAGGGGGTTAAATTGTGGATTTACTTTGATTGAATTATTGGTAACAATGTCAATTATCGCGATTTTATTCGCGGTGGGAATGCCGGCGTTTTCAGATTTTCAAAAAACTTCTCGACTCAAAGAATCCGCGGAAACTTTGGAAACAGCTTTTGGCGAAGCTTTTTCGAGCGCGCGTTCCCGACCGGAATGTTTTGTGTTTTCGGGATCAGGGAATTCTTTGAAATTAGAAAGTTTTGATAAAACTTGCGAAGGAAATGCAAAAAATTCCCGCGAAATTTCTCTAAACCCTGGAGTGGAAATTTCTGAAAATTTTAAGATTAAATTCAAACCACCATTTGGTGATTTGGAGCTTGTTGAAGGAGATCTTGAAGATGAAAGTGATGAATTAAAAATAAAACTGTGTAATAAAGATTGTGTGAATTTTGTGGTTTATCAAAAATCGGGATTGTTGACGAGAAAATCCCGCGAAATTTCGGGGGAGAGTGTTTCCAAGTCCGGACTTAAAGTCCTGAGTTTTGTCTCAAGTCCGGACTTAGAAAAACACTCGGGAAATTCTAACCACTCAAGACAATGAGAACGAAACAAAAAGGATTTGCTTTAATTGAAGTGATTGTTTCCATTGTGATTTTGTCGCTGGTTTTGGTAGCTGCGGTGGGACTTTTGTATTCCGTGGGACAAGCGGTAGAAACCAACCGCGACCGCTTAACCGCGACTTATTTAGCGCAGGAGTGTTTGGAACTAGTCCGTAACGCCCGCGATACTTCTTGGAAAAACTACGAGCCATGGGATTGCGCATGGAAAGAAACAACGCCTTGTGAGGGAAAACAGATTGTAAACCTGATTAAACAAAATCCAGTAATGATAAATGAAGAAAGTACAAAATTTTCGCGGGATTTTCAGGTAGAATCAATTGAGAATGTTTTGCAAGCACAAAGAAGCAGAACCTTATCGAATTCCGAAGAAGTGAAAATAACTTGCACCGTCTCGTGGGGCGAGAATTCCAAACTATCCATTTCGGAAATACTTACTAACTGGCGGAAAAGATGAGAAAAATTTGGGAAAAAGTTTTTGGTAAAATCCCCCTCAATCCCCCTTTAAAGAAAGGGGGAGGCTCGCAGCAGGTGAAACAGGATGAAAAAAATAAAAAATTTTCCTTTTTCATCCCCCTTTTTTCAAAGGGGGACAAGAAGCAGGGAATAAGGCAAAGGGGGATTTTAATCAGAAATTTCGCGGGATTTTCCCTCATCGAATTGCTGGTGGCAATGACCATTGGTGGCGTGATTTTGACCGCAGTGATGACTAGTTATGTGGCAATGACCAAGACGAGTTTGCGACTGGATTTGGCGCGCCAGATGCAGAAAGAAACAAATTTCGCGGTAATTCGAATGGTGGATAAAATTCGGAATTATCCGATTAAAAATTGTGATGAGAAAAAATTAGTTTTGCAAAACAGACAAGGACATGAAATTACTTTTAAATTTTTGTTAGAAAATAAACAACAATTAACTCTCAATGAACAACCGCTTTTTTCGGAAAATATCGCGGTCGATGACGGACATTTTGATTGTAAAGGACTTGATGATGAAGAAAATCCCGCGAAAATTCAGCCCCGCGTGCAGATTTATCTCCAAGTTTCCGCGAAAAAAGATCCCGAAATCACCAACCGCGTGCAGACGACTATTTCTTCACGAATTTTTAACTAACCCCTAAATCCCCTTATCAGGGGACTTTAAAAATCCCGCGAAAATATAAAAAAATGAATAAATTAAAAAAACGAATACGAAACATCTTCCCCCTGACAAGGGGGCGAGGGGGTTTGAAAAACAACGGAATGGTAATCCTCTTGCCGACAATTATTTTATCAGGACTGATTTTGGCGGTAGGACTTGGTTTGTCGCGGGTTTTGATGACGGAACTAGAATTTTCCGCGGATTTGTTGTTTTCCGAAAAGGCGTATTTCGCGGCGGAATCTGGAGTAGAAAAATCTCTTTTGGCGCTCAAAGATAAACCGCTTAACTATGTTTCCGAATCGGATAAAGAAGTGGGAACAGGCGCGACTTATGATTTGGAAATTGCTAACTCGGTAAAAGAATTTCCGTTCGTTTTAGACGAAAACGAAACTATTAAATTCCGCTTGGGAGTGGATACTAATGAGAGTTTCGCGGGATATTCCGTGCGACCGATTACAAGTTTCAAAGTAGATAATTTAGTGGGAATAAAAAGAAATCTGCACTGGAAAATCCTTTGTTTAGTTGATAGCGGAGGAAATCCCGCCCTTCAACGAAGTTCAGGGCAAGCCCATCGGCAGAGCTCAGGGCAAGCGAAAAAAACGGTAGCCTTGTCAGGGACAGGAGATAATTTTACCAAAGGAAATTATGATGATGGAGAGAATGAGATTACAACTGAAACTATAGTGAACTTTTTAGGTAGATATAATTCAGAGGGAAACCCTTGTTTTATGTCGTTATCTAATTTTTCTGAGATAAATGAAGGAAATTCTAGTCGAACCAACCCTTCAACATTTAACTCACAACAAACTAATAATTCAAAAATTCGCGGGATTTTTAAGCCAATAATTCCCGAAACAATCGCTCCAGCAAAAGTGAAAATCACCGCCACGGGAAAAAGTTTTTCCCGCGAAAAAATTGTTTCCTTTGATTATTGGCAAAAGAATCTATCCGCGGTTTATGATTTGGGGTTGTATTATACGAAAGATTTAACAGAGTAGAGAAAAATTTCGCGGGATTTTACTTAACCTTTTGTCGTAAAAAGACGCCTTTGGGAATTTCTCTGTCGCATTTCATACTCGCTACTTTGTTATTATTTCCGCCGTGCAAAACCTGTACTTTTTCGTCTCCAAACATTAAATCCCCTGCTTTGAAAGAGAAATCGTCCGCGATTTTCGGCATAACTACTTCAATTTCGTTGCCTTCCTGAATTCGGTTTTTGACCATAATCTCAACTCGTCCGTTTCCGCTTTTCAGCACAATTCCGCAAAATTCTTTATCTGAAACTGACCGATTCGCCTCGTATTGAATGTCTCCTTCGCGCGGTTTTCCGTGCAAAAATCCCGGAAAAAATCCCCTGTTGGCAGTAGCGTGAAGTTCTTTCCAAAGCTCGGGATTAAACTTTTTTCCCGCGAAAATATCGTCCAAAGCTTGCCGATACGCTCGCCCAACCGTTGCTAAATAATAAGCGGTTTTATTGCGTCCTTCAACTTTTAGCGAACAAACTCCCGCCTCAATAATTTCGTCTAAATACTCAATCATCGCCATATCTCGCGAACTCATGATGTGTGTCCCGTGGAAATCTTCCTCAACTTTAATCAGTTCGCCTTGTCTTTTTTCTTCTTCAATTAAGTTTTCGGTTTCAAACTCGTGAATTTCGCGGGATTTTCCTTCTTTCGGTCCACAACAACCAGCTTTGGCATCGTAATGTTCTGTCACATCAACTTCGTTTTCGCCATCATAAACGCGATAATTCCAGCGACAAGTATGATTACAAGTTCCGCGATTGGCGTCTCGTCCTCCCGTAAAATTAGAAAGCAAACACCGCCCCGAATACGCCATACAAACTGATCCATGCACGAAATACTCAAACTCCATATCCGGAATAAGTTTTTTAATTGTCGCCACTTCTTTAATCGACATTTCCCGCGCCGTAATAATCCGTTCCACGCCTAATTGTTGCCACATGCGAATAGCAGGCTCGTTCATGGTTGAAGTCTGCACGGAAAGATGTTTGGGAATATCTGGACAAATTTTATTCGCCAATGCTAGCACTCCCCAATCGGCAAAAATAATCCCGTCTGGCTTAACTTCGTTTAAAAATTCTAAATGTTTTTTGGTCGCCCCAATCGCAAACTGATGCGGAAAAGCGTTCAAAGTCACATAAACTTTCTTTCGTTGTCGTCCGTTGTTTTTTTCTTCTGGTAAACCACGCACATACTCAATAATTTCGCGGATATTATCCTCGGTAAAGTTGTTTTCGCGAGTTCGCAAAGAGAACATCGGGCACCCGCAGTAAATCGCGTCTGCTCCGTACCGAAAAGCCGTGTAAGCTTTCTCAATTGATCCCGCCGGCAAAAGTAATTCCGGTAACTCCTTTATTTTCATAGTAAAAAATTATTTCAAGCAGGCGGAATATAGCGAAAAAGCTAAAAAACTCAAAAGTAAAAAAATCCCGCGAAATTTTATTGTACTTCCTTTAATTTAGAAAAAATCTCTTCACTAACTTCTTCTACGCTTTGCTCCCCATCAACGGAAATAAGTTTTCCTGCTTTTTCCCATTCTTCCAAAAGTGGATAAGTGTATTCATCAAAGTTTTTTAGACGATTCATAATAGCGTCTGGATTGTCGTCTTTTCTTCGCGAGATATTTTCTGATCCACACACTGGACAAAGATCTTCGGGACTCCCGAAATTTGCCCCACAATCATTACATTTCGCGCGAATTAAAAGACGATTTAACGCTTCCTCATTGCTTAATTTGATTTCAATTACCACAAAATCCCGCGAATTTTTTGCCAAAAGTGCTTCCAAAGTCTCTCGTTGCACTTCTGATCGCGGAATTCCGTCAAAAATAACTGGTGTATTATTGTCTAAAGTTTTCAAGAAGTTTTCCACAATTTTCATCACAATATCGTTGGAAACGAGGTCTCCCCGACTGGTAATATCCAAAACTTCTCGCCCTAAATCTGTATCCTGCTGAGCAATCTCTCGTAAAGCCGCTCCTGTTTCAAAAATCTTAAACCCCAATTTTTTCGCGAGAATTTTCGCTTGTGTTCCTTTTCCCGAACCTTGTTTCCCGACGAGGATGATGTCTTTATGCATTATGTAGTTTTAAGATATTTACGCCGCCAAGAATGGCACGCCATCCGAAGCTCGCAGAGCGAAGGATGGTGGGTCGGGAGAGGATCGAACTCTCGGCCAACTGGTTAAGAGCCAGATGCTCTACCACTGAGCTACCGACCCACGCACTCGCATTTTGTCTTTTTTTCAAAAATTTTCAAGAAAATCCCGCGAAATTTTGAATATTTCTCAATTCCGCTATATTGCCAAAGATGAATTCTGAATATCTGCAAAAATACGCGCGAAATTTTCCCATCACGACAATTCTTTTGCTGATTAATCTGGTTATTTTCTTTCATAATCAAGTCAGTTATCCCTTTGTGGCGATGCCCGGAGTGATTAATTTAAACTCTTTTTTGGCAAACTTTTCACACATTGGGCTAATGCACTTTGGATTTAATATGCTGGTTTTATGGCAAATTTCCCCACTCATTGAAGTAAAATTTCGCCACCGCCTTGCGGGGCGCAGCGGGATTTTCTATGCGGGAATAATTTTGGCAATTGCGAGTTTGATAACTTTGGGGGTGGCGAAATTTTCTAATTATCCGACGCTGGGTTTTTCGGGAATTGGACTGGGAATGATGATTTTCGCGGGATTTTTGTACTGGAAAAATAAACATATTGCCAAACAACTTCTCGGCTGGGCAGTAGCAAATATTGTATTGGGATTGACTCCAGGGATTTCTTTTGCCGGACATTTCATCGGTGCTTTGGCTGGAGCTTTAATTTTTGGGGTTATTTATTTTGTTTTTCCCAAAAACGAAAAATCATTCTAAAATCCGCTCCTTTTTTGTTCTCCCCCTAGCAGGGGGAGAGCGAGGAGGTAGAAAAAAATATTAAGAAAGAATCTATAACATACCCCTCCTAACATCCCCTGCAAGGGGAGGAATTCAAGCCCCCACAATTTAGAAAGAATAAACTAGAAAATCCCGCAATTTAAGTTTTATTCCACGAAGAATGAGTGGCTAAATAAAACTAATGCCGATTTAAAAAGAATGAAATTAAATTCTCGGTAAATTTTGACTTTCCCGCGAAAAAAAAAGATAATTTAGTTGTAATTTAAAAAAAATACAAAAATGAATATTGATCTAGATTTTGCGAAATATAAAGAACTTTTTATTGAAGGTGCTATAAACTATTTACCAAAACTTGTCTTGGCTTTTTTGGTGCTATGGCTTGGATTTAAAATCATTAAAATTATCATCAAAGCGCTACATAAATTGATGATTAAACAAAAAATTGATGTAGCGGCACGCGGATTTTTGGAAAGTCTGATTTCAATCACTCTCAAAATCATTGTTTTCATTATTTTCGCGGGAATTTTAGGTATGCCGATGACCTCTTTTGTAGCGATTTTGGGGGCGGCTGGTTTGGCAATTGGTCTGTCTTTGCAAGGAAGTCTCGCGAATTTTGCGGGAGGGGTTTTGATTTTGCTTTTTGAGCCATTTAAAATCGGGGATTATATCGCAACAAGCTCCCACAGCGGGATAGTGGAGAAAATCACGATTTTTAATACTACTTTAGTCACCCTAGATAATAAAAATATTATTATCCCCAACGGAGATTTGTCGAATAAGGAAATCACCAATTATACTGCTAAAAAAACGCGACGAATTGATATGGTTTTTGGCGTGAGTTATGATGACGATTTGGCAAAAGTTCGCGGGATTTTGGAAAAAATCATCAAAGAAGATAAACGAATCCTCAAAGATCCTGAACCGATGGTTGTGGTGGGGGAACTCGCGGATAGTTCAGTTAATTTTTTCGTCCGTCCGTGGTGCAAAACTGATGATTACTGGGATATCAAATTTGATTTTATTGAGAAGGTCAAAAACGAATTTGATAAAGCTAAAATCACCATTCCGTATCCGCAGATGGATGTGCATATGAAATAAAATCCCGCGAAATTATGAAAAAAAATAATGCTTTCACTCTTATTGAATTACTAGTAGTGATTGTCATTATCGGGATTCTGGCAACGATTTCTGTTGTTGCTTATGGCGGATATCAAGAAAAAGCCAGAATTGCAAAAGCCCAAGCTTTTGCTAAAGATTCCAATATACAAATGCTGGCTGCTCATACGGAAAAGGAATCTTCCATGTTTGGGCATTGGAATTTTGATGGGAGTGATCCAAATGTCGCCATTGATTATTCTGGAGAAGGACATAATTTAGTTAAAAACACCACAAATATAACATTAGCAGAAAGAGTCTTAGATACTCCAACAGGGATTGGACTTGCTACTCGAGCTATTTCTAATTATTATGTTTACCACGATCCAAGTGGTACTACTTTTAATGTAGCAGATGGTGGCGGAGTAACATTAAATGGTTGGTTTAAGGTAGAAGATTTTTCCTCCGCATCTTCCATTCTATTATTTGCAAACAACAAATATCATCTACGCATATATAATAACGGAGTTATTAAGTTTGGAGTAAATACAGAAAATGGCTTAAAGGATATAACTACCCCGTCTAATTCTTTTAAACATAATAAATGGTACTTTGTTTTGGCTACTTATGATGAAGATAGAGGATTAATGAAGATATACCTTGATGGAGAATTAGTAAAAAAAGACACACACTCAGGAAAAATTATAGAATTCCCAGGAACAAACCTTGCCTACACTTACGGAAATACGTTGTTATTCGATGACTTTTACAAATGGACAATCCCTTATCGTTCCAAATAATTTCCCGCGAAATTTTTACAAAAAGATATTAAAAGCGTAACCGATAATAATTATTCCCAAAGTTACAATTCCAAAAAATATCGCGAGAAGTTGCCATTTCAGAACTTTTTTGAGAATAAACGCTTCCGGTAAAGAAATCCCAACAATCGCCATCATCAAAGCCAAAGCCGTCCCCAGCGGAACTCCTTTCGCGACTAATGACTGAATAATCGGAATAACTCCACTGGCGTTGGAATACAGCGGAACGGCGAGTAAAACCGCGAGCGGAACTCCCCACCAACCGGCTTTTTGTAGATATTTTTCAAAAAATCCCTGCGGGACAAAGCCGTGAATAAATCCTCCCAAAGCGACTCCGCCCAGCACATACCACATAATTTTTCGCGTGATTTCAAAAGCTTCCGCTGATATTTTTTTCCAGACTTGGCGAAACAAAATTTCGCCACCGCCTTGCGGGGCGCAGCGGGATTTTGCTTTTTTGTGTTCAGAATGAACTTTCCAGACAAAATCTGCCACATATTTTTCTAAATTTAGTTTTCCCATAATAAATCCGCCCAACATTCCGATGAAAATTCCCGCGAAAATATACGCCAAAGTTATTTTCAAGCCGAACATTCCGATGAATAAGGCAATCGCGACTTCGTTAATCAGTGGCGAAGTTATCAAAAACGCAAAAGTCACGCCGAGCGGAATCCGCGCTTCGATAAATCCCATAAATAATGGAATCGACGAACACGAACAAAACGGCGTAATCGCCCCAAAAATTGTCGCGAGAAAATAATCTAGTCCGTAAAATTTGTGCTTGGAGAGAAAATCTCGGAGTTTTTCAATCGGCAAATAATACCGCATCAAACTCATTAAGTGTGTGATGATAATTATCAGGAACAAAATTTTCAGCGAATCGTAGATGAAAAAATTCAACGCCTCAGCGAGATGCGTCCCTTTTTCGAGAGCAAACAGGTCAAAAGTTAGGTAATTCGCCAGCCATTCAAACGGATAAAAGATATTCATGGGTTATTTTTTTAAAAATTAATTACAGTGATGACAATTAGAAAATTTCGCGGGATTTTGAGGAACAATTTGTATGGTTGTATGTTTAATCTCGTAGTTCTTATGAAGTAAATTTTGAGCTTTTGCTAAAATTTCTTCTAAATCTCCCAAATTTTTAATTTGCAAATGAACTGAAAGCATCGGCAAATGCGAACTTTCCAACCAAATATGCAAATCACTAACTTTTTCTACTCCTTTAATATTTTCTAAATCTTTTCGTACTTTTTCATAATCAATATTTTCCGGCACAGAATCGATTAAAGCGTTCACCGTTTCTTTAATTAAGTGATAAATACTTTTCGCGAGAAAAAGAGAAATAAAAATAGAAATAATCGGATCAATAATATTCCAACCAGTAAAATGAATAATAATTGCGCCAACAATAACGCCCAAGGACAGCAAGGCATCTTGTAAAGAATGTAGCCAAACCGCTTTCATGTTTGTATTATTTTGAGAATCCCGCAAAAGAATCCAAGTTGCCAAACCATTCCCAAGTACTGCTACAATTCCTACATAAAACATCTGCGAACTAATAACTTCGGCTGGACTAAATAATCGCAAAACTCCTTCATAGAAAATATAAATAGTTGCCAACATTAAAATGAGTCCATTCACAAAAGCGGTCACAAATTCTATTTTTTTATAACCATATGTTTTTGTATTATTCGCGGGTTTTACCGCTGTTTTTTCTGAAATATAGCCCAAAACCATAGAAGAAATATCTGTGATATTGTGAAAGGCATCTGAAATCAGTGCCAAACTATTTGATAGAATTCCTAGAATAATTTCAAAAATCACAATTCCGATATTGATAACAATCGCCAGAATTAAACGAGAAAGTGTTTTGGGAGTTTCGTGAGTGTGCGAATGAGACATAGTATTTTTTTAAGAATTTAATTTTTTCGCGGGAATTTTAATAATTTCGCGGGATTTTGGAATTTAAGCTATTGATTTTCTGTTTTTCCAGAAGAAGAAAGGAAATTGAACATTTACAAGAAATTAGTATAGGAAACTCTGATAAATAAAAAATCTATGCGATAAAAGAATGTTATAAGCGCTTCATCTTTTTGGTTAATTTTCCCTCGAAATAGCGATTTCCGTAGCCCGCTACGAAAATCAATTTCTCGAAAAAATTATCTCAAAAATCTTAAAATTTTTTGTTTTGCGTTATTTATCAGAGTTTCCTATATTTAAAATGTAAGATTTTAACTCAAACTTATGATTAAAAAAGGTAATTCTATAGTTCTTTTTCACGAAAAACAAGTTCGTCGTTATTGGGATGAGGAAAAAGAACTTTGGTATTTTTCGGTTATTGATGTAATTGCGATTTTGACAGAAAGCACAAATCCAAGAAAATATTGGAGTGTCCTAAAAACAAGGCTTAAAAAAGAAGGAAGTGAAGTGGCTACAAATTGTAGCCGTTTGAAATTGTTAGCAAGTGACGGAAAAATGAGAATGACCGATGTTGCTGATACGCAAACGCTTTTAAGGCTTATTCAATCTATTCCGTCTCCTAAAGCTGAACCTTTAAAAATTTGGTTAGCACAAGTTGGGTATGAAAGAATAGAAGAAACCGAAGATCCAGAACTTGCTTTTGAAAGGGCAATGCGAACTTATTTACAAAAAGGATATTCCAAAGAATGGATAAATCAGAGATTAAAAACAATCGAAGTTCGTAAAGAACTTACAGATGAATGGAAAGAGCGAGGTGTAAAAGAAGGATTAGAATTTGCAATTCTTACAAATGAAATTACAAAAGCATGGTCAGGAAAGTCTGTAAAAGCATATAAAAAATTTAAAGGACTTAAAAAAGAGAATTTACGAGACAATATGACAAATCTTGAATTGATTCTAAACATGTTAGCCGAAGCTACAACAACAGAAATTTCCAAAAAGAAACAACCCAAAAATTTTCAGCAAAGCAAAAAGGAAACTAAAATAATTCTACAAACCAAGGAAACTCTGATGGAAATCACCCCATCAAAATTTCCTTAACTTAAGATAAAAATTTCGCGGGATTTTGGAATTTAAACTCTTGCATTTGAGAAAAATATAAAATAGTATTCACCTGACTAAGAACTATTTAAAGTTTGGATAAATTCTAGTTATCGGAAATAAATTTTATTCTTACAAATATCTAAATATGAACATTTTCATTCAATACTTTTTAGCCCCAATAACTACAGGAGTGATTATATTCATCGCTCAATTCTTTTTACTTCCAAAACTTGAGAGAAACAAAGTTGCTCAAGTTGAATTATGGAGAGAGAAAAAAGATGTATTTATTAAGTCAGTTGAATTAATAGACGAAAAATATCAGTCTCTTGACTTTGGAAAGGGACACAAAACCACTTTCAGCAAACCAATGGAAGTTAACAAGATATATACAAGATTGCTTATACTAAGTGAAAATCAGAAAATACCAGATAAGTTTTGGAAATTTTTTGATAATTCTGTTTTAAAATACACTCCTGCTGAAAGAGGTGAGTTTATTCTACTTCTTCAAAAAGAACTGGGGCTAAAAAGCGATACTAGACCTAATGAGATTCCTTATATATTCGAATAAAATTTACATCCGATAACAAAGTATATGAGGTTCAAGAAAAAGTGCGTTAATAATTTTCAAAGGTTGCGCTTTTTCTTTTACCCAAATTTCGCCTCCTTTTATGATAAACTTAATAAGGAAGTCGGCGAAACTTCTCATATACTGAAACGTTAAATTTCCCGCGAAATTTCTTGTTATCTCGTGAGCTTGTGAACTCGTAAACTATTTTTTAGTGTAAAAAACTTCGTGTTCCGGTCAAAACCATTTTAATTCCTAATTCGTCAGCTTTGGCGAAAACAATTTCGTCATTTCGTGAACCTCCCGGCTGAATAATCGCGGAAATTTTCGCTGCTCCCGCCGCCTCCACCGCGTCCGGAAAAGGAAAGAAGGCATCAGAGGCAAGAGCTGCTCCCGCGGCTTTTTCTCCCGCTTGGGCAATAGCATTTTTCATCGCATCAACCCGCGAAGTTTGCCCTCCGTTTGCGCCGATTAAAGCGCCGTCTTTAACAATCGCAATGGCGTTTGATTTCACCATTTTGACGATTTTCCAAGCAGTCAAAAGATCAGTAATTTCTGCTTCGGAAGGCGCTTCTTTGGTCACTGTTTCCAAATTTTCGCGGGAAATTTCCTTCAAATCAATTTCTTGCATTAGTGTTCCCCCACGAACCCGTTTTAGAGCGAAATCCGGCTCCACTTTATCCATATTTGATACTTCCAAAACTCGTAAATTTTTCTTGGTCCGCAAAATTTCCAATGCGTCATCATCATACGCCGGCGCCATCACCACTTCGTTGAAAAAGGAGACAATTTGCTCGGCTGTCGCTTTATTTACCTTGCGATTCAGCGCAATAATTCCACCAAAAGCCGATAACGAATCACCCATTTCGTAAGCCCGCGAAAAAGCATCTTCAATGGTTTCACCAATCGCCGCACAACATGGTGAAGCGTGTTTGATAATGCAGGCAAAAGGTTCTTGGAAACTAATCGCCAATTCCAACGCCCCAGTCGAGTCTCCGAAATTATTGTAAGAAAGCGGTTTCCCGTTTAAAACTTTAGCTTTAACTAAATTCACTCCTTCCACAAACGGATCTTCCAAAATTACTGCCGATTGGTGCGGATTTTCTCCGTAACGAAGTGGCATTTTTTCGGCATTCTCCACCCAAAATTTCGCGATTAATAGATCGTAGTGCGCGGTCATTTCAAAAACTTTCGCCGCCAATAATTTTCGTGTTGGCAAAGAAATATCACCTTCTTGTTTCAATTCCGCGATAATTTTCGCGTAATCTGCCGGATCGACAACTGGCGCACAAAATTCAAAATTTTTCGCCGCCGCCCGAATCATTGACGGACCTCCGATATCAATTTGTTCCACTTTTTCGCGGAAATCTTTGGATTCGTCTAGATAATTTTTCTTGAACGGATAAAGATTAACCACGACCATATCGATGTCTTCTAAATTATTTTCCGCCATAAATTTCTCGTGAAGCTCGTTTTCGCGCAAATACAAAATTCCCGCGAAAATTTGCGGTGTCAGGGTTTTAATTCGTCCTTCCAGTCCTTCTGGAAACTTTGTAAAATCAGCAACTTCTTGAAGTTGTTCAATCCCGGCTTCTTTTAGTTTACGGAAAGTTCCGCCCGTGGAAAGAATGTTGTAGCCAAGCTTTTCCAGCTCTTGGGCAAATTCCACGATACCTGTTTTGTCTGAAACCGAGATTAGTACATTTTTCATTTTTTAAAGAAAATTGTCGCCCGTATTTTGTTTTTTTAATGAAAAAAATCTAGCAAAAATCCCGCGAAATAAAATGACACTCTACGAGCTTGCGAGTAGTTAGTGGAATTTTACCCTGAGCGACAAATTCTTTTTGAAAATCAGAAGTCGAATGGGTCTCTCTTGTGCCAAGTCCGGACTTGTTTTTCTAAAATTTCGCGGGATTTCTTATTATCTTGTAAACTCGTAAACTTATTTAATTACTTTCACTTGTTGTCCATAAATATTAGGCAACCACAAAGGATCGCCCCTACAAAAAATTATTAACTTTTAATTGTTAACTATTAATTTTCTTTACTGCTGTCCATAAATTTCGCGGGGTTTGGCACCGCGACTTGGTCCGATAATTCCGCGTTCTTCCATTTGGTCGAGAATTCGTGCGGCGCGGGCATAACCAATTTCCAGTCGGCGTTGCAGGAACGAAGCCGATGCTTTTTTATTTTGCAAAACAACTTCCACCGCTTTGGAATAAAGTTTATCCAAATCAGCATCATCCGTTTCGCGTTGCGGTAAACCAGCCGTCAAAACTTTCCCTTTCGCCATTCCTTCAATGGATTGCTCGGTAATTTCATCGTTTCCAATCGCTTCCGGG
This sequence comes from Candidatus Altimarinota bacterium, assembly GCA_027028725.1. Lineage (GTDB taxonomy): Bacteria > Patescibacteriota > Gracilibacteria > UBA4473 > UBA4473 > JALVIB01. The sequence goes on from JALVIB010000030.1 coordinate 27,705, forward strand.
AACTGTAATTTAAGGAAATTCACTAACCGCGAAACTTCTTCGTTAGAAATATAAATTCCTTGCACGCGCGTTAAATTTCCTGAATTTCCGTCGAGATACAACATATCTCCTAGACCGAGCAAACTTTCCGCTCCCATTCCATCAATAATTGTCCGCGAATCGATCTGCGAAGAAACCTTGAAGGCAATTCTCGCGGGCAAATTTGCTTTAATCAAACCAGTTACGACATCAACCGAAGGTCTTTGTGTCGCGATAATTAAATGCATCCCGACCGCTCGCGCCAGCTGCGCAATTCGGACAATCGCCGCCTCGACATCTTTCCCCGCGACCATCATTAAATCCGCCAACTCATCAACAACAATCACAATCCGCGGTTCCTTTTTTTCCGCGAATTTTTCGTTGTATTGATCTATATTTACCACTCCGACTTCCGCCAGCATTCGATAACGACGATTCATTTCCGCCACCGCCCACGCCAGTGCGGAAACGGATTTTTCCGGTTCAACAATCACCGGTGTCAAAAGATGCGGAAGCCCTTTATAACGGCTTAATTCTACGCGTTTCGGGTCTATTAAAATTAGTTTCAAATCTTCCGGCGAATTATTCCAAAGCAAGGAACACAAAAAAGCGTTCATTCCGACCGATTTCCCCGATCCTGTTTTCCCCGCCATCAGCAAGTGAGGCATTTTCGCGAGATTTACAACTACCGGTTTCCCCGAAACATCGCGTCCCACCGCCAATTTCAACGGATCTTCGGATTTTTCCCACGCTTCGGATTCCAAAATTTCGCGCATACTGACATTGGCGCGCTTGGCGTTCGGGATTTCAATTCCCACCAAACTTTTCCCACGAATCGGGGCTTCAATTCGGATATTTTCAGCTGCCAAAGCGAGCGCTAAATCGTTTTTGAGTGAAGTAATTTTGGTTAATTTTACGCCCGCCGCCGGTTCTAGCGTAAATTGCGTGACGGTTGGACCAACATGCACTGATTTCATGGTTACTTCAATTCCAAACTGGCTTAATTTCTCGCGAATTTTTTCGGCATCGGCGCGCAGTTTTTTCTCGTCTGCAACCACTTTGGATGGCTTGTTTTCCAACAAATCCAAAGTTGGCGGTTCCCAAGTTCCCTGCAATTTTTGGTGCATTTTTTCCTCAATTTTTTCCTCGCAAGATTTTTCGCGGGATTTTATAACTTGTTTTTTCTCGTTCGCATCAACTATTTCCAGCTCATTCTGAAACCGCGAACTCGTTTTTTTCGCGGATTTTTCTTTGGCAATTTCCGCTTTCGCTTCGTCTAAAATTTTCTTCTGCACCGCTCCGGTAGTATCTTCTATCTTTAACTCATCCTTCTGTCTACTTCCTTTTCGCGCCTGCCCTCCGAAGCCTTGGCGGAGGAGGGAAAAAATTTCCGACCAATGAATTCGAAACCCAATTGTCGCTGTAATCCACGCCAAACCGAGCAAAAAAACCGCCGTCACCATATCACCAAAAAATTCGCGGATAAAAAAATCAATCGTAAAGCCCAGCGCTCCTCCGCGTGTTGCCGATAAAGCCAGCGACTCGTTTTGCGGAAGGGATAAATTTATCAGTCCCAAAATCGCAGCAAAAAAGACTATCAGTGACAAAATCCGCACCGGTGACCATTCGTAATAAAAAGGATGTTTTTGGTCATCGGGATTTTTGGTGAAAATAAAAATTCCCCCAATGGCGATAAAAATCAATGGCACAATCCACAACCCAATCCCGAAAAGCCAGCGAAATCCCGCGAAAATTTGGCGAGAAAGTTCGGCGGAACTGAAAAAAATCGCTAACAAAATTATCCCCAAACTAATCCAACTCCACCCGACAATTTCCTTATAAATCGGTGTATTTTTGAATTCCGCCACTTTTTTTTCGCGGGATTTTTGTCTTTCAATTTTCGCTTTGGCTTTGGCCTTGGCTTTTTCACGCAAAGCTTTGGCGCGCTCTTTCTTTTTCTCCGCTTCAAGCATTTTTTTCGCGGCTTTTTGCGCCTCTTTCCGCAAAACACTGGCGGGAATTCGCACGGTCGGCGATTTTTTCTTTTTTCCAAACATCGTGCAAAATTATAGGAAACTCTGATAAATAACGCAAAACAGAAAATTTTGAGATTCTCAGAGAAGTCAAAAAGACCAAGAGCATAAAAGCTTAAAAGCAAAAATCCCGCGAAAATTAGGTGACAGACAAAAAGTTAAAAAGTCGAAAAGATAAAGAGCCAAAGGACGCGCTAGTTTTTATTTTCAAGATTAAAGTACTGGAAAAGCTTTTAATCTTGTGAGCTTTTTGACTAACGAAAAAGATCCGAATGCGAGCCGGTTCTTTCAAAAATTACAGATTTTTCTTCTAATTTGTAAATCAAAATCCAGTCCGGAGCAAGATGTAATTCTCGTCGGTTCTTAAATTTTCCTAATAGTTTATGATCTTTAAATTTTTCATCCAAAACTTTGCCTTTTGCTAACATCTCAACAACTTTTTTAAATTCTGTGAAATCTTTGCCAGACTTTTTTTGTTTACGAATGTCTCTTTTAAATTGGGTACGATAAACAACTTTTCGCATCAAATTCCTAATTCTTCAAATAATTTCGCGGGATTTTCAACATAATTTAAATCTTTTCCTTGATCTGTTTCCCTCAAAACTCGTTCAGTTTCAGCATTAGGAATATTTCTAGTGGGAACAACCGTGGCGATTTGAATCCGCCCTGAAGCAAAATCGTTCAAAAGAATTCGCGCTACTGCCGAGACACTCATATCATATTTTTTCGCGACTTTTTGAGCGCGAGCTTTGGTTGATTTTGGAATTGAAATAGTTGTATTCATGGAATTTGTTTAATGAAATCTAATGAAATTATACATTTTTCATTATAAACCGGCAAGGAAAAATCCCGCGAAATTTTACAGCCCTAATTCTGAATGCGTCCCAATATTTTCTAAAACAGCCTTACTGTTATCTTTATCAATCCGCACAATAATTCGCAAATCTCCACCGATTTCCAGTTCCTCATACCCAATAAACCTTCCCCTTAATTTTTTTCGATAACAATTTGCTTGCCGTCCTAATTTAGAAAAATCTATCAAAGCTTTATTTATTTTATCTTTTAAATTCTTTCTAGATTCTACTAATTTTCGCGCGTTTTTTTGGAATTTTTTAGAAAAAATTAACTCCATAATGTTTTGTTTAACAAATCTTCGGTGATTTCTTCTTGGTTAGGATTTACAGAAACATAATTGTTATTTTCGCCTTTCAGAGACTTTTCGACATTATCCCAATAAATTTTATCCGCCTTTGCCAAGAAATCCTGTTTATCAAAATACATTTCCAAGGCTTCGTTTATAACACGGCTTTTATTTTTAAATTTAGACAAAATATTCCACAAAGGTTTTTGCAAAGAAACGCTTGTTTTGACGGTTGTAGTCATTTTTATTTGGTTATAATCCAGGCAAACTATAAAGTATTACTTGGTAGTAGTCAATTAAAAAATCCCGCGAAATTTTTGAAGAAAAACCTAAGTCCGGACTTAGACAACTTTTTATCTTGTGCCAAGTCCGGACTTGTTTTTTTAAATGCAAAATTTCGCGGGATTTTTAGTTTTGATTTTGAGAACTACTAGATCCATTATCTGTATCTGCACCCGTACTACCGCTGCCAGTATTGGAATCAGGGGTGATACCATAATCTGTTTGTAACATGTTTTTGAAATTGCTCTCAGTCATACCTATTTTTTGTATTACGGTTTTTTGTTTATCTGTCAATTGAGGACTATTTATTATTATTTGAGCCTGTTCCTTAGTTAATTTACCATTACTATTACCACCAAATTCACTCATATCAAGTGGAGCCCCATTCCTTCTATCAGCGAGATAAACTGCTTGAACCTTGTTATCATTGTCTTTTTCTTTAAAGACTATTTTATTGCTGTCTACAGTTGTATCCATGCTGTCTCTATTTTTTACACCTGTTAAATCTACTCCATACATTGATTTAGCGTATTTTGAATATGATTTAATCAATTCTTCTTCGGATAAATTACTATTCTCCTTCTTGGCAAATGTAGTTAACAACGCCATATCTGTTTTTGAAAAATCGGCATTCTTTGCTGCTATTTTTAAATTCTCATTATCCTTAATATCAAGATCTTTATTTTTAATTCCAGAATACTCTCCAACAGTAGAATCATTATCCTTAATAGTAACACTATTTGGATCAATTTTCGTCTCATTTTCAGGTTTATCATCAGTGCCACTGCCAGAACTCTTATCAATTCCTTTAAAGAAGTCCTTACCATTATTGATTTCTCCCTTATGATAAGCCCCTGATGTAAGATATTTAAGCCCTTCTGTTCCTGTGGCATATTTATCAAATCCCTCTGCAACCCCATGTTCTTCTATGGCTTTCTTTAACCCAGGTGCCCAAGCGGCAGTTGATCTCTCTAACATGTCAATAACCTGACTTTTATGATGTTCTGCATCCGCCTTACTATCAAATTTGGTCAAAATATCGTCTTTAAATTTTTCTAATTTATCATCATGTCCAAATTTAGTATCATGTAACAATTTTACTATTTCTGGAGTTTCAAATCCCAAAGCTTTTCTCAAATTTTCGCGACCTTTATTTCTTACTTCTGCTTGATGTGTCCTAAATAAATCTGGTGCTGCCAAAATATTAGACATAGAAAATTTATTATCACTACCTCCTGTTCCAACTGAAAAGATTTGGCGATCAATTGTAGCGGCACGAGCGGCAACTTCTCCTAATGCCTGTGCTCCTGTAAAGATTTTATCCGTAATATCATGAGCTAAGTTGCCATCAATTGCCCATTTGGCAGCCATCCAAAATAGGACAATTGTCGCCATTTGCCATAAAAATCCGTATTCCTCAATTCCTAAATTTGATAAAGCTGGACCAAAAAGGAAGGCGTCTCCCTGCTGAACAACTTCAAACTCAATCATTCCTGACATCATTACAAATCCTACCGCAAAAGCAGCCGCGATTTTTAGCGGCATAATTAAATTCTTAACTAGTTGGTCAACTGCTTCTCCGGCTTTCCCTTCACCAAATCCCATAATTGAAGCGGCAATTAAAAGTGGCGAAAACACCATCGCAATCCACAGCACAATAACCCGCGACAAAAGCGCAATAAATATCGCTACCAAAACAACAACATAAGCAATTCCTAAAATTGCCGAGAAAAGCGTATTTAAAAGAACTCCGTTTAGACTATTAATTTTAGCCGCTAAGGCGGGAAGGCGTTCCAAATGCATAAAATTTGTCCCAAAAGCCATAAATAAATTTTGTCCCGGTTCATCATCAGGACTCAAAAGTGATTTAAAAGTGTTCTTTTTTAGAACAAACAGACAATCGTCATCTAATTTCTCTTCTTTAGTATTAGGATCATCATATCCATTTTTTTCCCAGCCGGCACAAAACAAATCATTTACCTGACTACGAAAATTACGACAAGCGTAATAGCGAGTCTTTCCATCGACTGATTTAGTAAAAGTTAATACTCCACTAGCATTTCCTATTTGATCTTTATGTTCTTTAGAACAACTTTTCCCGGCTTTAACGCTCTCCTTGTCTTCTGTATCAAACTCTTTTTTATTTTTTAATTTTTCATAAGACTTTTCTGGCAACATTACCCATGTTTTTGCACTAATCATGGCGTCCTGCTGTTCCGGATTGTCAACATCCAGACGAGAGTCGGCAATTCCCAAAATTGCCACCGTTCCTACATTTACCGCATCAATTACTACTCGAAAAGCCAATAAAGAAAAATTTATCGCCACCAAAGCAATAATGACTTTTGGTAATTTTTCTTTAATCGTCCAATTTCCACCATTTTCGCCTGAAAAACTCGCGAAAAGATTAGAAAAAGCCAGCCCAACTAGCACAATTACGAACAGAATATTAGTTAAATTTCGCACCCACACCCACATCGGAGTTAGTGACTGCATAGCTTCTGGCCCCGTTATCATATTTGTCCCCATCAACTGCCCAAAAAACTTCATCATCAAAAGCGACAAAAAGGTTAAAACACTAATTAAAACTCCTAGAAGTTCCGCTAATGATTCCAAAACTCCTTTATCACTTGAAGTAGCTGCAAAAGCCATATCCGGAGCGACTATCTGAAAGGCTAAAGCCAGTAAAAACAAAGCCCAAAGCCCGCGAAACGAGAACAATTTTTTAAGTAGTTGCATAATTTTTTTAAATTAATCCCTACATTATACCGAAAATCCCGCGAAATTTCAAGCAAAAATCCCCTTAACTACTCCGGCAATTTTCCTCTCTCTGCAAGATATTTGCGGGAACGTAGTTTAAAGAAATTTTCTACCGCCCTTTCGTGCTCTCCTGCAAATGAATTTTTTCGCGGGATTTTAATATAAACAAAAAGCAAGGAGTCTCCCTCTCCTCCTAGGAGAGGGTGGGGGTGAGGTGAGAAAATCCCGCGAAATTTTGAAAAATTTCATAAATTCATAAAAATATGCTAAATTCTCCGCGCTTGTCCTCCGAAGGATAAAATGTCACCAAATATATTATGAAAATTACTGCTTCTGAACTTCGCG
>JALVIB010000031.1 GCA_027028725.1 Candidatus Altimarinota bacterium
AGCATATGCTTCATCATCTGCCCCATCAGGATATGGATAACGATTTTGACACATGTTCCCTATTAGAGAACAAGTTCCTATTAAAACACCTTGTGCTTCACTTCCTCCACTGCCTCCGTGTGATGTTATTTGGGGAGGTTGCGGTTGCGGTTGTGACTGTGAAACCGTATAACTCACGGTCGCAGTATTCCCTACTCCATCAGTAGAAGTAGCAGTAATTGTATCGTTTGCTTGTGGTTCTGAACCTGCAGTAATGGTACATGTCCAGTTACCACTTGCATCTACGGTGATTGGAGTATTAGAGCAGATATTTGGTGTAATAATAATTGTTGCTCCTGGATCTCCTGTTCCTGTGATTGTTGTTGCTCCTGCTGTAATCGCATTCATCGTGAGTGTGGGAGCGTTCGTATCAATAGCATTGTTCTCTGTTATTCCTGGGGTATCGGTGTTCCCTGCACTATCTGTAGTGACTGCGGTAATACTTTCTCCATCTGTCGGTGATGGGGTGAGGGTACAAGAGTAGTTTCCTGCGTTATCTGCAGTAGTGGTACAGGTAGCTCCACTTGGGGTAGTGAGTGTTACACTTGCTCCCGCCTCTGCTGTTCCACTTACTGGTGCACCATTCGTAGGTGTGTTGATGGTGGTGGTGGGTGAGATGTGGGTATCAATAGTTACTGAAAGTGCAGGAGATGGATTTGATTCATTGCTTGCTTGGTCTGTTTCGGTATAGGTGATGTCATATGTTCCATCGTTAAGTGATGATGTAGTAATAGATACAGTTCCTGCTCCTGTACAATTTACAGTATTCTCTAAGTTACCATTAACGTAGAGAGTAATTACTGAGTTTGCTTCACTACATTGCACATCAAAGGTAGGTGTAGCATCTGAAGTAATGTTGTCACTATCTGATGTTCCTAAGTCTGATGGTGCTTGGAGATCTGCTGTAGTTGGTGTACTTGGTGCAGTGGTATCGATAACGTAGTTACTCTCTGTTTGTGTGAGTATGTTTCCTGCATCGTCTTCTGCTTTGATAACAAGATCGTGTGGATTGCTATCTGTTGGTCCATCAATAGATATCGTACAATCTACTTGTGTAGATGTGGTTTGGCTACAGTTAAGGTTTGATGTGTTTACTGATGATGAAGTATCAACACTCACATTTGATGCGGTAATACCGTTATTGTCTGTTACCCGTATGGTGGTGTCTGTGATAGAGCTGTTTTTTAGTTTTGTCGGTGCCGTAATGGTGATTGTGGGGTTTGTAGTATCAATAGTGTAAGTTTGTGAGTTCTTTCCTGTTGCACTAATTCCTGTATCTCGTGCTGATACCTCTATTGTCCCTGTGCTGGTAATGTTGGTGATATCACAGGTAGTTGGTGATGAGTACACTCCTCCTCCTTGACTTCCGGTACATGTTCCGAGAGTTGCTCCTGTTCCTCCAGCATTACTAATCGTAATGTTATCGATATCGTTTCCTAATGGTGAAGTGATCACTACTTGTGTTGTCATTGGGTTGTTGTTGGAAAGGTAGGGAGATTGGAAGTTAATGGTCGGTGGAAACTTAAGTTCCTTTGTTGTGCTATTTCCTACGATGTCGTATGCGGTTACTGTGATTGTATGGAGGTTCTCATCTTGATCGAGAGTCAGGGAGAGTGGACTTGTTGCCGGATTGATTGTAGTGGTGTTTGAAGAAACTCCTGCTCCTCCGTTATCTGCAGTGTAGGTGACTTCGTAGTGATCAATGTTAGTGTTGTCGGTTGCGGAAAAGGTGATTTCCGGATTGTCGACTGAGTGGGGAGTTTGGGTATCTACTGCTATTGTGAGCGTTGGATCTGTGAGATCAACAATGATTTGAAGTGCAGGAGATTGGTCTGTTTCTGTTCCGTTTTCTGTTTCTGTGTAGGTGATGTTGTGGGAACCTTCAGTGAGAGCGTTTGTGAGAGTGATACTCTCTGCCACTACTCCCGTGCAATTATGAGTTTCTGCAAGATTTCCATCTACATAGAGATTAATCGTAAGTCCTGCTGCTCGACATTGAACATCAAAAGTCGGAGTTGTGGTAAAGGTGATGTTGTCTGTTTGTAATGAACCTGTGTCGCTTCCTGATTGGAGGTCTGGTGCTGTATTTGGAGCACAGTCTTTTCCAGCATCATTAATAATCCAATTATATGTGGAGATAATGTTGCTTCGTGCAGTTTCTGATGCACAGTAGTGAGCTGAAGAGTCAAGTGTTACATTATTTTGAAGATTAGAAAGATTGTTCCACCCTGCAATAGTGGAATCATAATTTTGTTTAGAGATAGTAGTATCTAATAACATATTCTGCATATCTGTTACACTAGAAACGTCCCAACTATTAAGTGATTGATTGAATGAAGTGGCCTTATAAAACATCCACTTCATATCTGTCACACTAGAAACATCCCAACTATTGAGTGGTTGATTAAAAGAAGTAGCACCTGAGAACATCGCAATCATATTAGTCACACCTGAAACATCCCAATTGCTAAGTGACTGGTTGAAAGAAGTTGCATCGCGGAACATACTATACATATTCGTTACATTAGATATGTTCCAATTATTAAGTGGCTGGTTGAAAGAAGTTGCCTCGCGGAACATCCACTGCATATCTGTTACACTAGAAACATCCCAACTATTAAGTGGTTGATTGAATGAAGTGGCCTTATAAAACATCCACTGCATATCTGTTACACTAGAAACGTCCCAACTATTAAGTGATTGATTGAATGAAGTAGCCTTATAAAACATCCACTTCATATCTGTCACACTAGAAACATCCCAACTATTGAGTGGTTGATTAAAAGAAGTAGCGCCTGAGAACATCGCAATCATATTAGTCACACCTGAAACATCCCAATTGCTAAGTGACTGGTTGAAAGAAGTTGCATCGCGGAACATACTATACATATTCGTTACATTAGATATGTTCCAATTATTAAGTGGCTGGTTGAAAGAAGTTGCCTCGCGGAACATCCACTGCATATTCGTCACTCCACTCATATCGGGAGTATCAGTATAGTTCCCTACAAGATTTGAAGCACCATAAAAAGCATAAGACATATCCGGTCCCCAATGACTCGTTCCCCATTGTTCGATAGAAATATACTTATTTCTATCTGTTTGCTTGTTAATGTAGATATCTTCTAAGTTACGAAAACGAATGATGTGATCTCCTGCTGTTGCAAAGGTATAAGAACGGTTTCCTGAGACATTCGTTTCCTCATAAACTCCATCGTTGTTTTCCCAATCAATATCGTAGTCTGTATCTTGTGTATAGAAAGTAAAACTTTCGTTTGCACTTGTCGTTCTTACCTTGAGAACAAAATCGGTGTTGTTCACTGCATCTGCAAAAACACTCTGTGCTGAGAACATAGCAAATAATATCACCACTATTTTTGTGGCGAAATTGACACCGTTTCTAAAACATTTCATGCAAACAATAATGTATCATTTAACGGTCGCATACTACTAAAAACACAAAATAATCAAAATTTTTTTTAAATCCCGCGAAATTTTACTTTTCTCAACGCAAAACTAAAATTCAAGCGATGAAAAATCCCCTTTCGGAAATTAAAGAATTCGTTTTTGAAGACTTTGTGTGGAATCCCGCGAAAAAAGAGCTGCTTCTACATTATTCTCTGGATGAAAAAATTAATTTTACTGAAAAATTCACTTTTAACTTTAATTTCGCGGGAAATTTTTCGCCAGAAGAACTGGAAAACGCCTTTTTTGGACTTTGGATTATGGCGGGGATTTCGTATTTCAAGACTTGTTTACCCGCGAAAATAAGAATAAAAAAAGGTGGATTAAGTAAATCCCAAGCCGACTTTTTTACCAAAATTTACGAAAATGGCTTGGGAGAATTCTTTGTGGTCAACGAATTAGATCCACACGACCGCATCCACTTCCCTGTCCAAAATCCCGCGAATTCTTATGATCTCCCTCTCCTAGCAGGAGAGGGTCGGGGTGAGGTAGATAAAGATTTGTCTCCTGAAAACTCAAACAACACAATCGTCCCCATCGGTGGCGGAAAAGATTCTCTCGTTACCGCGAAAATTCTGGAAAAAGCAGGCGTGGAATTTTCTACTTGGCACATCGGAAATTCCCCAGTCATCATGGATTGTGTTAAAAAAATTCATAACTCTAAATTCCCCCTGACAAGGGGGTTAGGGGGTTCAAATCTACAAATTTCGCGGGGAATTAGTCCTACCCTTTTGAAACTAAACAACGAAGGCGCGCTCAACGGACATATTCCCATTTCAGCTATTCTCGCTTTTTTGAGTGTTATAACGGCGATTTTAACCGGTAAAAAAAATATTGCTTTTTCTAACGAAAATTCCGCGAATTTTGGAAACACTGAATATATGGGCAAAGAAATGAACCACCAATATTCTAAATCGCTGGAATTTGAAAAAGATTTCCAAAAATATGTCGCGGAAAATATCTCGCCAAATATAAACTATTTTTCATTTCTCCGTCCGCTAACGGAGTTAAAAATAGCTGAAATTTTCGCGGAAATTTGCTGGGACGATTTTGCTGATAAATTTTCCAGCTGTAATCGAAATTTTCATATTGCCCCCCTTTCAAGGGGGGATAAGGGGGGTAAATCTAAATGGTGTCTCGCCTGCCCCAAATGCGCTTTTGTCGGCTTAATCCTCTCGCCTTTTGTCGAAAAAGAAAAATTTCGCGGGATTTTTGGTGATAATTTTTTTAATGATGACTCCCTCTCCCTCGGGGAGAGGGCTGGGGTGAGGGCTAAATATTTCGCTGAACTTTTAGGACTTTCCGGACACAAACCTTTTGAGTGCGTTGGAGAAATTGCCGAAGCCCAAAAAGCCGCGAAATTAGCTGTTTCCAAATATCCCGAACTCGCAAAATTTACTGACCACTTCCCTACTCCGGATTTTGATAAAGACAAATTCCACGAACACTCTATGCCTAAAAATTTCGCGAGAATTTGGAAAAAGCACTTCTAATTTTTTGACAAACATACAAATTATTGTTACAAGAGATTGTGCTTTTTAATAAAATTCAAAAATGAGTTCAAAAAATCCTGACATATCTGACAAAGAGATAAAAAAAATTGTCCCCCATCATGGTGGACCAGATGCAAATCCTCTCTTAACAAAAGCTATTTTAGATTTAAATAGTGCAGTAGCCGAAATACAGCAAAAAACTAAATCAGAAAAACACCCCGATAAACCTTTTATAAGTGGATACGGTCCGGCCATTGGCAGCGAAGGATTCTACGGAATACCAAACCATGAACCGGGTAGTCCTAGAAAGTAATTAGAGCCTCAAAATAACTAAAAAACACCTGCTTAACGAAAATCATGTTATAAATCCCTTTGGTGGTGGGGTTTTTGATTTGCAAGAACTGGATTTTGAAGATTTAAAAGAATTGCATGAAAAATATCAAAAAATTCATAAAACACCGCTAAATTCCGAAGTGATCGATGAGGCTTTATTGAAAATTAAAAATCGAACAAAGCAAATCGTAAAAGGTGTAAATCTAATCACAAAATAGAAACTAGCCAAAATCCCGCGAAATTTTACAATACTCTCGTGAAAAAAATTCTAACTTCCGGTGGCGCGCTTTTAATGGCTTCGGCCTTGGGCAGTAAAATTCTCGGGCTTTTGCGTGACCGCTTGTTTGTGCAACATTTCGCGGACACCGGACAAATTGATTATATTTTCGCGGCTTTTCGGATTCCCGATTTTTTCTTTTTCTTATTAATTGGCGGAACTGTTTCGACATTATTCTTGCCACGAATTGTCGATTTAAAATCCCGCGAAAAATGGCAGTTTGTATCTAGTTTTTTCTGGGGAGTTTTTTTGTTTTTCGGATTATTCTGCGGAATTGCCTCGTTTTTTCCGAAATTTTTCGTTAAAATTTTCGCCTCTGGATTTACAGGCGAAGCGCAAACCGAAGTCGCTCAACTCGCGCGATATTTATTTGGATCAGTTTTTTTACTGGCGGTAAGTTCAGTCTTTTCCGCCGCGCAACAAGCTCAACAAAAATTCCTCTCCATCGCTCTCGCTCCAATCATCTACACAGGAACAATTTGTCTTGGAGTTTATTTTTTCGCGGGAATTTGGGGACTTTCCAGCATCGGACTTTTTGCGATTCTTGGAGCATTTTTGCATTTAGCGATAAATTCTTTGGCTTACTTTTGGGGTGGCGGAAAGCTAGGAATTTTCTGGAAAAAACCAGCTTCGGCTTGGCAAAATTTTGCCAGTGATTTCAGTTACCGCACGCTCAATAACGCCGCTTTTCAAATCAATCAGTCGGCTGATGTTTGGATTGCCAGTTTTTTGGTAGCGGGTAGTGTTAGCGCTTATCAAATCGGCGCCAATCTCGGAATGGCGTTGTTTTCAATTATCGGTTTACCGATTGCGCGAGCAACTTTTCCGAAGCTGACGAATCATAAAAAAAACATTGCGGAACAGAAAAAAATCATTGTCGATTCGTTGAAATGGATTTTATTGCTGACAATTCCCGCGACATTTATCGGATTTGTTTGGGCGGAATTTTGGTTGAAGTTTTTGTTTAATTTGAATGGTGAAATTCTTCGTATGGGGACGATTGTTTTGCGTTGGGTAATTTTAAGTTTGCCTTTTGCGGCGGTTATTCCAGTTTTTTCGCGGGTTTTTCTGGCGAACGACGATGTCAAAACTCCGATGAAAATTTCCGCAACTTCATTATTTATCGCCACAATTACGGCTTATATTTTAGCGTTAAAGATTTTACCACCAGAAAAAGCTGTTCTTGGTTTGGCGATTGGGACATTTCTAGCAAATTTCCTATCGGCAAACTTGTTTGGGTATTTGCTTTGGAAGAAGAAATAAAAAAAATCCCGCGAAATTTCGCGAGATTTTGTATTTTTAACTTTTAACTTTTAATTTTCTACAAACCCAATTGCTTCTTCAAAGCCTCGGCTTCTGCTGCTTCAGCTTCTGCCTCAGACATTTCTTCTTCTTTTACTTTTGCTAATTCAAACTCTTTTTCTCGTTCTGCTTTTAATTTTTTCACATCTTCTCCATATTCTTTTTCTAATTCCGCGAATTTAACTTTTTCTTCCTCAAAAATTTTAATTAATTCGTTAATTTGCTCGATAGAAAGTCGCGGGATTGCGTCAATCACTCGTTGTTTTTCCTCCAAAGTCAGAGAAATTGATCCTTCCAAGAGAGTTAAAAAGTATTCCTCATCAAAAGTTGTATTTGGATGTGGTGGAATAACGAAATGGTGTTTTTTAGCAGCTTGCGAACCACCAGTATTAGTAATGGCCGTTTGATCACCAGCCCCAACATTTGTAGCTCCTTGAGCTTGAACTTTGTCGTCTGTATCAGTCATTTTTAAGATAATTAAATTTTACGCGAAGGATTATAACATTTTTTCGCGGGATTTCCAAATATAAAAAAACTGAACATTTTTACTCAGTTTTTTAGATTTAAATCTAGCCAAATCCTACTTCTTCGCAGGCGCTTTTTTGGCTGCCGGTTTTTTAGCCGGTGCTTTTTTCGCAGTTGTTTTTGTTGCTGTTTTTTTCTCTACTTTTTTTTCAGCTGTTTTTTTCGGTGTAGCTGCTTTTCCCGCGATTTTTGTAATTTCAATCAAAGTGTAATCTTGACGATGTCCTTGTGTTCGGCGATATCGTTTTCGCGGTTTCATTTTGAAAACTCTGATTTTGTCGCCTCGTCCGTGTTCTAGAACTTTTGCTTCAACTTTTTCGGTTAAAATTGGAGCACCGATTTGGAATCCTGTTCCGTCTTCTTCGGAAATTAACAAAGTATCAAAAGTGACTTTTTCGCCTACTTTTGCGTGAAGTTTGTCCACTTCCAATCTTTCGCCAACTTTGACGATTTCTTGATGTCCGCCGATTTTTACTACTGCAATCATTTTAATTGAGGTTATCGTATGCTAGGTAATTTCCGCGAAATTCAGCGCTGTGCCCCGCAAGGCGGTGGAAATTTTGCGACCCGCACACAGAAGTAATGCCCGCGAATGATAAGAATCATTTTTTCTTTGTCAAATTTTTAAAATTCCTCACCAAACCTTTCCACATCCGCTTCGGAAACCCGCACATTTGTCGGCAATGTGATGTAATTCCGCATAAACTTTTCAGCTTGTGGGCAATCCCCTGCCTTGTAGCCAAATTTCGCGGGATTTACGCCCGCCGGCGAAATCGGATTTCCGTCCCATTCGTTTAAGTCAAAGCCAATTTTTTTCGCGCGTTTTTTAATTTCTGCGCGATCGACATTGAGCAAAATGACGCGAAAATAGTTTTCCGGAACAATCACTTTTGCCTGCGGAAAAATTCGCGGGATAATTTCCTGCCATTTTTTCGCGATTTTTTGACGATGCGCTAAATCTGATTTACGACGATTCAAAGACTGCCGCAAAACACCCTGAATAGCGCGTGGCATCATCGTTCGCGGAAAATCCTCCGCTCCACATTTTTCGGCTGGTGTTACCGCTCGCGGAAAAAGTTTTAGTTTTGACCAAAATCCCGCGAAAAATCGCCCGCCGTAAAACCAAAATTTCAAAGCAATCGCTAAAACAAGCGGTTGCAATAAATGTTTCAAAGTCCAAACTTTCCCAGCTGACGGAAGAGAAATTCCCCGAAATTTTTTCGCGTATTCTGAATTTTCGTTCCATAAAAGCGCCCCACCCGATACACAAGAAACATCTTTTTCGCGACCGAAACTCAAAATTTTAGCGTCAGCATATTTAGAAATTGGCGCAAAAAAATGCGCGCCGTCCTCGATGATAAAAATTTCGCGCCGCGCCCCGCTCTGCGGTGGGGATTTTTTTAGTTCAGAAATTTTTTGCAAATTAACTTGTTGTCCAAAAGTATGTGGAACAAGCAAAATCCCGATTTGATCGATTTTTTTCGCGAGATTTTCCAGATCCAAAAGCCCCCGCTCATCACAATCCAGCCACTCAATTTCCAGACCTTCGGCTAGAAACGGAGTCGCCATCACCGCACAACAAACCGCCGGAATTCCCACTTTTTTCTTGGTTTTTACAATCTTGGCAATTTCCCCTAACGCCGTCCGCGCCGCGTTGAAAAGGTGGTAATTTTTTGTTTGAAAATCTCGCGAAAAATTCCTTTTAGCTCCCTCTCCTTCTAGGAGAGGGTTGGGGTGAGGTTTTAAAAACAAAAACCGCACATTCCAAAACGCCTGCCACGCTGTTTTGATTGTAAAATTCGGTCCGAGCTGATTAGAAATAAATTTTTTCACGGCAACAATATAGCAAAATGAAAAAAATTGTCATTTAAACCTTCCCCCTGACAAGGGTGGGAATGAGGGGGGTTGTTTGAAAATCCCGCGAAAAAAATGGTTATTGATGAGCAAATCCCCCTAAACCTGCCTGCCGGCAGGCAGGTTTATTTCAGGATCTCTCTTTTAGATTCTGGACAAGCCAGAATGACAAAAAAAGGAAATTTCGCGGGATTTATCAAAAAATTATTAACTTTTAACTATTAATTTTTCATTATTAACTATTAACCTCCCCCAACGCTGCCAAATCATCATACCGACCGGCGAAATAATAAAGCCGTCGTAAATATTTAGTTGTCGATGGTGAAAATCCTGATGACGAAGCGGTTATCGGATTAACAATTTCCGCGACGCGATGCGCCACCTCGCGATAAATTTCCTCTTTTAATTTTTCGCGGAATTTTTCCGGCACTCCCCTTTTCAACATATTGAAAATCTTGTGAGCGGTTTCCTCATCCGCCGAAAAAAGCAGTTCCAAAATCCCTTTCAACGACTTCGAGTCCCCCATCTTGGCACGCGCAACTAAAGAGTGGAGACGAATTTCCAAGTTTTCCTCGCGTGAAAATTGATACAAAAGAGGCAAACTCTGAAAATCATCAATTTCTCCAATCGCGTAAATTCCCGCGATTTTTTCCTCGTGGTTGGAAGATTGCAAAAAGTTGTGCAAAATCCCGCGAAGTTTTTCTTGATCGTAAAACTTCCACAGAGAAATTACCGCATGACTACGCACTCGTGGTGAAGAATTTTCCAAATATGGTTCGACAAAAGTGACAATATCCGGATCGTCAAACATCAAACAAGACCGCAAACAAATCGCCTGCAATTTTTCGTCATTGGAATTCATAATGCGGTGAAAAAACGGCACCACTTCCTCCGGTGGCAAATGACGGAAAATGTTCATTACCACGAGTTTTTTGAGGTAGGAAGATTTCGCGGAATTAAAAAGTTTCTGCAAAACGCTAATCAGTTTTGAGCGAGTAAAATGCCGATTTTGAGCGTATTCGCGAAGTTTTTCAACTTCCAACATTGCTTCCAAAACACGCATTTTAATTTGTAAATCTTCGGTTTCTTTTTCCAAAATATGAATATAAGTGTGAATCATCTCCATATTTTGAATTTGCGCCAAAGTTTCCGCGATTTTTTCGCGCAAAACCAAATCGTAATCCTGTTTTTTTAATTCCTCGGATAAAATTCGGTGCGCACCATGATGTCCACTTTGCCCCAAAACCTCGATGGCGCGAACTTTTTGAGAAATATTTTCGGCTGTTTCCAGATTTTTTTTCGCGAGTTTTGTCCGTGATTTGTGGAGAAAGGTTGAGACGATAAAAATCCCTGCCGCCAAAATTGCAATTATCAAAGGCAAAAATATTAAAGCGGAAAATTGCCGAAGTATTGACACAATAATTACAGCTAAAATAATCCCGATTGGAACGAGCATTCCCTCGACAATGTGGCGCAAAAATTCGCGGGATTTTTCGATTACGGAATAAAAAGACAAGTGGTAGCCAGACATAAAAAGCGAGTGTGCACTGTGCTCAAAACCTCGCACGAAATTAATTGGCGCTTGTCCACCGAAAATAAAAGACAAAGTCATGGTCAAAAATCCCGCGAAATAAATGTTAATTGCCTTCACAATTCCCCATCTTCGCAGGATGTAAGGTGTAATAACCAGTTGAAAAAGAATCGCAAATAGCCCGAACAACAAACTCAATCCGGTCAAATCGTGCAACAAAGTTTCGTGCGCAAATAATTCCGCGGAAGTTTTTTCGATTTCCTGTTTGGCAAAATGCACGATATCACGCGCTCCTTGCTTTATGTCGGAAAAAATATCGGCTTGCAAAAGTTCCCCGTTCCAGGAAATTTTCGCGGGATTTTCAAAATTAGAATCCAGCGTACGAATAAATTCAAATTCCGTCACGGTGTACAAAACTGATTGCAACAAAATCACCACCAAAAGATATTTCAGAAAAGGCGTTTGGCGTAATTCGCGGAAAATTTTCCGGAACGAATTTCCGTATTGTTCATAGGGATCTTTGGTTGAAATAAGATGTGGAACTTTTTTTAAAATTTTGGCTTCAAACAACAGCATTCCACCGATTATAGCCAACGGAATAAGCCAGACAAACAACAAATCCTGCGCCATTAAGTCTGGAAGAAATTCCAGAATTAGTAAAATAATTCCCGCCATTACCACCAGTCCAAAAGTCAGCGCTGAATCAATAACTGGAATCGCTCTTTCCGCTTGCATCGGAGAAAACAGAGATTCAGTTTTTCGTAAAAGCCCAATTCGAAGACGCGGATAAAGCAAATCTTTGACCAAAATTGCCAGAAACAAAAATTCCACTTGGTTAGCTTGCCCGTTTCGCAGGAAAAATCCCGCGAAAATAAACAGCATACTCAAACCAATTGTCCACAATAAAACCCGCGAAATTTCTATTTTTTGCAGAAAAAGATGCGATAAAATGCTCCCTAAAAACATTAAAACTGCTTCGAGCAAGAACAACCACAACAAATTTTGAATTCCAAAAAACTCAATAAATAACGAAGTAGTCACAATCCAAGCCAAAATAAATCCAGCTTGGTAGAAAAAAGTCAAAAACCACATAAATCCCATACGCGACCGCATATTTATTGGAATCATTAGATAATTTGCTTTTTTCATTTTTTATTACTTTTTATATAAACTTGCTTTACAACATCAGATTATATCACAAAATATATAAAAAAACAACAACATTATATGTACATTTCGCGGGATTTATAATTATTAAAAGTTCCAATAAAAAACTTAAGTCCAGACTTAAAACAACTTTTTATCCTGTACCAAGTCCAGACTTGGATTTTCA
>JALVIB010000032.1 GCA_027028725.1 Candidatus Altimarinota bacterium
AATTATCATGTTCCGTGATCTTAAAAAAACAAAAATGAAAAAACTAACAACCACAATTTTCGCGGGATTTCTACTATTTATCGGGACTTTTTCGATTACGCAAGCCCGATTTACCGACTTCACAAAAATTCCAACTTGGGCTGAAAAATCAGTTAATTTAGTTCAAGAGAAAAAAATAATGACGGGGTTTGCGGACGGAAGTTTCCAACCTGCCAAAAACTTGAACCGCGCCGAAGTTCTGACAATGATTTTTCGCTTGAAAGGAATTGATCCCAAAAAAGTTCGCGTAAACACGGCGCGATTAAAATTTCCAGATGTGCCGGCTGACGCGTGGTTTGCCAAAGCGGTTGCTTACGCAACTGAACAAGGTTGGGTGAAAGGGTTTCCGGACGGCAACTTTCATCCGGAAAAAGAAGTTAATAAAGCGGAATTAGCAGTATTATTACAACGAGTTTTTAATCTCCAAGCAGACGAAAAAAATCCCGCGAAATTTTCCGATGTGCCGGAAGACGCCTGGTTCAAGGACGCTGTTTGGGCGTTGTATAACAATGATTTAGTGCGCCACAAACGAGCTTTGAAGTTTTTTCCTGCTAATCCTGTCCCGCGGGCGGAAGCAGCTTGGATTTTTGCGGAAATTTTGAAAAAACCGCGTCTGATGGGAACCTCGCGAGAAGCTAATTATCGGCAAATTGGGCGAGCACGATCTTCTCATCGTGTAGCTATTCGTCGTCGAGATCTGAATGTGAATAAACAAGGATACGATATTGAAAAAGCGGGTGTTTATGTCAATGTTTACGACAAAATCGGGGAAGCCGAAATGCATATTGGTAGCGATTGGGTGGAAGTGGGAAATGTTGTTTTAGAAAACAAATTAAAAGAAGATGTTACTTTGGACACAATTTCTTTCAAAATGATGTGTGACACAGCGGTTGGTCCGGCGCGAAATTTTCAATTGCAAATGCTTGACGACAAAAATGAAAAAACGGATATAGATTTCCCGCGAAATGGGACAATTTTCCTAACCGATTGGGATAAAAAAGTGCGCGCCGGGGAGGAATACAAATTTAAAGTTTTCATCAAAGCCAAAGATGTGACTGGGTATTATTCAAAAGCCGGAAAAGCAACAGTTTATCTCAGTGATTTGCGAGCAACATCTTTAGGTAAAAATTCTAG
The DNA here is from genome assembly GCA_027028725.1 of Candidatus Altimarinota bacterium. Lineage (GTDB taxonomy): Bacteria > Patescibacteriota > Gracilibacteria > UBA4473 > UBA4473 > JALVIB01. Next base: position 1,174 of record JALVIB010000032.1, read on the forward strand.
CGGTTATACAATTTTCAAAAAAGCACCGATTATTTATAAATCGCGAAATTTTCAGGACATTCATTTTGTCCCGACTGTGGAATAAAATCCCGCGAAATTTTGAAAAAAGGCAGGTGATAAGTCTGTTTTTTTCTGAGGAAGAAAAACTTTAAGTTTGGACTTAAAACACCTCACCCCCGTCCTCCCGAGAACTCGGGACTAGGAGGAGAGGGAGTACAAAAGAACAGGAGGAAATAGATAAAATTTTCGCGGGATTTTACTTCCCCAAGTTCTGCCAAAACTCGATGTCCTCGTTGTTATCTGGATTTTCCACGAGTGGAAATTCAAAGTTTTTTATTTTGCGATCAGCTTCTTTCAGTTCAGCAATGACAGCTTGGCGGTCGTCTTCCGTCACCAAATAAGTTTCAGTGACGAATTTATCATTTCGCGGTGATAAAAACTCAATTTCGCACGAATCAACCGTCCACAAGATTCCCCGCGAATTTTTCGCTAATAAATCATAAAATACCAGTTGTCGCCAAAATTTTTCGCCTTTGACGATTTTTTTCAGTTTTCCGGATTTGTAATCTACAATTTTCGCGGAATTTAACGAATCGTCGGTGAAAACAATTTTGTCCACGCGCCCGCGCACCGGAATTCCATCAAGATGCGGATGATATTTTCCGAAATCAAATTCCAGTTTGTAGTTTTTTTCCGCGAATTTTCCGTCCGCGAGTTTCGCTTCAAAATATTTCGTCAAAATCTCTTTCCCATGATCGAGTAAGTCATCAAATTTTTGTTTCGTTAAATTTTGTCCCCGCAAAGCGTATTCATATTTACTCAAAAGTTCGGGTAAAGTGCTGTTTTTCTCGCGTAGAAATCTTTCCAACGCTTCGTGCATCGCCACCCCAAAAGCTGTATTTTCGTTCGGTTTTCGCGGGAATTTATACAAATTCTGAAACAAAAATTGTCGCGGACATTCTAGATAATTATTCAACGCCGAAGCCGACCACACGAACCTTTTAACGCGCTCGGCTAAAATGCTTTTTTCGTTTTCTGTTAGGAGCAAATTTTCTCCAGAATACATCAAAGCTGGCAAAATCTCGGCGTCTTCAAATTCTTCGCCAGACAAAATTTCCGCGAAATTTTCCGGAACTTCGTGCCAAAAAATCGCGGGATTTTTTTCGCGTCCGTTGAAATCTGTTTTGGCATAACTCAAATAAATTTCTTGGCGCGCCCTTGTTAAAGCCACAAAAAACAATCGCCGTTCTTCTTCGTTTTCATCAAAATCTTTGTCTGCCACCAAATGCGGAAGCGGAATTTTCGCGGGATTTCGCTTATTCCCCCAGTTGCCATCAAGCAAACCCGGAATAAAAACCGCGTCAAATTCCATTCCCTTTGATTTATGCGCGGTCATGATTTGCACCGCGCGTTTGTCCGCCGGAACGGGATCAGGATTTATTTTAATTCCCAATTTTTTGTGCAAATCCAAAAGTTCCAAAATTTCCGCGAGATTTTCTTTATTTTGTTGTGAAATCCAGTTCAAAAACTTATTTATTGCCGAAAATCCTTCCCAATCTTTTTCCTTGACCAAAAACTCCATTAAGCCAGACTCATAAGCGAGTTTTTCCGCCAGCATTCGGGGACGACAATGGAAATAATCTTTCCGCGACTGGGTAAAAAATTCCAAAAATTTCGCGAGATTTTGGGCATCGGAATCATTAACCCCCTGCATCCCCCCGCCTTGCGGGGGGACATTTTGCTGACACTTAGGCAAGGATATGTCTTGCCCCCCTTGTAAGGGGGAATTATTGAAAGGGGGACAAAATTGGAGTAAAAATTCCAACATTGGCTGGTTATAATCTTTTCTCGCCAAACTGAGTTTAGCCAAAAATTCCCGCGAAATTTTCCAAAAAGGCGCGTGCAACAAGTTCAAAAGCTGTTCATCATTTTTTGGATCGTTGAAAATGCTCAACATTAATTTCAAAATTACGACATAGCGATTTTCTAAAATATCGCGAAAAATTTGCGCAGCGACAGGAATTCCAAATTTTGGTAAAAATTTCGCGAGATTTATAATTTCCGAGTTTTTCCGAACGAGAATGGCGATATCGTTAGGTTTTGTACCGTTGGCGATTTTTTCTTTAATTTTTTCAATCAGGAAAATAATTTCCGAATATCGCGAACTGACCGCGATTTTTTGAATTTTCTTTTCCGCGAAATTTTTCGGATTTTTGGAAATCAGTTTTTTATCCTGTACTGCACGCTCTGTATTTTTCTCCACCACCGTGTAAGCTGTGTCCAAAATAGTTTGTGTTGAGCGGTAGTTTTCTTCCAGCGTTACTTCCAACCGCTTCGGAAATCTTTGGCGAAATTCCGCGACATTCGCCACACTTGCCCCTTGGAAACGATAAATTGACTGGTCGTCATCTCCCACCGCGAAAATATTGGGATCTTCGTAATCCGTCAGTGCCCACAAAATTTTGTTCTGCGAATTATTCGTGTCCTGATATTCATCAACGAGGACAAACTGAAACTGTTCTTGCAAATCAAGACGCAGGTTTTCGTCTTTTTCCAGTGCTTCCACGACCCAATTTATTTGGTCATTGAAATCGAAAAAACCATTTTTCGCGAGATTTTTCTCATATAATTCCCAAAAGTCGGCAAGTTCTTCCAATTTCTCAATTTTTCGCGAGATTTCCGCTAAAGCGTTCGGCTTCATATCGCCCGCTTTAAACTCTTTATATTTTTTCTGATAAAAGTTTTTGGGATTTTGGAGCAACAACTCCTTTTCCGCTGGCAAAATCCCGCGAAATTTTTGCGGAGTTAGATTTTCCTGTTTCAGTTTGCCAATCGTACTAATCAAATCATGTTTCCAGAAAAAATCATCAAAAGGTGATTTAAAATATTTCCATTTTCGCGAGTTGATAATTTCCTTGAAAATCAGGGCTTGTTGAAGATCGTCGATGACTTCACTATTTTGAATACGGTCAGAAAAATTCGCGGGATTTTGCTCCATGACCCATTCACAAAATCCGTGAAAAGTGG
>JALVIB010000033.1 GCA_027028725.1 Candidatus Altimarinota bacterium
AAAGTATTTAGTAGGCGCGAATTCGAATTCGCGCTTACAAAATTATGAAAATTTTAAATTTTTTGTTTTGCGTTATTTATTAGATTTTCTTAAACTATCAGCGTAGTTTGTAAAAATTAAGAAATGGGAAAAATTATTATCATCTGCGGATCAACTAGTGATTTTGATTTCGCCAATAAAATTAAAGAACCGCTAGAAAAAAAATACGAAGTTGAATTGCACGCGGCTTCTGCGCACAAAGAACCGCAAAAAGTTTTGGAAATTGTCGAAGAAGGAAGCAAAAACCCGCGAAATATTTTTATCACCATTGCCGGTCGGTCGAATGCCTTATCCGGTTTTGTCGGCGCAAATTCAAACAATGTGACGATCGCTTGTCCGCCGTTCAAAGATAAATTAGATTATTTGGTAAATATTCATTCCACTCTGCAAATGCCGAGCAAAACTCCGGTTTTGACCGTAATTGATGCGGGGAATTGTGTTTTGGCGGTGGAGAGATTAATGGGGATGCAGTAAAAACCCCCTAGCCCCCTTGTCATGGGGAAAAATTCGCGGGATTTTCTGTGTTATAAGTCCCCTGATAAGGGGATTTAGGGGTTTGGGTATTTCCCCTTGATTTTTCGCGGGATTTTCGCTATAAATTTGCTCGTTATTTAATTCACCAAATGAAATTCAAACCATTCAAAGCCCCAGCCGGAACATCTGATGTTTTACCTGATGATCACGATTATTTTACCTTTATCAAAAAAATAATTCGTCATCGTTTTCGACAATCCGGATTTCGGCGAATTGAAGTTCCGATTTTTGAAGAAACAGAGGCATTTCACCGCTCTTTGGGGACTGATACCGAGATTATCAAACGGGAAATTTATTCTTTTGAAGATCCGCGTGGTCGCGAATATTCTTTGCGTCCGGAGATGACGACGGGAATTGTTCGTAGTTTTATCGAGCATAAAATGTATGAAGGGGCTTTGCCGGTTGAGCTTTATTCTATCGGAAAATGTTTTCGTTTTGAACGACCGCAATCACGAACGAAACGAGCTTTTTGGCAGTTTGGCGGGGAAGTTTTGGGTGAAACCGATCCGGCAATTGATGCGCAAATTATTTATTTAGGACATAATATTTTAGAAGCCTTAAAAATTCGCGAGAATTGTGAATTAAAAATAAACACCATTGGTTCTCCGGAAGACAGAAAGAAATTTATTGAAGCTTTGGCGAATTTTTACGCGGGCAAAGAGCGCAGTTTGTCGCCGGCTTCCCGCGAAAAATTGGAGCAGGGGAAATATTTGGAACTTCTCAATGCCCGAACGGAAGACGAGGAAGTTTTGGTGGAAATGGCGCCGAAAATTACCGACTTTTTATCACCGGAATCCCGCGAATTTTTCGATCAGACTTTGGCTTATTTGAATTCTTTTGGAATTGAATACACGATTGATCCGGCACTAGTGCGACCGCTGGAATATTATTCTCACACTGTTTTTGAATTCCGCGAAAAAGGTTTACGCAACAAAATTTTGGTGGGGGGGCGCTATGACGGATTGATTGAAAAAATGGGCGGACCTGCCGGTATGGGCGGTTGTGGATTTGCCGCGGGAATGGAGCGAATTGTGGATTTGATGAAACGCAACGAAATTGAACCACCGCGAAAAGATATTTTGGAAGTATTTGTGGCGGCGACCGGTTTAATCGCTAAAAAGCACGCTTTGCCGATTCTCGTAAAACTTCGCGAGGAAGGATTTAATTCAGTGGGAGTTTTGGGTAAAACTTCAATGGAAGAACAGCTTAAACGCGCAGCGAAATTTAAAGTGCCATACGCTATTTTGATGGGCGATTTGGAGGTTAAGAAAGGGAAACTTATTATCCGCGATATGAAATTAGGGAAATCGCGCACGATTGAGGCGAAGGATGTTGTTGAGGAAATTAAGAAACTTTTTCCGCCAAAAGTGAAGAAGAGTTAAAATTCCCGCGAAATTTTACTTTAAAAATCTTTATTCCTCGCTATAATTCCCGCGATGGAAAACAAAATACTCGATTTTTTGGCACAACATTTAGATACGGAAACTCTAAATAAAATAAATTTCTCACCGGTTCCGCGCGGACAAAAAGGGGATTTGGCGATGAATTTTTTTCAACTGGCGAAACAAGAAAGAAAGTCACCGGTGGAAATCGCGGAAAAATTTCGCGGGATTTTGACGGATTGTGATGTTTTGGAAAAAACCGAAATCGTTGGACCATATTTAAACCTGTATTTTGCGAACGAAGTTTTTTATAACGAAGTTTTTTCTGCACCACTGGAATCGGAAATTCTCGCGAAAAAAAATATTGTCTTTGAATTTTCTGGACCGAATACCAACAAACCGCTTCATCTCGGGCATATGCGAAATCATGCTTTGGGAATTTCCATGTCAAATTTGTTGGAAGCATGTGGCGCGACAGTTCATCGCGTAAATATTATTAACGATCGGGGAATTCATATTTGTAAATCAATGCTGGCTTATCAGAAGTGGGGGAATGGCAAAACTCCGGAATCGGTTGGCAAAAAATCCGACCATTTTGTCGGGGACTGGTATGTGAAATTTTCCACCGCCGCTAAAGCTATGGCGGACAAGTCGCGGGAATCTAAAAACGATCCAACACTCGATCAGCAGGCGCAAGAAATGCTCGTGAAGTGGGAAGCAGGGGACAGGGAAGTCCGTGAATTATGGCAAAAAATGTCGGAATGGGCATTACAAGGGCATCGAGAAACTTATCAGCGACAAGGAATTGAGTTTGAAAAAGATTACCGCGAGTCAGATTTTTACCTAAAAGGAAAGGAACTTGCCGAAAGGGGACTGGCAGAAGGCGTTTTTGAAAGACGCGCCGACGGGGCAATCGTGGTGGAGCTGCCTGACGATTTGAAACCGAAAAATGTCAAAGAAGGGGAAAATATTGATACGCGAAAAGTTGTTTTGCGAGCGGACGGAACTTCAATTTACTTGACGCAGGATTTGGCAGTCGCCGAAGCACGAAAAAAGGATTTTAATCCGAATCAACTTGTTTATGTGGTGGCAGATGAGCAGAATTACCATTTTAAAGTTTTATTTTACTGCCTAGAAAAGTTAAATCTCGCGAAAAAAGAGGAATGTTTGCACTTGGGATATGGTTTGGTACATTTACCGGACGGGCGAATGAAGTCGCGAGAGGGGAATGTGGTAGATGCGGATAATTTGATGGACGAGTTGTTTAATCTCGCGAAAAAAGAGGTTTCGGCGCGAAACGCTGAGCTTTCTGAAGCAGAAAAAAACGAAGTTTCCGAAAAAATTATGGACGCGGCGTGGAAATTTTATTTGCTTTCCACCAATCCGCGAAAATCTATCACTTTTGATGCGGACAAATCCATTTCTTTCGAAGGGGCAACTGGTCCATATTTGCAATACGCAGGGGTGCGAATTAAATCTATTTTGCGGAAAGCAAATCTAAAAACAAGTCCGGACTTGGCACAGGACAAAAAGGATTCTAAGTCCGGACTTAAGTTTTTAGATAAAAATCCCGCGAAATTTCTCGGTTCAGCAGAAAAACAACTCGGAGTAAAAATTTTGGAATTCCAAAAGGTCTTGGAAAAATCAGTTCAAAACTATAATCCAACTTATTTGGTGACCTTTTTGATGGAACTGGCACAGGATTGGTCGAGTTTTTACGCGAATAATTCAGTGCTAAATGCCGAAACCGAAGAATTGAAAAATTCGCGGGTTTTGCTGGCGCACAAAGTTTTACAAGTTTTAGAAAAGGGGACTTCGCTATTAGGATTTAGTATTCCGGAGGTGATGTAGGGAGAATTAAAAGTTAATAGTTAAAAGTTAATAGTTTAGAACAGCTCAAAAGCCAAAAAGTCGAAGAGATAATTTTGTTTTAACCCCCTGCTTCCCCCTTGGAAGGGGGACTGAAATCTCCGCGAAATTTTTACGGACAGGTCGTCCAGAGTGCTCGAGATTCCTTCAAATTTGTTATATTCCTAAACTTTTGTTAAACTTAATCCGATGTTCAAAAAGTGGATTTATACGCGCGCAATTCAGATTATAATTGATTTTATAGGAGTTTATTTAGCCAGTATTTTTGTTTATTTTTGGCGAGTTGGCTGGATTTTTTCATCTGATTTTCCTTTTGAAATTTTCGCGGGAATTTCTTTTTTGACTAGTGGAGTGTGGATTCTTTTTCTGCTTTTTACTAAATATTATCGCATTCCTCCGCGATCGGGGAGTCGCGCTTGGTATGAGATAGCGCTGATTTTTATCGGAGGAATTGTGGCGGTGGGATTAATGATTGTGTCTTATTTTTTCCCGCGAGAAATCCTTTTTTCGCGACTTATTGCCGTGGGAATCCTACTTTTAGGATCAATTTATCTTGTAATGACACGCTCAATTTTCCGCTTGATATTGGCTAAATACAAAAAATCCGCGAAAAATTCTTACCAAACTTTAATTATTGGAGCAAATCGTGTAGCGGAGAAACTTATTGAAAAAATCAACAAAGACAAATTCGCTCCTTATCAAGTAGTTGGAGTTATCGATCCCTACGGCTTTTATAAGGAAATTAAGGATTCAAAAATTTTGGGAAAACTTGACAAGCTGAACACTATTTGTGAACAAAAAAAGATTACAGCGATTATCCAGTGCGATGCCTTTGAACACACGCTAAACATCATTTCGTTGTGTGAAGAAAAAGATATCAAGTTCCAGTTTGATCCGGCTTTGCGCGGTGTGTTTGAAGAAAATCTGCGTATTCGGGAAATTGCCGGACAAAAAATGATTTCTTTTGTGCAACGAAATTTCGCGGGAATTAAAAAAGTTAAATTTAAATTTATTGATTGGGTTTTGAATCAAGTTTTTGATGTTGATTGATTTTAATAGCGTATTTGGTGGTTTTAGTTAAAACAATATACATTGTGTTAATGTGGCGGTATTTATCCCCTTGTCTAAATAAATCCCGCGAAATTTTCGATTTAAGCCGTTTTTTTTCGAAAAAGGTGTAAATATCCCAGCAAAAAGTTTTTTTATTGCAAAATTTCGCGGGATTTTGATATTATTCCCCTGCTTTATTTTAAAATAAAAAAATGCTAGATATTCTGATAATCATTTCTCCACTTTTTTTGATAATTTTATTAGGTGCAATTTTACGAAAATCAAATGTGGTAGATGAAAGTTGGCAAAAAGTTTTGAATAATTATGCTTTCAAAATTGGATTCCCAGCTTTAATTTTTTTCGCTCTTTCCAAAACGGAGTTTTCACTTGAAACACATTCCCAACTTTTATTAGTTAATTTTATCTTTTTGTCCTCGGTCATAGTTTTGTTCGCTTTTTTAGGGAAATTGCTGCGATTAAAAACAAAAACACTCAAAACACTCATAATTTGTATTGTTTTCGGGAATGTTGCGTATTTGGGACTTCCTGTTGTAAGCAATACTTTGGGGGAAAACACAATTCCCATAAGTAGTTTAATAGTTTCGGTTTACTTATTTGTAATTTTTACCATTGGAATTATTATTATGGAAGTTTTGGGACATGAAAAATTAAATCTCGCGAAAATATTTTTTTCACTAATTAAAAATCCGCTTTTGATAGCAACTATTTTGGGATTGTTGTTTTCAATTCTAAATCTTGATTTACCGGAAATAATAAATAAATCACTTCAAATAATTTCTAATTCCGTAACACCAATTGTACTTTTAGTTATCGGGCTATTTCTGGGGAAAGCAAAATTTGGGAATTTGAAAGAATGGATTCCGGTTTTCTTATTTTCAATTTTTACGCTTTTGGTAGTGCCTAGTATTCTGTTTTTTGGTTTAAAATTTTTTGGGAAAATCCCGCGAAATTTTGCTGAATCCGTCATTTTAGCAGCAATGCCATTAGCGATTACGCCTTTTGCTTTTTCTGATACATATGACCTTGATTCTCATTTTATCGCTAAATCAATAGCTTTAAGTACGATTTTATCAATTATAAGTATCCCCTTTTGGATTTCCCTTGTTGTTGCCTAAAATTTCGCGGGATTTTAGTTTATAGATTTACAAAATTTCTAAAAACTTCAGAGCGGCTTCTTCGACAGCGCTTGGTCCGTTGGCAGTTAAAACTTTACCATCAACTTCAACAGACTTGTCTGTAAATTTCGCGGAAATTTTTTCTCCCCAGTCAGCCAAAACCTGATCGCCATTCCAACCGGTGAAATTTTTATCCCGTAAAATTCCCCAATTCAATAATAAGCGCGGTGCAGCGCAAATTGCTCCGACCGCTTTTTGAGAATCTACAAACTCCAAAACCAGTTCTTTCAGGTTCTCATTTTCTAAAAAATCCAAAATTCCCCCGCCACCAACAATAAAAATCCCCGAAAATTTCGCGGGATTTACTTCTGAAAATAAAAAGTCGTTTTTTACTTCAAATCCAAAGCGTCCTCGAGAAACTTGCACACTAGATACCGTCATGACATTCGCATTATTCGCCTCAAAAAAAGCACGCGGTGTGATATATTCTGTATCGCGAAAGTTGTCACTCGCCAAAACCATTAGGATTTTTTTCATGGTTTTATTATAAGCTAAAAAGCTGAAAAGTCGAAAAGATTAAAAGCCGCACTTTAATTAATAGTTAAAAGTTAATAGTTAAGAATTAGGGATGAGAATTTGGGAGACTATAAGGGATTCTTCCAGAAATCCCGCGAAAAAATTTAAGGAAACTCTGATAAATAACGCAAAACAGAAAATTTTAAGATTTTTGAGATAATTTTTTCGAGAAATTGATTTTCGTAGCGGGCTACGGAAATCGCTATTTCGAGGGAAAATTAGCCAAAAAGATGAATTTTATTTTTGCGCCTGTCTAATTACTTTATCGCGTAGAATTTTTATTTATCAGAGTTTTCTTAAAAACATATGGTAGAGACGCCATGCCTGGCGTCTATACAAAAAAATCGCGGTAATTTAGAAAGCGCGACGGCGCCGTCGCGCCTACAATTTTTTCATATTTCAGAAAGCGCGGTCACGCGACCGCGCCTACAAAAATAGGATCTACCCTAAAAAATAAAGCAGATGAAAAAATTAAAAATATTTTTTCGCGGGATTTGTAGGGACGCCCTTTATGGGGGTCCCAAAAAATGAAATTCAAATTATTGGGCGACCACCAGGGATCGCCCCTACAAAAAAGGAATAATTTTTAGGGCTACCAAAATTATTAACTTTTAACTATTAACTATTAACTATTAACTTCCATAAAATTCCGCGAAATTTCAAAATTTTTGCTTTTATCATAATTTAAATTAAAATTTCCGTAATGAATTTTGATAAAAAATTAGCCATTGCAGTCGGTTTTCTGGTTGTTTTTGGGCTGGTAATGATGAGCTCAATGTCGATTGTCGCAAGTTTTGATATTACTGGAGAAAACGATTTTTATCTAAAAAGGCATTTTTGGTACATCATCATTGGGATTATTGCTTTGATAGTCGCTTTTAAGTTTCCTTTAGATATGTTGCGAAAATGGTCGATGTTGATTTATTTAGGAGCTTTGGGACTGATGATTGCGACAATGTTCGCGGGAGAAGACTACGGAACAACCGCGAAATTATGGCTAAAAATTGGTGGTTTTTCGTTTCAGCCAATTGAAATAGCCAAGGTCGCGATTATAATTTTTATTTCCGCGATTTTCGGAAGCGGAAAACTGAAAGCAAGCAGTTTTGAAGCTGGTTTTATGCCATTTGCTGTTATTTTAGGAATTCCCACAATTTTACTCGCGATTCAGTCAGATTTTGGTGGGTTAGCAGTTTTGGTTTTAACTTCTTCCATTATTTATTTTGTCGCGGGGGCAAATTTCAAACATTTTTTCGGTGGAGCAGGAGTTTTATCAGTTTTGGCAGTAATTGTCGCTACAACGGTGCCATATATTCGTAAACGCATGATAATATTTTTGCATCCAGAATTAGATCCACTTGGCGCAGGATTTCAGGTTAAACAAGCGCTAATTGCTATTGGAAGTGGTGGATTATGGGGACGCGGGTTTCAAAATTCCATTCAAAAATTCGACTATCTTCCGGAAGTGCAATCGGACACAATTTTCGCGGCAATTTCCGAAGAAATGGGCTTTTTCCGTATTCTAATTCTAATTTTTATTTATCTGGTAATTGTCTGGCGTGGTTTCGCAATTGCTAGCAAAATGCACGATAAATTTTATCGCTACCTTGCAGTTGGTCTTTCTTCGCTGATTACGGTGCAGGCATTTGTGAATATTGGGGTGAATATGGCTCTTTTGCCAAACACCGGAATTACTTTGCCGTTTATTTCCTACGGAGGAAGTTCGATTATAATGATGTTGGTCGCAACGGGTTTGTTATTACAAATTTCGACAAAAGTCGGTGAAAAACACTACAAAAGATATTTCTAAAAATCCCGCGAAATTATGACAAAAAAAGTCTTACTAATTGGTGGCGGAACGGGCGGACACATTATTCCGTTAAAAAATTTAGCGGAAGAACTGCGTAAAAAGAAATGTCAGGTAGAAATTATTGTTTCAGATTCTCCACTAGATCGCCAAATCGCACAGGAAAATTTTATTGATTTGAAAAGAAAAAATCCCGCGAAAAAAGAACCCCCTGCTTCCTCCCGCAAGGCGGGAGGACAATTAAAAATTCATTATTTCCAAACGGATAAAATTAGGCGATATTTTTCTTGGAAAAACTTTTTTGCGCCGTTCAGGATTTTGAAATCAATTTTTTCCGCGAAAAAATTATTGGCGGAAATCAAACCGGATATTGTTTTTTTCAAAGGTGGCTTTGTCGGTTTTCCGTTTTTAATGGCGTTAATTTTTTCAAATTTTCGCGGGAAAATCTACGGACACGAATCAGATATTGAAACAGGAAAATTAACTAAATTACTGGAACAAGTTGCCGATAAAGTTTTTTATAGTTTTGGCGAACCGCCTTATCCCCTCTTCTTTTCCGCGGAAAATTCTGCGACTTGTCCACCGAAGCTTCAAATCAACCCCCCTCAATCCCCCCTTGTCAGGGGGGAAGTGTGCAATCACGACTTATCTACTGAATATTTAGCGAAGGTGGAAAAAATCCCATCTAACACCCGCTCTCCCGAGAACTCGGGGCTAGGAGAGGGAGCTAATAAGAATAAACTTTTAGTTTTTGGTGGCTCACAGGGCGCGCAATTTATTAACGAATTAATTCGCGATAATCTTGCGGAATTAACGAAAAAATTTGAAGTTTTTTTGATAACAGGACTGGGAAAATCAATTAACTCCCCCTTGATAAGGACTTCAGTCTCTGCTAAAGCTACGACTGACAGGGAGGGGATTTCTTTTCAACAAATTGAAATGCTGTCTGCCTCTGAACTTAGCCAAAAAATAAAGGAATCGGATTTAATTATTTCGCGGGCGGGAGCGAATTCTTTATTTGAAATAATTTCCGCGAAAAAACCGAGTCTGATTATTCCCCTACCGTCAGCGGCTAAAAATCATCAGGAAAAAAATGCGCAATTCTTCGCGAAAAAAGGTCTTTGTTATGTTTTTCACCAAAATAAAAACCACGATTTTTTGAAAACTTTGGAAATCTGTTTTGCTGATAAAAAGTTGCGAGAAAATTTACAAAAATCAACCATTCAAAATTCCGCGAAAAAAATCGCCCACGAAATTATTCAATAGTCTGTTTCCAAACCACTTCAAACGGTAAATCATCAATGTTTTGCTGTTGATTATCAAGTTCAGCTTCGTATCTGCGATACTCTTCTTCGGGGATTTGCGAATGAAAAATTGGCACTTCTTCTTCGTATTGAAATTCGTCTGTTTCCTCCTTTGAGCGGGTGAAATAGCGAATAATTGCGATGACAAAAAGTATTGCTAAAAAGGTCAAAAAATAGCGTAGAACTTTGAACCAATTTATACCTGTTGTTGATTTTTTCGCGGGATTTTTGACCGACGGATGAGCGAGCTCGTTCCATAATTCAGGCAGATATTCAGCTGTTCTGTCCTCACTGTATTGCGGATTATCTAAATCCAAAAAAGTGTTTAATTCCAATTTTCCATCAGCGGTTTCGCCTTGAATATTAATCTTTGTTTTCAAATTTTCGCGGAATTTTCCGACAAAAATCGCCGGCGAATTAGCACGCACTTCGGCTTGTTTGGTCTGCACCGCAAAAATGTTTCCGCCAAAATCAATTTTGATATTTTTCAATAAAACCGGACTCAAATTTTTTTCCGCGAAATTTTGGAACTGCTCAAAAATATCTTCTCCCGGTTGGTACCTGAAATTCAAATAATCTCTCAGCGGTTCACCCAAAGCAATTACCACATTTTTTTGTGGATTAACTTTTTCCGGACGAAATTCATCCGTTTTGACGATGCGTGCGTGGCGTTGTTGTTGCAAAAACGGGAAAAGCTCGCGATAAATTTTTTCTTCCTCCGGATGATAATTTTTGACATAAACTTCCCTCTTTCTTATGGCTTTGGCTTGTGGTGAGGCAAAAATTTTAACCATAAAAAATCCGGGAGTTTCCTTTGTTTTAATCAATTCGTAACTGAAATCAGGCGAACTCGCGAAAGTTAAACCGGAAATCAAAGTTAAGAGAAAAATCAGGGGCTTTTTCATTGTTTTGTTTTTAACAGAAATTAGACTTTTAGGCAAATTTTGTGTTTGAAAAAAAACAGCAGAAGAATTCAAGAATTTCAGAGGTCAGAAGAAAGTCCTTATTTTTAAGGATAGAAGGTGATAAAATCCCGCGAAATTTTCCTATATCAAACACCCCCTCGCCCCCTCTTCGTCTGAAGAGGGGGGAATAAAATGAATTTCTATTTCTCCCCTCTTTGCCAAAGAGGGGAATTAAAGGGGTGTTCTTTTTTCGCGGGATTTTAGAACTTCACCACCGCGCGGAAATCTTGGTCAATTAACTTCACCGGTCGACCGATGTTATAAGTTTCCGCGGAAAATTTTCCGTTATCTTTGGTGGAAATTGTTTCCAAAAAAGTTGTTTTTTGGCGTCCCGGAGTTCCCACCATTTGCAAAAAATAAGGTCGCCAATTATGACTTCCCTGCTCGATTTGCGTTTCGTATTCCACGGAAATTTCCAATTTTTCCCCCGGCAAAACATACATCGGAATTTCCAAAACCTGAAAATCCCCTATCTCTGATTTTTTCGCGAGAATTTCCCCAGACGGATTTTGCTGGCTCAAAAGTTTCGCTGAACTCGGCAAGAAAACGCGCAAAATAGTGCGGTTCTCCCCTGCTCCGAGTTTCCAATAAATATCGTCTGTCAGCAAATCGCGGATATTTTCTGACCACAAATCTGTGTCCAAAAGCTCATCAATTTCCCCTTTGCGCAAAGCGTGCGTGCGGATAATTTTTAAAGTGTTTTTCACTTTTCCGTCTGCCGAAATTTCCGAATTATGCTTAATTTTCGTCCACATAAATTTTTCTGACTTATTCGCTCCGACCGAGACAAAATCAAATTGCAAAAAATTATTCGCGAGATTTTTTTTCGCGAGTTTTCCGTCTAAATGAAAAAAAAAAAAAAGTCTTTGTAATTGCGGATTTTCCGAGTTTGCCAAGATATTTTTCTCAGCAATAAATTCTTTGTAATCAAAATTCTTAAATCCCGCGCTGTGCCCCGCAAGGCGGTGGAAATTTTTCCGCAA
>JALVIB010000034.1 GCA_027028725.1 Candidatus Altimarinota bacterium
TTTGGGCGAACAACCCGGACACAGCCAGTAAAATTTCCCGGTTGGCGCGTGAAAAAATTTTCGCACACAACCAATTTTTTCATGAAAATCCGAACCATTCGCCCCGCGCCCGATAATTTCGCCATTCTTTACAATCACCGCACCAGTTTTAAATCCAGAATCCTGCGAGTTTTCCTCGGCAAACTTTTTTGCCACCATCATAAACTTGTTATCTGACGGAACATACAAAATTTCGCGGGATTTTGGCAGATACGGCAGTTTTTTTTTCATTTTAACCATTTTTTCACGCGGACAGGTCGCGACCTGTCCCTACAAATCTAAAATTTTATCTTTTTCAGTTCCTCCAAATCTCCTTTTCTAATCAGTTCAATTTCTAAATCGTCATCTTTTTTCAGAGTCAGTTCATCGGCTTTCGCGCCTTCATATTTCGCGAGAATTTTTCCGTGTAAATTGGCTTCGGCGTGGGATAAATTAGAAATAAGTTTCTGGAAAACCAGCTGACAAATTCGTTCTCCCGGATAAATCCGAATCACCTGATTAGTCGTTTTGTTGAAAATCGGAATCATCAAATTTCCCGAATAATGCGCGTCCACAATCCCCGTCAAATCAACGGAAAGTCCGCGGCGATTAATCGAACTTCGCGGATAAAGAATTCCCATCAAATTGTCAGCATGCAGGGAAACTTTTTCCAGAGTGGAAGCGATAATCGATTCGCCCGGCGCTAGCTCAAAAAATTGTCCCGGCTGTAATTCAATTTTTTCAAAAGTGTCTTCCGCCGACTCCGTCACATCAACGGTCAAAATTTCGCGACCTTTTTCCGTCAGTTTCCACATTTTGGAAATGTAAAAAGTCGTCCCCAAGCGTAAATCTACGGCATGCGGTTGATTTTGGTAGCCGTCTAGTTCCGGCTCGAAAACCAGTTTTTTCGCGAGAATTAAGTCTTTGATTTCGTTTCGTGTAAGGATCATTTTTTCACTCGGTAATAAAAGGTCGCGGAATTTTCGCCCAGTGGTTCAACTTTTTGCAGTTCTAGTTCTAGCGAAATTTCCCGCGAAAAAACGCCCATTCCTTCACCAAAAATCAGCGGAGAAATCGTGATAATCATTTCGTCAATTAGGTTTTCCCGTGCAAAAAGAGTGTTAATAGTTGTCCCACCAGCCAGAATTGGATTAGTGAAGCCCAGACTTTCCAGTTTCGCCAAAATTTTCGCGGGATTTAGGGAAGTAAAAACCACATTTTCCTCAACTTCGTCCCACTCACCCGCTTTTCGCGAAAGAATCACATGCAGTCGCCCCGGCAGTTTCCCCGGCAAAGTCTCAAAAGTCGTCCGCCCCATAATCATGACGCCGGATTCCTTGGTCACTTTTACAAAAAGTTTCTTGTCTGCCTTCTCCGTCCAATCCGGAAAATGATCGCGGTCTTTCGCGATTTTCCCGTCCAGAGTCTGCGCCATCAGCAAGGTCAATTTCATCAGCAGGAAATTAGCAGGTTTGCCGGCGAAAAGCAAGACGGAAAATCCCGCGAAAAAACATTGTCATCTCGACCGATAAACTTAAAGTTAAAAAGAAAGAAGCGGAGAGATCTCAGCAAAAGATTTCTCCATTCTATACTAACCCAAATTTCAACTCCCAGTCGAAATGACAGGATGGAAAAAATCGCGGGAATCTGGAAAGCGCGACGGCGCCGTCGAGCCTACAATTTTTTCATATTTCAGAAAACGCGGTCACGCGACCGCGCCTACAAAAAAGGAATTCTTTTAATTAGGGACGGTTTCAAACCGTCCCCTACTATTTATTATTTTGTAAATTATTTCCCCTTTATCTCTTTTTATCTCTTTGACTTTTGAGCTTTTAAGCTGTCCTAAATTATTAACTATTAACTTTTAACTATTAACTATCCAAAAACCCCTTCAATCTTCTCCTTCAAATCCTCAAATCCCTCTTTCGCCTCAACGACAATGTCTTTTTCGCCGACAATTATCCTCACGGGAATGCCCATTTTTTCCGCATAGGCGAACTGCTTTTGGATTTTTTTCGGCTCAAAATAGTTTTCCACAGAAATTCCCAAAATTTCGCGGGATTTTCGCCCAACTTCCAGCGCTTTGCTTAAAAGTTCTGGTGAACGGAACAAAATAATCGCATCAGAAGTTGCTGATTTCTGCGGCTCGATAATTTTCGCGTCAAAAAGTTGCCACAAAAGTCGCGTCAAACCAATAGAAATTCCCACTCCCGGCAAACTTTTCCCCGTAAAAATTCCCGCGAGATCATCATAGCGCCCACCGGAACAAATTGAGCCGAGAGCGGTGTTCAAAGTGCCATCGGCATTTAGAAGATTCATTTCGTAAACCGTCCCCGTGTAGTAATCCAGCCCGCGGGCGATTCGCAAATCTATTTGAAAATTTTCTTCCGCCACGCCCATTTGGCGTAAATAAGAAACAACTTCGCGCAGTTCTGCCACGCCGTTTTGAAAATCCTCGTCGTCCAAAAATTTCGCGAGATTTTCCAGAATTTCGTCATTTGTGCCACTCATTTCCACAAACTCCAAAATTCGTTCTTGAAACTCGATTGGAGCTCCCGCCAGTTTGGCGTCAGGATTTTTTTCTAAATTATCAATGAAGTCTAGAATTTTCTTAAACTCACTCGGATCTTGCTGAAATCCCGCGAAAAAAGCGGTCAAAATCTTGCGATTATTTATCCGAATCACAAATTTCTGTTCTGGCATTAATTTCGCGAAAATTTCCGCGATAATAACGACCATTTGCGCATCATTCGCCAGCGACAAACTGCCGTTTCCAATCACATCAATATCACACTGATCAAATTGCCGAAATCGCCCTTTTTGCGCGCGTTCCCCACGCATCACCGGACCGATAACCGACCGCCGAAACGGAAAAGCCAGTTCGTTGAAATGACGCGCTACAAAAAGTGCCAACGGGACGGTATGATCAAAACGAATCGCGCGAGATTTCGCGGGATTTTGGTCCGCCGAATCGGCGTGCAGGCGGTCCAAAACATAAATTTCTTTGGGGTTTCCGCCTTTCGCGGTGAAGTTTTCGGTGCGCTCGACAAGCGGTGTTTCAATCAGCGGAAAGCCGTGTTTTTCAAAAACTTCCGCGATTATTTTTTTCCAGTGACGAACAACTCGTTGCTCGGCTACGGAAAATTCCGGAAATCCGCTCGGTGTCGAAGTATTTAATTTTGCCATCGTGGTTATTTTAGAAGTTTTTGAAAATTTCGCGAAAAAAAATCTTAAGTCCGGACTTTGACAACTTTAATATGAGAAATTAAGTCCGGACTTGATTTTTTTAGATGAAAATTTGATTTTTCGCGGGATTTTCCTAATATCGGCGAGAAATTTTTAACAACTTATAAAATGGCAGTTACAGCACAACAAGTAAAAGAATTACGGCAATCAACTGGAGCCGGACTAATGGCTTGCAAAAAAGCTTTGGAAGAAGCTAATGGAGACATGGAGGCAGCAGTTGAAATTTTGCGGAAAAAAGGAGCCGCCAAAGCCGCGAAAAAATCAGATCGTTCCACAAATGAAGGATCAATCGCTATCAGCGGACGAGCTATCGCGAAAATTCTTTGTGAAACAGATTTCGTTGGGAAAAATGAGCAATTTGTAGCGTTCGTGAAAGAAATCGCGGACAAAGCGAATACTGACGGAGTTGAAGCAGCGAAAGCTTTGTTTGAAGAATTACGAACTGATAAAATTCAAGCTTTGGGAGAAAATTTAGTTTTAGATATGGTAGAAGTAGTAGAAGGTGGAAATGTCGTGGGATCTTATGTTCACGGGAATGGGAAAGTGGCTGCTCTTGTTTTACTTGACGGCGGAACTGAAGAAATGGCGCGAGATGTCGCAATGCACGCGACAGCGATGGATCCGATGGTAGCTAATCCGGAAGATGTTCCGCAAGAAGAAATTGATAAAGAAATGGCGATTGCCAAAGAACAACTTTTGGCGGAAGGAAAACCGGAACAAATTATTGATAAAATTTTGGCGGGAAAAACTAAAAAATTCTGTGCGGAACGCGCTTTGACTTCACAACCTTTTGTGAAAAATCCTGACCAAACAG
>JALVIB010000035.1 GCA_027028725.1 Candidatus Altimarinota bacterium
AACACATTATGAAATTGGTGATGATCCAATTTTACAAGAAATATTTACTTATCTAATCTCAACTGATGATTCAAATTACAATAAAAAGGTTTGGCAACATTTTTTAAGAATCATAAAAACAGCTTTTTCTGATTATAAAGTTAAATCAAATCTAAATGATTCATCTACGAATATTTATGAAATAGTTATTGAGAAACAATAAAATTTCGCGGGGTTTTTCACCGTCATTGCGAGCGTAGCGTGGCAATCTACTTCTTATTTAAAAATCCCCCTATCCCCATTTATTAAGAGAGAAAATCAGAAATTACTTATTTTTTCGCGGGATTTTAATTTTTTTGAAAAAAGAAAACATCGTCAATTATTAAATCTCCGTTATTTGTATTATAAAGCTGCATATAAAAATCTGAATTTTGTTGAATATTTATCAAAAAATATTCATCTCCCAAAGGTATCGCTTTTCCATAAAATAAAAAACCATAGAAGCTACCAACAATATGATTTATAACCACCCCAAAATTTGCATTACCGGGATTTTCTAGAACTTTCATCGTCATCCAATAATCCCCTGCTGGTAGCTGAAAACTATTTCCATCTTCATCACGAGGCAATAAAAAATCAAAATGATTATCCGTATTTCCTATATTTTTTGCAACTCCATCCTCAATTACCCAGTGATTTGGTCCATAAGCTTGATTATCAGTATTCCAGAAAGAAGGATCGGTAAAAGATGAGTCTGCTACCAATTTGTTAACATTTAGTTCGTTACACATATCTAACTCTTTCGTTGTACACAATGATAAAATTTTCTTATGTGCTTGCTCAAGTTCTGCCTGCCTTCTCGCATTTATAGCATCTCGTCGATAGTTATTGAAAGTAGAAATGGAAATTGTCGCGAGAATTCCAATAATTACGATTGTTACCAACAATTCAATTAAAGTAAAAGCTTTGTTTTTATTTTTCATTGTCGACATTGTAATAAAATCACTTTTGTAAAACAAACAGAAAATTTCGCGGAATTTTATTTTTTGCTAATCCTCCCCTCAACAGCCCCCGTTAGGAGAAACAAACAAGAAATTTTTAACTATTAACTATTAACTTTTAACTATTCCCAACCTTCGCCCGACAACTCTCTACCCAATCTTTGTTATTCAAATACCACTCAATCGTCAACGGCAAGGCCTCTTCAAAAGTATGTTTTGGTGTCCAACCTAATTCCCGCGAAATTTTGCTCGCGTCAATCGCATAGCGACGATCATGCGCCTTGCGGTCTTCGATAAATTTAATTTGGGACTTCGAATTCGTGTGTTTCAAAATTAAGTTGGTAATTTCCAAATTCGTTTTTTCATTGTGTCCACCAATATTCCAAACTTCCCCCGCTGGCGAATTCTCAAAAATATTTAAAATCGCCTCGCAGTGATCCAAAACATAAAGCCAGTCGCGGATATTTTTTCCGTCTCCGTAAAGCGTCAAATCCTCATTTTTCATCGCGCGGAAAAGGAAGAACGGAATCAGTTTTTCAGGAAATTGATAAGGTCCGTAATTATTAGAGCACCGCGAAATTGTCGCGAAAATTCCATAAGTTTCGTGCCACGATTTCACCAGTAAATCCGCGGAAGTTTTCGCCGCTGCGTACGGACAATTCGGCGCGAGCGGAGTTTCTTCGGTAAAAAAATCCCGCGAATTATCACCTAAATCTCCGTAAACTTCATCGGTGGAAACTTGGTGATAGCGCGGAACTTCAAATTTTCGTGTCGCTTCCAGCAAAACATGTGTCCCCACAATATTAGTTTGGATAAAAGGTGAAGAATCCTCAATCGAGCGATCCACATGAGTTTCCGCCGCGAAATTAATCACGCCGTCAAATTTTTCGCGGGAAAATAAATCAAACACAAACTCTTTGTCGGCAATATCTCCTTGAACAAATTTATAGTTCGGCAAGCCCTCAACATCCTTTAAATTCGCGAGATTTCCGGCATAAGTCAGTAAATCCAAATTAACCACTTCCCAATCACGATTTTTCAAAATGTGGTGAACAAAATTCGAACCAATAAATCCCGCTCCACCTGTCACCAATATTTTTTTTGTCATTTTTTTAAATTATTCCTTTGGCTCCCTCTTTTTTGAAAGAGGGCGAGAGATTATTTATAAACTTTCCTTAATTTCTTTATAAAACTCCTGAAACTCGTTTAAATTATTCATCATCATTTCAGTTTTTGAACTACCTATAGTCTGAATTCCGATATTCCCATTTTTAAAGACCTTATTCCAAAATCCTTCAGATTTATTTATAAAATCTATTTTTGAATAAAGAATAGAAATTTGTTTTCGATAAAAAATTCCTGATCTACGAAGCACGCGAAAATCTTGAATTCCAAAAGAAATATTTTTTACATTCCAGACAATTAACGCAAAAACCATCCCCATAAACAAAAATATACCAATAGCAAGAGTTCCTCCAAAACCACCATCAATTCCTCCAGTCATAGCAGCTAATACAAAAGGAATTGAAAATATTAGTAATATAAAAGTTGGTAAAACTAAATAGTTTTTCAAACTAGGAGAAGCTGTCATTTTATCTTTAATTGGATTTTTCGCGAGATTTTCAGCTAATTTCTTAATCTCATTTGAAGTCATTGGTTTTTCGAGAATCTTATCTAATAAGTCATTCAACAGAGGAATATCTGTAATATAATTTAAAGACAGAGTGTGTGAAGTTCTTGCAACTGACCCTGTTCTTTGACCTACCACTAAACCTTTTACAACCTGCTCCTCCTGAGACTGATTTATATTTGCCGCATTTTCCCCTGCTACATCAAATTTAACCATTCCCACAGTTGTTAGCGGATACTTTACCGTCGTAATATTTTTAATATTCGCATAAGATGAATATACTTGCAGTTGAACCAAAAGTCCTTTCTTGACTGACAAATAATTCTTGTGCAAGAAAATTCGCGAGTTTTTGTAATAAAGTTTCATATAACCAAAAATCACCAAGAACAACGCTATAATTCCGCCTAAAATTATGAACAGAGCAGTCCCGCCAGCTATTTTTGCACCTAAAACAAGACTCCACACAAATATTATTAATAAAACTGGCAGTATTATTGCTGATTTCATCCAATTTAAAAAAGTAAAATTTGGCGTTAATTCGTACTCCACTTTTTCTGCGACAAATCCAAATTTAGACAAAATATTTGCGTATAAATTTTCTGTTTTTTTCAAATGCATAAACTTGATTTTGGTAGCTGAACCAATTGACCCAAAATGAATTTGGCAAGTTCCAAAAATCTTATCAATCCAACTTTCGCGCAAAATCACACTTGTCACTTTTTCATTTATAAATGAGATATTTTTGGCACTCAAAAATTTATAATGATAACTAATACTTTCTTTATCGATTATGTACTTCGTACTTACAACTTTAATAAAAATAGAAATTGCCGAAAAAACTGCGATTGTCGCAATTCCTATTAAATCAGCAGAAAAAATAGCACCAATTCCCACAAAAATCAAAAGCATTAAAGGGAAAGCGAATGCTCGCAACTTATTCATCCTAAATTCTGCTGTATAAGATTTATCAAAATCTAGAAAGCTCTCCGCTCGCAAGTTTTTTGATTTTTTCGCGGGATTTATTGTTTTTTTGTTTGTTTTTTTAAATTTTCGAATTAAATCTCCTACTGACTTTGCTAATTCCTCTCCATTTACAATATTCTTAAATTTAATTTCGCGTTTCGCCCCCTGACAACTTAATTCTACATCGTGAAGCCCAAAAATTCGATCGACAAAAGTTTGAGTTGAAAGAGAATCCGTCAAATTTTCAAAAGGAATTAAACTGTAATTTTTTGTTAAAAACCCTTCTTCATACTCAACTGTATCATTGTAAACTTTATAAACTCGTTTTCTCAAATCTAAATACCGAAATATCGCAGAAACCAAAATAATCCCTAATACCACAAAACCAATAATTGTCGCAATTTCGATAAAATTCTCATTAATCTCCATTTCACTGCTTTCGTCACCTACCAAAATATTTCCACCAATATAAAATATTACAAAAACTGCTGTTCCAATAAATTTAAGTGTTTCCATTACTACTGCTAATGGATGTGGTCTTAGTTCTTCTTTTAGCTCTTTTTTCTCCATAGAAAAACCATTATTTTTCATCATTTCTTGAATTTTCTTGTAAATCTCACGGGGATTCGATACTGCAAAAAATTTCCCTTCGGTAGCATCACTACCAGCAGATTCAATATACACATTCCCAATCTTAAATAATAAATATAAGATATACGGAAGTTCTAGCTTTAAATGTGTGATATTTCTAATTGGTAATTCCAGTTCTTTGTCAGAAAAAATTGTCCCTGTTTTGTAAATAATTCTATCTCTATCCAAAATATATGAAGTTTTACGATATTTAATCGAAACTAACCAATAGGTAATTCCAAAAACAACAAAAAACATAACACTAAAAACGCTTTTAAACACACCTATATCTCCTTCCGCCTCTTTCACACCAAAATAAGCTGTAATAAACAAAGTAAGCATAATTAGCGAAATAACTAATAATGATGGCAGAAAAAACGCTATTTTGTGTGGTTTTAGCGTAATTGATTGACTATTTTTCATTTAAATAAAATTAGAAATAAGGAAAATCCCGCGAAATTTTACAGGAAAATACAAAATATGAAAAGATTTGACTTTTATCTATTTTTTATGTATAAATAAAACGCTTTTATAATAAATCAAAGATGAATAAAAATATTGAAAAAAGTCATTTTGTTGATATAACACCGAATTATCAGATTCCAGCTGATGTATATGCCAATTTACATGGCATCAACGCTTTGGTTAGACAAACAACTAATAAGCAAAAAAATCCCCAAATTATCACAAAAAGACATTTTGATAATCAATATGTGGATGCTGGAAATGGATATTTTGTTCCGAAAGGAATAGCTAGACAATACGAAATTGATTTTTAAAAATTTCGCGGGATTTTTCTGTATAAATTAAATCAAAGGATGCCTTTAAAAAATAGACCTCGTTGTTCCGCTGAAAAACACATTGGTTGTGGTGCATATCGAGCAAATCTAAAAATTCTCGCGGAAAAATTCCAAACCACACCAACACAAGTTGAAGCTGTGCTTAAACAATCAGAAGTTTTTCAAAATTTTAAAGGTTGCTGGGGGTATTTCACTAATGCTGTTTTAAAAAAGCCGAAAAACTTACAACTCTTGGCAAAAAAACTAAAACAAACTTAAATTTTCAGAATTTTTCGCGCCGTGCCCCGCTCCGCGGTGGGAATTTTCCATACCTAATTCCCGATAGAATTTTTCCTCATTCCAAATCTCAATCCCTAATTCTTCGGCTTTTTTGAGTTTAGAACCAGCTTTTTCTCCGGCGAGTAAGAGGTCGGTCGCTGACGAAACAGAGGAAGAAACTTTTCCGCCGTTCTGCACGATAATTTTCTTCAATTCGTCCCGCGAAATTCCCGCGAAGGATCCAGTAATCACAATTTTTTTACCGGAAAAAATCCCGCCAGTAGTTTCTTTTTCCCAAACCAATTCTACCCCAACTTCTTTAAATTCTTTGAATAATTTTTGTGTTCTCTGGCTGGTTAAAAATTGGTAAAAACTTTCCGCCACTTTTTCCCCAATTCCATCAATAGCAATCAGCTGATCTAGCGAAAATTTCGCCACCGCCTTGCGGGGCACAGCGGGATTTTCTCTGCTGGCTCCCTCTCCTAGCAGGAGAGGGGTGGGGTGAGGTAGTTTTATAATCTCCAAAAACTCCGCCATCGTAAATTCCCCAAATTTCCCGCGAAAAAAATTCGCCAAAATTTTGGCATTTTCTGTTCCCACTAAACGAATTCCTAATCCCGCGAAAATTTCCCACAACTGCAATTTTTTGCGTTTTTCCAGCGACATCAAAAGGTTTTCCACTTTTTTAAATTTAAAGCCCGGCAACTGCACCAAATCAAATTGATCCAGTTTCCAAAAATCAACCGGCGAATGAATTAAATCCAGCTCCAACAAAGCCTCAATGGTTTTTTCACCAAGTCCGTCAATTTTGAGAGTTTTGGCAAAATACAGCAGATTTTCGCGATGTCTCGCCGGACAATTCGGATTCAAACAGCGCGTGATTTTTTCAGAATTATCCAAAATTTCGCCACATTCCGGACAATTTCGCGGGAATTTAATTTCCTGCTCCTCGCCTGTTCGCAAATCCGTCAGCGGTTCCAGAATTTCGGGAATGATATCACCCGCTTTACGCACAATCACCGTGTCACCAATTTTGATTTTTTTTCGCGAGATTTCATCAGAATTGTGTAAAGTTGCCCGCGAAACCGTTGATCCCGCGATTTCTACCGGTTCGAGAATCCCCACCGGCGTGATCGCGCCCGTCCGCCCAACTTGGAAATGGACATCTAAAAGTTTAGTATATTTTTCTTCCGCTGGAAACTTCCACGCCACCGCATATTTCGCGGTTTTTGCGGTATAGCCAAGCCGTTTTCGCAGGTCAAAGTCATGAACTTTAATCACAATTCCGTCTATGTCGTACCACAATTTTTCGCGGGATTTTTTATCCGACCATTGTTCACAAAATTTGATCACTTTTTCGATATCATCAAAAACTTGAAAATCACTTTCGTGTGGCAAACCAACTTGATCAAAAAAATTGAACAAGTCGGACTGATTCTTGATTTTAAACTTCTTATTGCCCTCACCCCAACCCTCTCCCCGAGGGAGAGGGAGAAAATTGGATTTCCCCAAAGTATACAAGAAAACTTGCAAATAACGCTCAGCAGCAATTTGGGGATCAAGCTGGCGCACCGTTCCCGCCGTTAAATTTCGTGAATTAGCAAAATTTTCGCGGGATTTTTCCAAAATTTTGGCAAAATTCTGTTTGGCAATAAAACACTCCCCGCTCACTTCCAAATCAATATCGTACGGAAGTTGTAAAGGCAGGTTTTTGCAAGTCCTGATGGTGTGTGTGATGTCTTCGCCGATTTTTCCATCTCCGCGCGAAATAGCCCGCGAAAATTTCCCGTTTTCGTACCAAATCGTCACATTTATTCCGTCAATTTTAAGTTCGCAAGAGTAGTCAATTTGCTCCGTTTTTAAAAATCGTTTGACGCGCGCGTCAAATTCTCGCGCCTCCTCGGCGTTGAAAATGTCTGCCAGCGAAAATTTTCGCGATTTATGCGGAATCTTGGGAAGCTTGCTAGTCAAAGGCGCACCAACGCGTTGGGTCGGCGAATCGGGTGTAATCAAGTCCGGATACTGCGTTTCCAACGAAATTAATTCTTTTTTCAGCTGATCACGGACTGATTCTGAAAAAATTTCGCGATTTTCGTTGAAATAAGCCTGATTTGCTTCCAAAATCTTTTTTCGAAGTTGTTTTATCCGTAATTCTGCGTCTTTTTTGTTCATTTTTTCGCGGGAATTTTGTGGGAGAAGTATACGAAAAAAAATTGATATTAGCAATTATTGAGAATAAAATGATGGTGGTTGATAAGCCAAACTTGTCTTCTTATCAGAAGCACCAAGTCGAACCCCTCAATAATGAGGGGTTTTATTTTTTGATAATAAAATATTCCATTTGATTTTTCGCGGGATTTCGGGTATAATTCAGAGATTATTTAAACAAATAACAAAAAATGTTTCGTAAATATCACCAGAAATTTTGGCACCGGAGATCGCGACGCGGTCGACAAAGCCTGTATCAACCACAAAATATAACAATGGCTAAAATCAATGCTGTTGATGAAAAAATTAAAGCCCGCGAAAAAATCGAACAAGCAAATTTCGATAAAGCTTTTGCGGCAGAACTGGCAAAACTCTAAAATGAAAAACTTATATAACCGAGATCAACTTAAAAATTTCGCGGGATTTGCGGAAAATTTTGTATGGCAAAATAACAATGCGCCCGCAACAAAAGTCAATGAGAGTGCGGCAGATAAGGTTGAAAAGTCTTTCGATAAACTGCAAGAAGTTTTGCAGACCAAAAAGAATGTCGCTAATAATTTGAATTTGTTAAAAAAAGACACCGATATAACCAAAGTCCTAAACGAAACTTACGAATCGCTTTCGGATTACCGAAAAGAGTTTTTGGATAAAGGTTCTGACAAAGTGCAAAAGAAGTTAAAAGAATCAGATATTGAGAAAAAATTCGCGGAAATGACTCAAAGTGAAGAAGTTAAAAATTACTTAAAGAAAAGCGTCGGATTAGTTAATATTATTGATAATCCAACTGATGCCGATGATGTTTTGGATTTGGATGAGATGACTAATTCTCGCGATTTTGTGGCAAAAAACACTGATTTGATTATTTCTGCATTAGAAAACGACATTGATGCAAATAATCCGGCAGAAAAAGAAAAACTCAAAAAAGCTTTTGAATCAATTATAGACAAGATTAACGAAATCGAGCAAAAATTCCTTAACGGCGAAATAACTCAAAACGAGAAATTCCAAAAACAAAAAGAAATTCAAGAAGCTTTGATGTTGGAACTAAAGAAAAATGGCTGGGATATGGGAAAAATGCTAGAAAAATTCGCAGCTTTAGCCAAACAAGACACACGAAATAATAAAAGCGATATTGATGCCGTTCTTGAACAATATGTTCGTGAGAATTCCCCTAAACCACCATCAGAAACTGATGAAGCACCAAGTGGTTCAATGGAAGAACTTTACCAACAGAATCCAGAACTCGCGAAGTTTTTAGCAGAATACTACCCAACACCTAGTGGAAAAGATTTAGGGGATGATCTTAAAACTTTTGGTATTAAATCAATCGAGGAACTTCCTGATTTCTTTTTGAATGCCAAACTTGGAAATGCTACCAAGAGCGTTAAAGAAGAATTGCGCAATTTCAATAACGAAGAAGCTTTTAATAAATTAAAGGCGAAAATTATCGCTGATGAAAAAAACGATGCTCCTGCTACAAGCATTATGGGATCTGTTAAAGATTCTTTACGCGACTTGTACACCGATATGAAGTCATTTATGCCTGCTTCTTTTGAACATTTTCACTGGACTTCTGAAGATGTAATGAATGCCAACTCTGTTGAAGAATTGTTTCTAAATAAAATCCGCGAAAAATTAGGATTAAGTTCCCAAAAATCAGGTGGAAAATATGAACAACGCCCAAAAAGAAAACTAACTTTGGATGGGATTATTAGTTTGACTAAACCATTAAGTTTAGAAAAAAACGCCAGCATGATTCAGTGGCTGGAAAAAGACATTCCAATGGGATACCGAGGAACCGAATGGGCGGAAAAATATCGCGGAGCTTTAATCAATGGAAAAACCAGGAAAAATTTTGAAAATTGGCTAGGTAAGGATTCTGGCATAAGTGCACCTGAGCGGCTTTGGAACAAATTTGGTAATATATGGTTTTATATCTTACAAATAGCTTCTTGGCTTGGTATTGGTTCAGCAAAAGAAAAGTTAGAAGAACTAAAGAAAAGAAGAGAAAGTGACAAAGACAAACCTAATAAGAAAAAAATTAACGAAGCTATGAAAACACAGAAAGAAGAACGCGAAAAACAGGATAATTATAATAAATGGGAACATGCTAGCCCGCAAGAAACCGATGATTTGGCAAACTTCTATACCAAATATTCTAAGTTAATTAATCTCCCAGAAGAAGCAGAAATTAAAAAAATGGTGTCGCCTGAGGAATTTACAAAAAATTGGATAAATAAAAACAAAAAAGAACGAAATATTGTTAGCGTTTTAGATGATTTTGCACTAAAAGTCCCTCACGATAAGATAAGTTTCGAAAACTGGAAGAAATTAGTTAAAAACTTCAATGATGACAATAATACTTATAAAATTGATGGAGCAACTTTGAGTTATACTCCTGGAGAACTAGGTAGAAGAGTTATAGAAAAATGGAATAATGAAGCAATTGAAAAACTGCTTAAACCTGATCCACGCGAAAAAGTTTGGGAAGAATATGCTGGAAATGAGGAAAAAGAAGGAATTTTCGCGGACGATTTAAATGCAAGTTTCTTTATGAAACATGTTAATGATCTATTTGCTGATCCTCAAAACCCTGATGCTACAAAACTAAAACCTTTCTGGCAAAGCTTATTTAATCTCCCTGCTGAATTCTACAAAGATGGGAAATTATCAAGTTCTGATCTCGAAGCACTCATTAATGCAGTTAAAGCTGGAAAATTGGATAATGGTTTTGATGAAGAAATTGATCCAGAAGTTTCTTGGACATCTTCCATCCTAGGTGGGGGAAATGACTATTGGACAATCGATAATGACAAGTTAGCTGAAGTTCATGATGATGTTATGAAAAAAAGTGGTAAGAAAATCGAGGAAAGACCCGATTTGTTCGCCGTTGATTTAAATGGAAACAACTCAATGTTTAATGAAAATTTTGCTTCCGTCAAAGCTCTTGTAGAGCGATTGAAACAAAATATCTAATCAAATTCTTGAAAAATCCCGCGAAATTTCTTAAAATTAAACTAAACAAATATAAAAATGACAGACACAAATCCGACAACTCAGACAACAAGTGGTCAAACTGCTACAAACCAAACAGGTTCAGCAGTAATTGATCTCAGTAAAATTAAAACTCCTGGTACTGGAAAAACCATTAAAGATTTCCAGATTCCTGAGTATATGCTCAAAGAAGACAAAGAACTTGTTGATTTGATTATGCGATCAGAATCAATGAATGATGGAGAACGTCAGTATTGGTTCAATCTGACAAAGACAATGAATCTTCAGCAAGTTGAAAAACTTCGCGAGATTTTATTAAAAGAGCGACAAAAATTAGCTGAAATTGAGGCAAAATATGGTGTCAAAAAACAAGCAACCCTAAGTGCTGAAGAAATCGCGAAAAAGAATGCTCAAATGGAAAAACAGTGGAAAGAGAAGCAAGCTGCTCTAAAAGCTCGCGAAAAACAGGCTGAAGCCGAAGAAAACGAAGACGAGATTTTGGCTGAATTGGATAATATTTAAAATCCCGCGAAAAAACAAACCCCCTAGCCCCCTTATCAGGGGGAAATATCTTGAATTTGGAAAATTCTGCAAAAAATAATTATATCCTATTTTCGACCGAGGGAAAAACGCAAGACCAGGCAGGTGTAACTTTTTGGGTGCGTTTTTTACAAAAAAATTAACTCAGAAATGAGATTAATTTGAGTGTTTTTGGAGGCACCATGATGAACTGCTAATTTTTCTTTGAGATGTGTAAAATATCCGT
>JALVIB010000036.1 GCA_027028725.1 Candidatus Altimarinota bacterium
ATTTTACACATCTCAAAGAAAAATTAGCAGTTCATCATGGTGCCTCCAAAAACACTCAAATTAATCTCATTTCTGAGTTAATTTTTTTGTAAAAAACGCACCCAAAAAGTTACACCTGCCGAATTTCTAGAAAATCCCGCGAAATTTTTACTTATCCGAGTTTCCCAAAAGTTTTTCAAACTCTTTTTTGAAAGTCTCGACATCTTTAAATTTCCGATAAACAGAGGCGAACCGAATATAAGCAATGTCATCAAGATCTTTCAGCATTTCAATAATATCTTCTCCGATTTTTTTTGATTTTACGATGGCTTCTTTTCCCCAAGTTTCTTCTAATTCCGTGATTTTTTCGCGGATTTTTGCCAAAGGAACCGGTCTTTTGGCACAAGCAATAGCAATTCCGCGTTTTAGTTTTTCGCGATCATAAGGTTCTGTCGTGCCGTCACTTTTCTCAACCATCAGGTTGGAAGCTTGAATTCTTTCAAAAGTAGTAAACCGGTGTCCGCATTCTTCGCATTCTCGGCGACGACGGATTGAGTTTCCGTGGTCTGTCACACGGCTATCAACGACTTTGGTGTTTTGGCAAGGGCATTTTGTACATTTCATTTTTTCCAGAGTTTTAATATTTTTTTAGATTCCTTCGCTAAAGCTACGGAGGACAAGTCGCGGGATTTTAAGAGTTAAAATTTTTCAAAGTCTGGCGAATAGTTCGTTCAACTGACCGATCTTTCAAAACTTGGCGTTTTTCGTACTTCTTTTTACCACGAGCGACGGCTAGTTCGCATTTCAGTTTTCCCTTTTGGTCAAAAATTTTCAAAGGAATAATCGTGTTTCCGCGCTCGTTGGCTTTGATTTCCAGTTTTTTTAGCTCTTTTTTGTGTAAAAGTAATTTTCGTGACCTTTTTTCTTCCTGAATTTCCCGCGAAAATTTCCACGGACTAACTGAAAAATTATCTAGAAACGCTTCTCCATTTCGCACCACCACCCAAGCCGATTTCAAATTAGCCGAACCGGCACGAATTGATTTTACTTCCCAACCTTGCAGGGAAATTCCCGCGACATAAGTGTCCAGAATTTCGTAATCAAAGCGTGCTTTTCTATTTTCTATCGCCATTTGGTTTGATTCTACTCGAAAAAATTTTATTGTCATTTGACTTTGACATTTTTGTTAATATTTTTAGAATACTGTCCCAAGTCAAGTTAAAAAAATTTTTAAAAAATATAAAAGATGCCATTAGATTTGCCACCACAAAGCACTCAAGAAGTAGTAACTCAAAAATTAAATCAAAATCAAGAAGACAGAGAAACATTTGTAGTTACACCTCAAATATTTGAGAATATGAAAAGCGCAGATGATTTAAGATTGGTTTTGGATAAACTTATTTCTGTTAACGGGGAAGTCATCAATACATTAAAGTCTTTAATAGAGGTGACTAAAATTCGTATTAAAGAGTTAAAGAAACCATTAGGAGGGGGGCGTTTAGGAAGGCAGGAAAAAACAGCTGAAATAGAACTTATCAAAAATGCCATTAACCAATTAGAAACAAATCTGTTTTTTTATCGTTTTAAGTCAAAATCTTTAAAAGTGGAAAATAAGTTTCTGGTAGATATTCTTAATAGTAAAACCAGACATATAGGAACTGGTAAATTTATTAAATTTTTAGTTGAATTACAGAGAAAAAGGGAGCAAGAAGTTGTGGAATTAAATGAATTGATGCAGGATTTATTGAAAACCTATTATTAAAATCCCGCGAAATTTTGAGATTTACTGGGTCTATGTTAGATTGCAAGCACTTAACACAAAAAGAATGACAGATTTTCAAGTGCTTTTGACGCTAATGGTGACAATTTGGGTTTTTGGGAAAATTTTCCGAGCGCTCAAATTGCCGGTTATTTTTGGGGAACTTTTGGGAGGAGTAGTTGTTGGACCGCTGGTTTTCGGGTTAGTCACACCGGATAACGAAGTAATCAAAATTCTCGCGGAATTGGGAGCTTTCTTTCTGATGCTGCACGCAGGGTTGGAAACCGATCCGCAAAAACTTTTCCACGCTTCCAAAAAATCTTTACTAATTTCGCTGGCGGGAATTATTTTTCCGACAGTGGGGGGATTTTTTCTCGCGAAATTTTGGGGATTTTCATTTTCTGAATCCTTATTTATCGGTGTGGCCTTATCCACCACCGCTATTGCTATTTCGGTTAGGCTTTTCAAGGATTTCAAAATCCTAGGAACGAGTGTTTCAGATATCACCATCGGAGCGGCGGTTATCGATGATGTCGTAGCGTTGATTTTGTTTTCTATGGTTTTAAACATTGTAGAAACCGGATCTATCAATTTTATGGAAGTTTGCATAATGCTCGCGAAAATTTTGGCGTTCTTTGGCGTAGTTTTGGTCGGAGGATTAAAACTAGAAAAATACACCGACAAATTTTTTGCGAAAAGAGCTTTTACTTCAACCTTGGTAATTGCTTTATTGCTGGGAATGTTTTCCGAAATAATTGGTTTACACGCGATTGTAGGGGCATTTCTCGCGGGATTATTTATCCAAGAAGAAGTTCTTGACACCAAAAAATTCGCGAGATTGGAGGACAGGGTTTACGGAATTACTTACGGGTTTCTGGGACCAATTTTTTTCGCGAGTTTAGCTCTGCATTTAGATTTTTCCGCGATTTTTACTGCTCCGTTATTATTGATTGGTATAGTTTTAGTCGCGATTTTCGGGAAAATTTTTGGAGCCGGTTTGGCAGCGTGGTATCAAAAAATTGATTTCAAAAAATCGGTTTTAATCGGTTTAGCAATGAATTCGCGGGGGGCAGTGGAATTGATTATTGCTTCCATCGGATTACAAAAAGGGATTATTGATGAAACAATTTTTTCAATCCTGATTTTGATGGCTTTCGGGACAACTTTGTTTTCAATTTTCACGATGAAGCCAATGGCGAAATTAGTTTGTCATAAAAAATAGAAAATCCCGCGAAAAAATTCACAATCCTATCCCTGAGCGACAAATATTTTTCAAAATTTAGAAGTCGAACGGGTCTCCCTTTGGATTTGCTTCTGACGGATTTTAACAAATCCCCCTCAGTCCCCCTTTATCAAGGGGGAAGCTTAGATCCCCGCTTCCGCGGGGATAAATTCCACCAACAGCTCGTTCCTCGCTGGGTGTCATTTATTTTTTCGCGGGATTTTTGAAAAACTGCTAGAATTTATCCGGTTTTAAAAAATAAAAATGAAAGTAGTTATCAATCTTTCTAATCATCACATTCATCTTTCCCAAGAAGATTTGGAGCAATTATTTGGCAAAGGATACGAATTGAAAAAACTCGCGGATTTAAGGCAACCGGGACAATTTGCCGCGGAGGAAACAGTGGATATTCAAGGTCCAAAAGGGGAATTAAAAAACTTGCGTGTTCTGGGACCGGTGCGTTCGCAAACGCAATGTGAAATCATGCTAGGAGATACTTGGCATTTAGGAATTAAAAAATCACATATTCGGCTTTCTGGTGATTTGCAAGGAACAAGTCCGTTCACAATTATTGGACCGCAGGGGAAAGTGGAGAAAAAAGAAGGACTAATTGTTGCCAAAAGACATATTCATTTAGATGAAAAAACCGCGAAAAAATGGCAAGTGGAGCATGGACAAGAAGTTTCTATTCGGGCGGGGCTAGATGAACGGAATGTTGTTTTTGAAGATGTCATCATTCGCGTAAGTCAGAAATTTGTTCCCGAATGTCATATTGATTTTGAAGAAGGGAATGCAGCGGGAATTAAAAACGGCGATATGGGGGAAGTTTTGTTAAAAAAAGCAGGTAAACGCGGAGTTTGTGAGATTTGTTTCGCGGAAATGTAAAAATTTCGCGGGATTTTCAAAAAGGACAGGTTTTAAACCTGTCCCTACTTGTTAACTCGTAAACTCGTCAACTTGTAAACTTTCCTAATTGACTATCTCCTCACTTCCGTTTAAAATTCCCGCGAAATTTAACCTTAAATAATGATTACAGAATTACAATCACAATTAGATAAAACGATTGACCATTTGAAAACGAAACTCGCGACTTTGCAGGCGGGGAAAGCAACACCAACAATGGTTGATGAAATCCAAGTAGAAAATTACGGCTCAATGATGCCGTTGAAGTCTGTGGCGAATATCTCTTGTCCAGATAATAAAACAATTAAAATCGAGCCGTGGGATAAAAGCTCAATCGGTGCGATTGCCAAAGCCATTCAGGAATCAGATTTAGGAATAAATCCGCAAAACATGGGGGATCACTTGTTTTTACCAATTCCGCCAATGACCGAAGAACGCCGTAAAAAATTGGTTAAAATTGTTAAAGAAGAAGAAGAAACCGCGAAAATTTCTGTTAGAAATATTCGCCACGATTTTTTGAAAAAAGTTAAAGCTCAAAAAGACGACAACGAAATTTCCGAAGATGAGCAGAAAAAACTAGAAAAAGACATTCAGGAAAAAATCGATGAAACCAACAAAAAAATAGCGGAAATGGCGAAAAACAAGGAAACTGATATTATGAAGGTGTAGCAATACTCTACGAGCTTGCGAGTAGCTTGTATTGCTTTATCCTGAGCGATAAGAATTAGGTAAAAACAAGAAGCCGAATAGATCTCGTTCTAATAAAAAACTAAAATTATGCGTCATCGCCCGCCTCTGCGTCGTTCACTTTTACTTGATTCTTCTCGCAAACGAAGAATTTCGCGGAAAACTCGTGTCCGAAACAAGTTTTTGAATATTTTCGCGGGATTTTCAGGATTAAAGAATTTAAAAAACATTTTCCGTTGGTCAGTTCTGGCGGGGCTAATTTTTACGGGAATGGCTGGATTTTTGCTTTTCGCAATATTTTCCCCCTATTATGAATTGAAAAAAATCTCTGTCGTACGAAACAACGAAACTATTCCGGCGGAAGTGGTACAAAATATTTCTAGTAAATTTCTGGGGAAAAACATGTTTTTCCTGCGTAAAGAAGAAATTAAAAACTTGCTTAGAGAGAAATTTCCAGAAATCAACAAAATCGAAATTACTGATAAATGGCCGTCCGAAATTGAGATAAATTTAGAATTATCGCCCGCGAAATATACGATTTTTGACGAAAAATCCGCGAATTTTGCTTCTATTACCGCCAGCGGAATTGTGATTTCCGAAAACAGCACCGATGGCTTGCCCGTTATCAAAGTTTTGCAATACGATAAACCGCTCAAAGTTCATACGCGGTTTGTTTCGGCGGACTGGTTGGAAAAAATAAATTTGGCTGAAGAGCTTTTGCGAGAAGAAATAAAACTGCCTATTCGTGAAATTCGGTTGTTAATGAAAGCCCGCGAAGTTCATTTTGTGACGAATAATGATAGTGTTATTTGGATAGATTTAGAGCAATCAATTCCGCAACAAATTAAAAAACTTGTTTTGGCGGAAGGGAAAATCAAATTGTATAGCAAACAATTTACACATATTGATTTACGAATCCCGAAACAGATTTTTTGGGAATGGCGCTAAATTTTCGCGGGATTTTGACAAAATTAAATAATTACCTAGAATCAAAGAGCTTATTTTTTAACCTTTTAACAATGAAAAAAGCATTAATCTTATCTTTGGGGCTAGCTGTTGTCTTTGGACTAGCAGGTTGCGAACAAGGAACAAAAATGAAAGACGCTGTAAATAGCGCCACAGAAAAAGCGGTAAACGCTGTCGAAAAACCAGTTATGGTTTTGGGAGACGGATTGAAAGATGCAGCTGACAAAGTTGCTGAAACAGCTGGAGACGCCGTTGACGCGGCTGGCGAAGTTGCTGAAAACGCAGCTGATAAAGCAGGAGAAATGGCTGAAGACGCTAAAGACGCTGTAAACGATGCTGCTGAAGCAGTAGTTGATACTGGAGCAGACATGGCTGACAAAGCTGCTGATGTGGTAAACGAAGCAACTGAATAATTTTCAGAAAAATATTAAGAAAAACACTGGCAGAGATGTCAGTGTTTTTTTGTAAAAAATCCCGCGAAATTTTAAAAATCCAGTAAAGGTGTTGCATGCAACACCTCTACTCTACCACTTTCAAATAACACTCCTCACACAAAACTTTTTCCGGACGGTCGGGCGCAAAAGTTGTTTGAATATCTTTGCCACAATCATGACAAGATCTCTCGAAGAGAGTTCGCGGGTTTCGCAATGCCATTCTTCGACGATGCCTCTCATCCGGACAAAGTCGCGGGACAGGCAGATTCATCTTGCGGTAAAATTTGAGTTCTGCTTTCTGGATTTTGTAATACTTTCCGGTTGCCTCACAAGTGAGAATTTTGTCGCAAATATCGTCCGGCACATCAGAAATTTTCGCGGGAATTTCGTATTTTGGTCCATCGTATTTGAAACTCTGTTTGTCTGGGCGGTATTTCAAACCTCTTTTTTCAATTTCTTCTGGTGAAAGCGGGAAATATTGTCCGGCAACTGATTCATTGTAAGCAAAGGTACTCATTTCCATCGGGAAAAAGTTTCCCCATTCGACTCCCCCTGACGCACTTTGTGCGCCTTCCCCCTCATTGAGGGGGACTAAGGGGGAGTTTTTCATGTGTTCGATAATTTTCCCGCGAATTTTTTCGTATTCTTCTTTTGTATATTGTTTGTTGAGAATGCAGTATTGCTTATGTTTTAAGCCGATACAACCGAAACAATCTTTACAATAACTACAACTATCACAATACTGACAATTTTCGTTAAAGAAACTGTAATAACAACAAATTAAATCCGTTGAACCACGCGAAACCGCCGAATTATAAATTAATTCACACCCCGGCCAGCCCGCCGAATAACTATGCCCAACATCCTTACTATTAGCTAGCGAAATTGCATCAAAACAATCTTCGTTTTCATGTCCATCAAAACAATTTTCGCAGTTTTTGGAAGAATACAAATGATCACCGGTAGTGTTTTCCGATTTAAGCAAATTAGCATATTTATGCGGTGATTCTCTGAAAACTTTTTTCATAAACGCTTTTCCTTGCTCAAAAGTTTTATAACTCGCGAAAATTTCCTGCTTTTTTTTCGCGAATTCTTCTTTGCTGACTGGTTTATTGAAAACATAATAACTTTTTTTCACTAAATTCGTACAACCGATACAGTGGTCGCAACCACGCAGCTGCAAAGAAAAATAGCAGTCATTACAATTCGCGGATTCTTGCAATGCCACGCAGTCGTAACATTTTTCAATATCGATACATTCATAACAAAGTTCGGAAAAATTAGTCATCACACAATCGACACAATCTTTATCTTTAACCATCCAGTAAGAATAATGTGTGTCTTCGCATTCGGCAACGAGTGAATTTAGATAACAGTTTTTGGAATTGCGGATGTGTCCGTTAAAGTCGCAGTTTTCAGATTGAAAGACAGAAGTCCCTTCACGCGGAACTTTGTTCAAAAGTTCTTGAAACTGCGGGAAAAAACCCCGCGAAAAATCAAAATCTTGTCCGTAATCCAAGGGATTCCAAGAATCTCCCCACCAGATTTTATTATCGTAAACCGGAAACGGAGTATCTGGCGCATAGGCACTAATAATCATTTTTCCTGAACTACTACATGGTCGCTGATACAGCTTCATTTCGTTCCGCCAAGACATTAGTTGGCGCATTTGTTCCTCGGGACAAATATCAGGAATAGGAACTCCCATTTTTTTGTAAAATTCCAATTTTTTCGCGGGAATTTGGAATTCTTTGCCGGTAATTTTGCAGATTTTTTTCATGATGTTTTGACTTTAATGAATTTGGTGAATATAATGAATTTAGTTAATTTAATTAATTTGATTAAAAATGTATGTTTTATCCATGTTTAACACAGGGCAAGTAACTTTGCCGAAGAAATGGCGTGATAAATATCCCGCGAAAAAATACATCGCTCGTCCGCAGGGAAATAAATTGGTTTTGGAGCCGATTAAACGAGATTTTGCAGACTGGGATAAGGAAGTCCAAGACAATTTTTTGGCAGGATATGACACGGAAGATGCCATGTATGATAGCTTATAATCTATGAAAAAACTGATTTTTGGTGATATTGTTTTGTTGAAATTTCCTTTTACTGACGGAAAAAGTTTTAAAAAACGCCCGGCGATGGTTATTTTAGACCACAAAGAAGATATAATTGTCGCGAGAATTACTTCCAAAAAATATGATGGAGATTTTGATGTTGAGTTGGAAGACTGGGCAGACGCTGGATTATTAGCTCCATCTTGGGTTAGATTACATAAAGTTGCTACTTTACAAAAAAGTTTAGTAGAAAAGAAACTCGGTCGATTACAGGGATTTGATCCTGAAGACGTTCTCCAAGTTTTTTCAGATATGTATTTAGATATTATGAAACCGCTTAAAACAGTTACCATTGTGAGACCACATTATGATTTATTAATGAGTATCGCCCAAGGGAGATTGGATTTAGCACAAAATCGATATTCCAAATTTGAAAACATTGAGGATTTATTGAAGGAAGAAGCTGAGAAAAAAGATTAGTCAAATCTCTTTGCCCCCCGCAAGGCGGGAGGGAAGCATTTTGCATTTGTTGTTTTGAATTATTCATTTTTTAGTTTGATTATAAAGTCCCCTGATAAGGGGATTTAGGGGTTATATTGTTTTCAAATAACACTCCTCACACAAAACCTTTTCCGGACGATCGGGCGCGAAAGTGGTTTGAATATCTTTGCCACAATCATTACAAGATCTCTCGAAGAGAGTTCGCGGGTTTCGCAATGCCATTCGCCTTTTATGTCGTTCATCTGGGCAAAGTCGTGGAACGGGTAGATTCATTTTGCGGTAAAATTTGAGTTCTGCTTTCTGGATTTTGTAATACTTTCCGGTTGCCTCACAAGTGAGAATTTTGTCGCAAATATCGTCCGGCACATCAGAAATTTTCGCGGGAATTTCATATTTTGGTCCGTCGTATTTGAAACTCTGTTTTTCTGCGCGGTATTTTAAACCTCTTTTCTCGATTTCTTCCTTGGAAAGTGGAAAATACTCATTCGCGACCGATTCATTGTACGCAAATGGCGACAGTTCCATTGGGAAAAATTGTCCCCATTCCACTCCCCCTGACGCACTTTGTGCGCCTTCCCCCTCATTGAGGGGGACTAAGGGAGAGTTTTTCATATGTTCAATAATTTTCCCGCGAATTTTTTCATATTCTTCTTTGGTGTATTGTTTGTTGAGAATGCAGTATTGAGCGTGTTTTAAGCCGATACAACCAAAACAATCTTTACAATTAAAACAAAGTCCCGAATACAACATGTTCACCGAAGAATGAACATCAAAACAGAAACTAGAATTTTCTGAACCGTGAACAGATAATCCTTCCAAAGTGAAACGACTTGGCTCACCAGTAAAAGAAATATCGTAGGAATTTTCTTGGTTATAAGAAGTGTAAAGGAATTTAGAATCTTCACTTTTTTTCGCGTCAAAGGTGATGTGGCAGTTTCTGGATTCATAAATGTGGTTTCCCGAAACATTTTCGTTTTTCAAGCCAAACATTTCCGGAAAAACAGTGTCTTTTAACTTAATTTTCTGTAACCATTTTTGTCCGTCTGCAATAACCTTTGTTGTTAAAGGCAAAATTTCGCGGATTTTTTTCTCATATTCTTCTTTGGTTAATTGCTTATTCATAAAGCAATACTGTTTTCCGCGCAAATTTGTACAGGCAAAACAATTTTTACAATTTCGGCAGTCATATAAGAAATAAGAATCAGAACAATGAGCGCATTCCTCCGAAAAATGCAGTTCGTAGCAGTTGATACAATCTATTAAATTACTGCACCACTGTGAATTATTTAGATACAAATTATCAAAACAATCTTGGCTATCCCAAACAATATGTCCGTAGGCGCAGTCTTCATTTCGGACACATCCACCGATTAGATAACAATTTTTTGAAGCGAAAGCGGTTGAATAATCACAATTTTCAGACTTGGTGTTGTAAGTTGAAAAATGTGGAACTTCATTTTTTAGTTCCAAGAATTGACTGAAAAAATCCCGCGAAAAATCAAAATCTCGTCCGTAATCTAGAGGATTCCATTCATCTCCCCACCAATATTTGTTTTCGTAAACAGGAAATTTCGCATCTTTGTGATAA
This sequence comes from Candidatus Altimarinota bacterium, assembly GCA_027028725.1. Classification (GTDB taxonomy): domain Bacteria; phylum Patescibacteriota; class Gracilibacteria; order UBA4473; family UBA4473; genus JALVIB01. The sequence goes on from JALVIB010000036.1 coordinate 10,100, forward strand.
AGAGAAATAATCGCTTTGCCCGTAGCATCGCATTTTCTACTATAAAGTTTAGTGAAATTTCGATGCGCTATTCGCTTTTTTTGTCTTTCTTCTGGACAAAGTGTCGGTAACCCTACGCAATCAGAAATTTCGCGGGATTTTAGTTTTACTAAATCTTCTTGGGAAATAATTCCCATTTTCGCATAAAACTCTAAATCACTTTCGGTTATGGTGAATTTTTTTCCGGAAACGCGACAGGTTCTAGTAATCATTTTTTAAAGTTTAGTTTGTAGGCGCGAATTCGAATTCGCGCTTTCAATTTTTATATTTTTATTATAAAGAGTTTTTTAAAACATCAAAATTGCTATTTCAAAATCCCGCGAAAATTGCTTTATAATAAGGTTTTTGTGATACAAAATTCTGTCGAAAAATTTTTACAACAACTTTAATTTGCGATATAATATCTGTGTTTTAAAAAATATTGTCATCTCGACCGCCCGAAGCTTGCGGAGGAAGTGGAGAGATCTCAGCAAAAGATTTCTCCATTCTATTTCCACTCAAGGTTCATCCTCCAGTCGAAATGACAACAAATAGAAAAAATGCTTGAATCAAAACTAGAATTTCTCGGACTTTTGCCAGAAGAAACCAAAATCTATCTGACGCTTCTCGAATACGGAACTTCGAGCGTGGCGGCGATTTCGCGGATTACAGGCATTGGACGAGTGAATTGTTATCACTATATCAATAAACTTTTGGCGAAAGGGCTGATTACTCAATCGCAAAAATCAAAAATAAAACAGTTTACCGCAGAAAACCCGCGAATTTTTGTAAATAAAGAGAAAGAAAAACTGAATATCGCGACGGATTTAATCCCTGAACTTCTGGCGATTTCTTCATCTAGTGGGGAAAAACCAAAGATTCAAATCTTCGAAGGTTGGGACGGCGTGAAGAACATTTTTCACAAAATGGTTGAGACAGAATCCCGCGAAATTGTAAGTTTTTCAAATTTCGACAAATTGGCGGAACTTTTGCCGACATTTTTACCGGAACATTTCGAAAAACGCCTCAAAAAAGGGATTAAAACGCGATTTATTTCG
>JALVIB010000037.1 GCA_027028725.1 Candidatus Altimarinota bacterium
GAATTTAATTGTTTCTTGAGTTCTGTGCTTATCTAGCAAATGCAATCCACCAAAAACACAAATTACCTCTTTTTTAAATTCTTTCTCCGCGAAATCTATCATGCTACACACACCAGTATGTGCACATCCAGAAATCAAAATCAAACCTTCCCTTGTTGTAAGAACTAATCCAGAATCATCCTCTAATTTATCATCTCCAAAACAAGTATGTCCAACATTTTTATCTTCAAAATCATAAATGGTTGAAATCTCTCCCAAAAAATAAATATTTTCTGTTATTTGTTTAATTTTTGATGACAAATCTAATTTAAAATTTTCTAATCCTAACATTATTTCCGGCGTAAAACCTATCGGCCGTTCTTCATAAAATTTAGGAATAAATGACTTTGGATGAGAAATTAAAGGTTTTTTATTTTTTAATTTAATTCGCTTAATATTTTCCAAATGATCAATGTGTCCATGACTTAAAACAAAATAATCAATATCATCAATAGTTAAATTTTTTTTCGCGAGATTTGGATAAATCTCATCATTCATTCCAAAATCAAATAATACCTTCTGACCTCCATCCTGAATTAGCAGAGAAAAACTTGATTTCTCCAAATCAAACAAACACTGCTCATTATGAATAACTGATATTTTAATCATTTTTTTAAGTTTTCCTGAAGTCTAGCAGAAATATAGAAAAATTAAGAAAATTTCGCGGGATTTTAGAAAAATATGAACAAACTTTCCGCCCAAGCGTTTTTCTCACGATGGCGGGATCTTCGAACTATTTATAAAAACAAATCCCCCTACTTGTCGGTCGTAGCTTTAGCGAAGACTGAAGCCCCCCTTTCTCAAGGGGGAAATTTAAGGAATTATTTTTTAGGAAACTCTGATAAATAACGCAAAACAGAAAATTCTAAGATTTTTGAGATAATTTTTTCGAGAAATTGATTTTCGTAGCAGGCTACGGAAATCACTATTTCGAGGGAAAATTAGCCAAAAAGATGAATTTTATTTTTGCGCCTGTCTAATTTCTTTATCGCGTAGAATTTTTATTTATCAGAGTTTCCTTTAGTCTAGATTCCTGCCTCCGCAGGAATGAGGACAACAAAAAAATCCCGCGAAATTTTAGTCTAGCACAAAATCTGCCCCCTACCTTTTCTCTACACCAAAAACTTCGCCTTCTCAATTCCCGCTTGTCTTGAACCTTGCTGAAGGGCGAAATTTTTCAAAATTTTCAAATCCTTAATGTTAATTTTTCCAATATAAATATCCGCTAAATCTCCTCCTTTCTCCACAAACTTCTGCACTTCCAAATTCCCGCGAAAATATACGGAATCTTTGGTAAACGCTCCCCCACTCGCTGAATTCGGTGTTCCGCGTTTGGATTTCAAGCAAAGCTTCCACGCCAAATCATCCGAAATTTCGTAAGTTTTTTTCAAATATTTGAATAATTCCAAGAAATCTTTCTTTTGCGCCTGATAAATCGCGACAATTTGTAGCGCCGGCGTCAAAAACTTTTCGCCCAAATTTAAACCAAGCGCGTTCTGATTATAAACCGCTAAACCTTCTTCGGTCGTTAAATAATCGGCTGTCCCCCGCTCAAAAATTTGGAAAGGTTGTAACTTCCCGTTTTCGTTTCGGAAAACATGCGTCCCAATTTCGTGGACGAGAAGTGCTTGCAAACGATTTTCGCGGAATTTTGCGCCCCGCCGAATCATCACCAAACCTTTTTTGGAAATCTGCACATCCGCCACTGACTCGTCCAAAATTTTAATCTGCCAGTGTGCTAAATTGTGATTTTCCAAATACTCTTTCATCCGTTCCGCCGCCTCTTCGTAATCCATTTCCGGACTATCATCCGGCTGAATATCTTTATTTTCCGCGAGAAAATCTAGTGCCTTGCGATATAAAGTAGGCGTCACTTTCCCAAAAATTTTCTCGGAAAATCCCGCGAAATTTTCGGTTCCTACTGAACTTATTAACTCTAATTTTAGCGCAAGTTCCTCAATTTTGGCAGCAAAAAGCGGATACAAAACATGATCCACAACCGGGATTTTTTTCAATTCCCGCTGTAAATTTGCAATATCAAGCTCATTTTGGCGATAAGAAAATTTCGGCACAATCCCCTTGTGCGTAAAAAATAATTCCTTCTGTTCCAAAATATTTCGCGGGTTTATGTAAGACAAAAGCTTGATTTGCTCATCAATTTCGCAAACTTTTTTGTCCACACTTTTAATTTTTAATTCGTCTAAATCCGCTTGCATTTTGGCAACACTTTGTTTGTGTTCAATTTTTTTATTCACATCGATTAAAAAATCTGATAAATATTTTCCCGCGAGTAAAATATCTGCATCTTTCGTTGTACCTTTTTTAACCGGCAGTTTCAGGCGTTTATCGGCTAAAGTTATGTCCAAAATTGGATTTTTTTCATCAAAATATTTCGCGGAAATTTTGTTTTCTTCAGCAGTTAAATCAACTTTTGCCACTAATTTCGCGGGATTTTCCCCGTTCAAAGTGACTGATTCAAAAACTCCGATAATTGGTTTATTGGGAATTATTTTTTCTTTTTTGGACGCACTGGCTGAGAACAAAGTTTTCGCGATTTTTGCTCCTTCTTCGGGTGTCAAGATTTTCAAATCTTTAATTTTATTCAGCCGTTCTTTCATCGGGGCTTTATTGGCGATTTGAATTTTTAATCCCGGTCGCGCATTCAGCTCTAGAACTTTCACGCCGTCCGGTGTAATGACAAAGTCAATCCCTAGATATTTAATACCGGTCGCTGCCTGAATTTTCGCGGAATTTAGTAAAATTTCGTCCCAAAACGGCACTTCAAAACCAACTGCCGATTGCCCGTTTTTCAAAGTTTTCACATATTCTGAATAATACGCCGCTCCCGTAGTTTTCCCCGTTCCTAAATCAATTCCCACTCCGTAAGCCCCCAATTCCATATTGGCTTTCCCGTCTGATTCCACCGTCGGCACACGCATCATCGCCATCACCGGAACTTTGTTGTAAACAATCACCCGCACATCAGTCAGTCCGTCTTCGGTCAGTTTACGCAAAGCCGGATGCGGAATAAGCAGTTCTTCAAAAATAACTTTATCACGGCCACCCGTAATAGAATATTTCCCTTCTAAAATATCGATACAATGTCGGTATAAATCGTCTTTGGTAATCTTTTTACCCGAAGCGGTTCGCCAGCTTTTTTTTACTTTTTCGGTAATTACCAAAATCCCCGCTCCCGCAAAACCCAGATTTGGTTTGACGACAAACTTATCTGGTAATCCCGCGAAAAATTCGTCTGTCAGTTGCGTATATTTGGAAATAACATGGTACAGTTTCGCTACTCCAATCCCGCGAGATTCGAGAAAATGTTTAGTGTAAATTTTATTATCCGCAAATTTTTTGTCCTTGGAAGTATTATGCACGGAATACTCTAAATTTCGAGAATTTATCCCTAAAATTTTTTTTGATTTCGCGAAAAAATTGCTCATTAAGAAATAATTTATAAATACTACTCTTCTGAATCGTCTTTAAATAGAGTGCGAAATTTAAAGTATTCGGTCAATCGTAATCCCGTAAATCGTCCCAACCAAATAATTCCTAGCGCTGGCAGAAAAATCAGTTCTGGTACAGCTAAAACATTAGTTTGCACCCACGGCCACATTACAAAAAGGTAGGCTAGCAAAGAAACCGCGACCGTTTCTCCGGCTGACCAAAGTGCTGATCGCAAACCGCCTGAACTCTGCGCCGAAACAAATTTTTCGGAAATTGTGGACATCACCATCATCGGAAAAATCGCGAGCGCTAAATTCAGCGAAATATCGTAGTAAACTGCAATTCCCAAAATCAAAAAGAACGAAAGTGCCACTCCTGAGTGCAACAAAGCCACTTTTGGAATATAGAGAAGTTCCACTTTTTCAAAAAACAAACGCAAAAGCGAACTAACCAACAAAACTACCAGAAAAACGGTAAACCCGAAATCCAGTCCCAGCAACATAAATGACAAAGTCAGCATCAGTGGGGAGAAAACTCCAAAAGTTTTGATTCCAACAAATTGTCGCGCAAAAGCGATTAGGAAAGCGATAAACGGCACCGCTAAAAGTAGATATAGAACGGTTTGAGAAATCCCGCGAAAAACGAAGTAGTTCGTTAGTTTAGAGATTGGCAAAAACCAAGTTGTATTAGATTGTCCGTCAATAATTTCGTATTCCAATCCCCTATTTTGAAGTTCTGATACTAATTTCGCGGGATTTTTCTCAAAAAATAAAGAAAGTGCTTTCGGACGAATTAAAAAGATTTCGCGAGGATTTAGAATTGAAAAACTCGGATAAAGCAGTTTCTTGAATTTTTTCAATGAAGCAACTTCTGAAACCTGCACCCAAGTTTTTTGTTTAGGATTAAAATAATCAGATCCCGCGAGTTTTTGCCACCACTGCGCGACATTTTGCAGTTCGTCCGCTGTGTCTGTGTAAAAAATAACCCGTTCTGATTCTTTAAGAAATTCCAGATTTTTTTGCAACTCCCCAACCAATTCTTCATCCGCCGTCACTCCCGTTTCTAGTGTTTTCAAAATGATTGGCTTTAACCAAACTCCGTTTTCTCCCGCTTCTTGAATAATTCCTTCAATTTTTTCGCGGGATTTGGCGACGATTACTCCTTTTCGCGAATAAACAAAAACATCTTTTTCAGCTGATTCTCGTTTCCGTCCTTGTTTAATGCTCAATTTTACCGTGTATTTCCCCGTTTTTTCAAAACTATGGATAATTTGTTTCCCCCATTGAACAGGAGTTCCATCACCGAAATTCCAAGAAATTGACGGAGTTCCCGCAGAAATCCCGCGAAAATTTGATTTACTGGCATCAAACAGAATTTTTTCCTTTTGGGGAATAAAATCATCAACTGAAATAATCGGCACAATTGGCGAATTAACCTTTTCCGCTGGCAAGCTATCCAAATTCACCTTTTCTTGCGCAGAAATAACTGGAATAACTAATAAAAATCCCAAAAACGATAATAAAAAATTCTTCATCAAGGACTATTTTCTTTTTTTTATTAGAAAAATCAAAAGTTTGTTGTACGAAGCTTGAAATTTCGCGGGATTTTGGGTATAATGGAGGGAATTTTAAAAAAAGAAATGGAAAATCATAAAAATAATCCCGATAACCCTATCCTTCCTATCCTTAGCAGAAGAAAGTTTTTAAAAGATCTTGGGAAAGTCACAGCTGCATTAGCGCTCTCTGGCCCAATTTCAAAAATTTTAATAAGTTGTGATTCTGACCATAAATCAGAATTACTGAAAAATAAAGAAATTGCAATAGTTAAAAATATTGCGGGAATTAAATATGAAATACAAAAGGGTGACACTTTGTGGGGCATTGTAAGAAAGTTTTCAGGAGAGGCTTTTGGCGAATTTGTAGAATATTTAGCACAAATAAATAATGTCTCTGATGAAAATTCTATTAGGTACGGCGAAAATTTATTTATTCCTCTTAATCTGCTAACAATTTCAAAGACAGAAGAAATCTTGAACGACAATTATAAAATACACTCTATCGACAAACAAACTTATTATGAAATCCCTATTATAAATAATATATGGCACTCCCTAGATACATACGGCTTTGACCCTAGTAATTATAAAAAAGTTTTTGATGACAACAAACATTATAATCCCGCTTTTAAACATATATCATCAGATAAAACTATTCCAGGCAATACGAATATATATGTAAATAAAAAATATTTAACGGAAGCTGACAAATCCGCTATAGCCATAAAGAAACCTGAAAAGATAAACAAAATCAGTAAAACAGGTGAATATATAGAGCCAGAGAAAATACCAGGAGTAAACAAAAGTTTTTATGAATTTGAAAATAATATTGAAATAGTTTCAAGTGAACTAAAAGATCTTACTATTGTCCTTGATCCTGGACATGGTGGAGGAAGCGAACGCCCATTTATAAACAATATACAAGAACATGAAGTTGTTTATGATATAACTAATAGACTCTTTGTTCTTCTTAAGCAACATGGAGCAGATGTCTATACAACTATCGTTAGCCCAAAAGGACCTCATATTCACAGGAAACAAACATTAAGGCCAGATAAAAACGAAGTATATTATGGCACAAAAAAACAAGTAGGATCCTCTATTCCAAGGGATTTATCAGAAAGACGAGAAATTGCAAATCAAGCATTTAGAGACTCAAACAGAAACGATAAATTATTTCTATCTATACATACAAACGCCTCTGGTAATAAAAAAGCCCATGGGCTAGAAGTGTTTGTTAATAAGGGCGAAAAAAATTCTGAGTCATTTGCTAATAAAATAAGACATGTAGCAGAAAAAAATTTAAAAATAAAAGTGCGTGATCTAAAATTTGAGCCAAAGGGAATAATAAGAAATGATGCTACAAAAATAAATGGAAAAGGAAGAAAAACTAGAGAAAAAAACCCAATTAAATGTTTAGCAAAAATTTTAGCTGAATTAGGGTTTCATTCAAACAAAGCAGATGCAAAAAAATTTGCAGATCCGAACTGGAGACAAAAATATGCTGAAATGCTTTTTAATGCAATTGTTAGTCAACATTTTGAAAAAAATCCTAGAGATACAAATAAAGAAAATTCAGAAGATAGCCATAAACTCTCCCTAGAAGATTTTTTAAATAAAACTAAAACTTTAACTGAACAAGAAAAAAAACGAGCCATAACTCTTGACAATACATATAAAGCAAACAGAAAAAAAGAGAAACCACTTAGTAAATCAGCTATGGGAGAAATGTTTGTTTATTATTCAAAAGCAGTTGAAGAACATTATGGAGTTCCAACTGAAGTGGCCCTTATTCAAACAGTCTTAGAATCTGCTTGGGGGCTCGGAACAAAAGAGAGAAAATTACCCAGAAGTCATTTAAATTTCCATGGAATAAAGGATGCAAACGGAAAACCATATAAATCAAATGAAGGTAAAAATGCCAATGTCGTTAAAGTAAGTAAGTTCGGGTATTATAATTCTGTTTGGGAAAGTTTTAGTTCATATGGAGCTAGATTGAAATACAAAAAATGGAAAAATGCTAAAACAACCGTTTATGCTAAGGCATTTAAGGCTAAAACACCACGAGAATTTATAAAAAAACTTGCTCCTATTTATGCTGGTGATAAAAATTATGCAAATAAATGTATTGCAACCTGGGAAACTATTAAAAGGAAATGGCCTAAGTTAACAACAGGAATGAGTCTTGATAGAAAGCTCTAACAACTCCAACAACCACCTTTCGCACAAGCAACTTCTTGAAAAGATTTAATAATCTCCGCCCTTTTTTCGCGGGATTTTTTCATGAGAAAACTACCAACAACCACAATATCCGCTCCGGCTTCAGCTAATTCCGCGACATTTTCATCATTTACACCACCATCAACTTCTATTTCACCAGAAAACCCGCGAGATCTCAGATATTCAACTTTGAGAACGGCGGAATTCATAAATTTCTGTCCACCAAAACCTGATTTGACGGACATGACCAAAATCTGGTCAGCCAATTCCAAAATTTCGTCAGTTAACCAGTCCGGATCAGTGTATCCATCAATAGAAATTCCCGCGAAAATCCCGCGAGATTTTATTTCTTTCAAAAGTTCCACCGCCCGCGGAATTCCCGTTGCTTCAATATGGAAAGTAAAAGTCTTCACACCGAGCTTAACGAAGTCGTCTAAAAAATTCGCGGGATTTAAGACCATCAAATGCGCCTCTGTTTCTACAGGAAATTTCACATTTTTGAGCATCGCCGGACCAAAAGACAAATTCGGCACATATTGTCCGTCCATAATATCGAGATGAATCCGATCCGCAGTTTTGATTGAATCCAGTTCTGCTTCAAGATTCCCAAAGTCAGCGTCTAGTATTGATGGTGATATTTTCATGGTTTTGGGTAAAAAATCTACACAAAAATAAAGAAATCTTGATAAATTATCAAGATTTCTTTGCTAAAATTTCGCGGGAGTTTAGTTTTTTAATTATCGAGAGGATAATCAGATTTTTTTATGTTGTAAGACAATATATTTTGATATATAGCATCCTTTTCTGACTCTGGAACATCTGCCCATCTCAAATCGTTGTTAAAATTCACCATTCCCAGTGTAAGTTCCTCTACAACTTTTCTAATATTGCTAGAATCTTTTACTAAATTTTTAAGATATTCAACCAATTTCCTTTCCTCTACAACAGAATCATCTAATCCAAATCCAGCTTCTTTCTGTAACCATACCCCAACTTTTTTAAACCATGTCTTTTCTTTATTGCTATCTCTATATTGATTTTGAATAGCTAATCGTATGTTTCGTAAAATTATTTCATCTTCTTCACCACCTGGAATATAATCATCAGGAAATACTTCTAATTGTTGCAAAACTCCTAACACAACTTGTGACAACACTCTCTCCATTTCCTCAACAAATCCCTCAACACCTTCAGAGAAAACTATTTCTTCCGGACTTGCCATCATATTCGCAGGCAAATTACCTGCTACTTTCTGTTTATTAATCGTTTCTCCATATTCATTATATAAATCTCTATAAAGTTTCTTATATTTCTTCTTCGTAGAACTACTTACAAGCGGACTAAACATTAAAATTGTAAAAAATTCTAAAAGCAAAGCCGACATCACATACAACCATTTGGTTAGTTTGGGATTTTCAGGATTAATAATTTCTGATGCAGTATCTATATTTTCGATAAATGGATCTAGATTGTCAATATGTCCTATAATCTTAGATTTTAATTCCTTTAATTTAGATAAATCTGTTTTTTCTATTTTAGGGATAAAATCCTCAAGGTGGTTTTCATAATTATTATTTAGCTCAGCTAACTCCCTTTCTGCTTGTTTTTTTCGCTCTTTTGTGGTTTTATCACTTTTTATTATTCTCATTAATTCTTTTTTTCTAATTCTTGCCGATTCTGTTTCTATGTCAGTTAAAAGATTTTTTGCAGTGCCTGCAAATTCATTCATAGCATTACCCTTGTTTTCTATACTATTTATTAGTGAATCCATTTTTTTGGCAAGACCTTCCTTATATTCATTAAAGTAAATAGATCTAGTTAATCTACTAACCCAATTTTTCTTATCTAAAATTCTTTCTAAATTTGTTTTTATATCTTCTGGATTAATCATATTTGCCTCAATTGCTAAGTCGCTTTTCTCCACCAAAGAATCTAATTGCTGATTTAATCCATTATTTTCATCTATCCCATATTTTATTTTTAATTTATTAATAACATTTATTAGAATACGCTTTTTCCTATTCACTGCCGTATCCTTACCCCTTATTAAAAATATTTTCATTTGAGCAATTTTCCCTAATTCTGGTTTCCCATTTATACCACTTCCGTTAATTTCATTCTGTATATACTGATCAAGAGATGATTTAAGATCGTTATCCATTTTACCTAAAACACCTGCAATAGAATCTACCTGACTTGAAAATTTATCACTTAAATCTAGAACTTCTGCTTCTGATTTTTTCTGAATATAATCACCCTTAAAAGCATTTACCATTCCCAAAGCGTCTGATGGAACTGATGGAAAGTTATAATATGGTTTTTTTGCAGGTTTAACTGTTCCTAATGTTAAAGCGACCAAAGTAACTCCTGACAACAAAGTGGCTAATTTAACTCCTTTTTTATTAATCCCAAAAACTCTATTTGCAATACCCTTTACCATTCCCAATCTATTATTCAGTTTTCTTGCTTGCTCACTTATTCCAGCCATAATTCTTTCCCTTAATTTTCCAGCTGCAATACCCACGGCTCCCCCAACTCCAATAGCTGTAATCCAAACTGGGACTTGATCAATACTTACTCCTGAGTCATCTACAAACATTCCCCAATCATAAAACACTTTTGGTAATGTCTGACTTAACCCAAAGGCACTAGCTGCACCCGAAACTAATGACGCAACAAGATTCCACCCCACAAACCATTTTTCAGATTTTGTAAATCTTTTTGACTCTTCTAGATACCTGTTTAAGGCCTCTTCATTAAAAATATTCTCAAAATCTTCCATAGCACCTATTTTTTCATACCAGTCCTTTAATTCACCATATTCTTTAATAAAATTTTTAAACAATTCCTGAAAATCACTATTTGTAAAAACTCTATTAAGAGATTCTTTTAGTACTTCCTCTTGTTTTAGAATATCTGGTTCTAATTCTGTAACCCTATTTTCTAATTTCACCAATTCAGTTTTTAAATTTTCAAAAGTCTCTTTTTCTTGTTCTACCTTATCTTTAATATTTTGAATTTCTCCTTCGAATTCTTCAATTTGATTCTCAATTGTATTTATTTTATCATTCTTATCATTAATCCGTAATTCTTCATATTTTTTATAATCTTCAGAATCAAGAGAGACTTCCGTCAACATTTTTTGATCTCCCTCTTCTACAAACAATTTCTCCTGTTCTAAAATTTCATTTTCCAATTTTTCTAAATTATCCAAAAGATTCGTCTTTCTTCTTTCAAGTGATCTCTTGGCACTTGGAGATGGATTATTTTTTTCAGATTCTTCAATTTTTGCTAGTTTATTTTCTAAAACAGTTCTATCGTTAAGCAATTTATTATATTTACTAAGTATTTCAGAAAGAAATTCTTCTCTAATTTTAGAAACAGCATACTTCTTTTCAATTTCTTCTACCTGCTTGTTTAACTCTTCAATATCTTTCTCTAGTTTTTCTACTTCCGTTTTAGCTAACTCTTCATTTTCTTGAATATTTTTCTCCATATTTTCAACTTTATTTCTTTTCTCTTGTCTCTCTTTTTTTACTTCTTCAAGCTCAACCTTTAATTTATCCAATGCTACTTCTTTGTCTCTTATTCCTTCTGATTCAACTAACTCCAACACAAATGCGACCATTCCTTCTAAAGAACCTACATAGCTATCTATTTTTCTAGTAATAATATCCCTAATCTCATTATTTGATGTTTGTAAATACCCTACAATCTTATCTTTTAATACTTTTTTTACTTCCTCTCCATCAGCCCCATTTCTAATCATGGACTCAATTAAATCCCGCAACTCTCTGGAATCAAGTTCTAAGTAGTCTGCGGAATCACCGATTCTTCTTGTGTGGTTGTTCATTTTTAAAATAATTAATAAATATGTAAACCATTTTTAGTATTAAA
>JALVIB010000038.1 GCA_027028725.1 Candidatus Altimarinota bacterium
TTCCATTTCAAAATTTTCTCCAAAAGCGTATTCCACATTCATTTCGTTACGCGTCAGCGTTCCGGTTTTATCGGTACAAATCAAAGAAGCCGATCCCAGCGACTCCACCGCATCGAGCTTTTTAACAATCGCTTTTTTTCTTCCCAAGCGTTTCACTCCGAGCAAAAGCGACAAATTAATTTCCAACGGCAATCCCTGCGGAACCATCGATGTCGCCACCACAATCGCGAAAATAATTGTCGAACTCCATGATTTATCAAGGACGAAATGTCCCGCGAAAATCATTATCACCATAATCCCAATCGCAATCGCGAAATTTTTTCGCGCCATTTTCCCTAATTCTTTTTGTAATGGTGTTTCATCTTCGTTTTGCTCCATACTTAAACCAGAAATCTGACCAAAAATTGTGTTCATACCAGCTCCCACAACAACTCCTTCTCCCGATCCAGTCACAATACTCGATCCCATATGCACCATATTTGTTTGGTCGGCAGGTGAAAAATCCCCCGCAATCGCAAATTCTGATTTCTGTTGTGGCACAGATTCCCCCGTCAAAGCAAAGGCGTTCACTTGCAGACGCCGAGTTTTTATCAGACGAATATCCGCAGGAACAGCGTCCCCTTCGTCCAGAATAACGATATCACCCGGCACCAGCTCGGCGGATAAAATCTCGCGAAATTTTCCGTTTCGGCGGACTTTGGTCGTGTCTTTTAGGAAATTTTGCAACGATCCCATAATATTATCGGCTTGGTGTCTTTGCCAAAACTCCAAACCGGCATTCAAAGCAATAATGATAAAGAAAATAATTCCTGTTTCCTGCTCGCCGACTAAAATTGAGACAACTCCCGCCATTCCCAAAAGGATCGTCAGCGGATCGATAAACGGCTCGATAAGTCGTTTCCAAAGCGGAATAGGATTTTTTATTTTAATCTCGTTCCGCCCGTAAATTTTCGCGCGTTTTTCGACTTCTTTATCGGTTAATCCCTTTTCGCTGGTTTTAAATTCATTCAAAACTTGCTGAATAGTCTGGCTGTAATACGGAAGTGTGTTTTTGGATTTATTCATTATAAAAAGCTAAAATCCAGATATTATACCAGATTTTCAGCATTTTTACTAGAAAATTTCGCGGGAATTTAAACGAGCCTTCGCTTTATTTCGAACTTCTTTCATATTTATTTCTATACCTGGTATCGTCGCAACAATTCCTGCAAAATCAATAACACGCTTTATTACTTTTTCCATTGATAAATTATTTTCCTCTAATTCATAAATAGTTTCATTTACAAATTTTTGTGGATTTTTGAAAAACATTGTCCATTCTTCTTTTTTTAAAGATATGTGCGTCCTCCGATTCAATACATTAACCATATCATTCTCCCATTGCCTGTTCCCCAAAGGATTACCCCATAATCGAATAACCTCTTGATAAGCAATAAATTTTCCTTCTGAATTTTTAAATATAGTTTTTTTATATTCTTCCTTAATCATTTTTTCTGTTTTTCCCACTACCCTATCACTAAGATAATAACCATTCATAGTATTCTTTGCACGCCTATTTCGTGAGACATCAAGATGCTTTTTATCTTGAACCAATGGTTTTTGAGCTAACTCTTTAACTCTTCTATCTTTTTCTTCTTGTGAGATTCCTTGATCTAGTTTCGTATCTCTAACTAATTGCCCCTTTGTATGGTAAACTTCATAATTTTTACCTTCTACTTTCGCTTTTTTTAATTCTTCTGGTGATATAATTTGTATTTCAAACGGAACTTCAAATTTTTTCTCTTTTCCATCTACAACATCTATTATTGGGTATTTACCAACTAAATATCGAGTTGTTTTCATTCCCCGCCCTTTATTCGTACTTACTTTATTTTTCATAGAAATTTTCAATAATTTATTGAATTCTGATTTTATATTACTAATTAATTCATCATAATTTCCCTCATCACAAACATACATTCCGCGAAAAACATCTGGAACATGCTTAAATTCTGTTGTAGATTTTGTTAAAAGTTTATCAATAATTCTATATTCAATCTTAGTATTAGCCGTAAATGAATTATATATTCTAAAATTAATCTTTCTTTTAATTTTTTTAGCAACTGTATCAAAATCCTTAGAAAATTTTTCTTCATGTTGGTCTATTCTTTTTTCTCCGCGAAAATAGTATTCTGCACTTTTATCAAAATGATTATAAGCAACTGCTACTTTAAAAATCCGTAACACATCTTTAAAAAACTTCTTTTCTCCGAATCCATTTAAGAAATTGATGATATCTTTCGTACTGTTTAGAGGAAACTTTTGTATTAATTCTGCGGAAAAATAGTTTTTTTTGTGTTCCTCAAAATATTTAAAAGTCTTATTTAATGTCCAGCTAAATTGTTTTAATATTTTTTCATTATTTTCGCGGGCTTTTGGATCTTTTTCAACTTTATAAGATGGCTCAAGTTTTCCAAATTCCTTCTCAAACAGTGCCTTTCTAGCTGGTCCTTTAAGCAATTCCGGTTTCTGAATATCCATCATCGTTATTTTGTCATTTTTATATCCAATAGATTCAACTGAACCATTGTTTTTTATATCTTTGACTGTTTTTCTGTAATCTTCTCCTTCTAAGTTTCGTAACACTCTAGCTGTGATTCTTGGAATAACAGACCTTGCCAATTTTGTAACATCTGAATTCCTTGCAAACTCTCTATCTTTTCCTTTAAAAAAGTCTTTAATTAAAGACTCATCCCCTACAATTTCCGCGAAATCTTCTAATGGATACCACTCAAATCTTTTATATTTTTCTCCAGCTTTGCTTAAATCAATGTTAACATTGGGATTATCTTGAAGAGTAATTACAAATGTAGTATTTCTCTTGTTAAATTCAATGCCATCAAGATTTAAATATTTATCATCTCTTAACTCTAAATCTGATGAATGCTTTCCTAAAAACAATAATCCATCATTAACTACATCATTAATAATTGCTAAAAAACTTTTATTTATATCATTAATTTTTTCAGCAAGTTCTCGCCTTTTCTGGTTACCAATAACCTCTTTTAAATCTATACCTGTTTTTTCTAACATTTTAGAAAAAACTGTTTCCTGAATCATTTTCTGCCTTTCTTTTAAATCACTATTTTGAAATTCTTCAAACCTTTCGCGGGATTTAAAGACCGCTCCACCGGGCAATTCCAACCTTCTTACTCCTTCAATTTCTTTCTCTAAAAAAAGAACCTCTAACTTTCCTGTTCTAGGATTTTTTCTCAAATGTACATCCCGTACATCTTCTAATACTTCCAATTCCCTTTGTTTTTCATTTTTCATCTTTTACATTCTAACACAAAACCCCACTTTTTCAAATTCCTTTTTCGCGAAATTTTGTTAAAATCTCACCGCAATGTCAGTAGAAATTCTTAAAAATCAAAATCTCGCGAAATTTTCCTATTTCGGAATCGGCGGAAATGCTGATGAAATCTGGAAAATCAGCGATATCAAGTCTATGGCGGAAGCTTGGGCGGAAACTATTGCGGAGAAAATCCCGCGAATTATTCTTGGCGCTGGGTCTAATTGTGTTTTTTCGGATAAAGGTTTACGCGGGCGCGTTTTTATTTTTACGGGAAAAAATGTAGTTTGGCAGAATAACATTGTCACCGTGGAAAGTGGTCTGAATTTGCAAAAAATGATTGAAAATTTCGCGGGATTTGGCTGGGCGGATTTGAAAAATTTAAGCGGGATACCAGGAACTCTCGGCGGCGCCGTCCGTGGAAACGCGGGTGCTTATGGTTCGGAAATTTCGGATAAACTTGTCCAAGTTGAATATATCGATGAACACGGAAATCCCGCGAAAATTTTGAAAAAAGATTGCGAGTTTGACTACCGC
>JALVIB010000039.1:0-8526 GCA_027028725.1 Candidatus Altimarinota bacterium
ATAGTGAGCTGCTGCTTGTTTAGCTATTTGAGCGAGAATTTCTTTCATATTTTAAGGGGTTAATAAATAAAAATTCTGGTCATTTTATCATAAAATTAACAAAAAAACAAGAACAAAATCCCGCGATTTAAGTTTTATTCCACGAAGAATGAGTGGCTAAATAAAACTAATGCCGATTTAAAAAGAATGAAAGTAAATTCTCGGTAAATTTTACTTATAAACCGCATTTGGTTCTACAAGTGTGCCTTTATCCAGTGTTCGTCCCGGCATAATTTTCGCTCCGCTCCCAATCTGCGAACCTTCCCCGACAATACACCCAAATTTTTGGCGTCTCGTGTCTAGCAACTGATCTTTAACCTTAATTTTGACCGTTTTCTTGTCCAATCGTAAATTTGTCGTCACGGAAAACGCCCCAAAATTCACATCTTTATCAATAATCGAATCACCAATGTAGGCGTGATGCACCGAAATATTATCCGCCAACCAACTTCGCGCGATTTCCGAGCAAAACCCAATTTCGCAGTTTTCTCCAATAATTGATTCGCGAACCAAAGCGTTATTGCCGATGATTGAATTTTTTCCGATAAAACACGGCCCCGAAATGCAAGCGTGATCAAACACCCGCACGCCTTCGTCTATGTAAATTCCGGTTCCCTGCCAAATCGCGTTCGGCGAAATTTTCGCGGAATCTGCAACATAATTTTCGCCACACCGCTCCGCTAGAAAAAATCGCGCCATATCCAAAACATGAAACGGGAACTTAATCGCTTGCCACATTCCTTCGTATTCAATGGCATAAAAATTCCGTGCGTTAAAAAGCTTTTGCAAAGCAACCTCGTAAACATCGTCTTTGGACGACTGCGCCGCCGATAAAGCCGCCTTCAAATCCCGCGAATTTTTGAAAAAATGCGCCACAATATTGACTAAATCAGACGGCTCGTTACCTGCTCCTGGCTTTTCGACGATGGATAAAATTTTGTTGTTTTCGTCTACTTCCAAATATCCGCCCGGGAAATATGATTTCACTTTTTTCGCCAAAATCACACCATCGCACTCCAACGCCTTGGTCAGAATTTTGTGGTAAATCTTGCTGTTAACAAAATCTTGCGCGTTATGCACCATCACTTCGTCATCTTCAGGAACAAGTTCTAGTCCAGCCAAAACCGCTCCCGCCATTCCGTCGTCTAAATTCGGCTGAACCGTAATTTTCGCGGGAATTTTGTAGGTTTCCAAAAGCTTCGCAATCGCTTCCTGATTAAACTCATTGGCAACGATGATAAAATCCGTTAATCCGCCTTCTTTGAGATTTTTCAGCAAATGAAAAAGTAGCGGTTTCCCGCAGAATTTCAGCAAATTTTTGTCTGGCAACGGATGCATTCGTGTGCTTCTCCCCGCCGCAATGATAATTGTTTTCATCGTTGAAAACGATATTCTTTTTGAAAAATTTGGCAACGATAAAAATCCCGCGAAAAAATGAAATCACCCCCCGCCCTCTTTGACAAAAAAAGGGAGCCAAAGGAAAGTGTTTTATTGTTTTTTTATTTCTATTTCTCCTACTGCGAGCCTCCCCCCGCAAGGCGGGGGAGGGGATTTTAGTCTTCGCCAAGGCTGCGACCGACAAGTAGGGGAATTTTAAAAACAGAAAAAACCCCGCGAAATTTTTGGTTTTATTAAGTTTGCCTTGACAAAATCACAAAAATAATCTAAAAAAGTAATGATGAAAAAATTTTTTCTGGGTTTAGGGATTTTTTTCGCGGGATTTTCAACCGCGATGGCCTTGCCAACGATAAATTTCTCAATTTCGCCATCGGTCGGCGTAGAAAATACGGAATTCACTGTTGATGCGCGGGATTCAGTCAATTCTTCGGGAAACCATTATAGCCTGGATTTTCGTTGCCAATACGATAATCAGTCGGCTTGGACGCCGTGGTCGCCGCGGTTAGTTCTAAAATTTCGCGGGAAACACATCGGACGCCACCGAATTAAATGTGAAATTCGTGATTGGGAAACAGGACAAATTCAGCGAACTTATCGCGATTATCAGATCAAAAAAGATTTTGTGCGCCGAGTGCGAATTGAAGCTTCGGAAACAAATGTGGTAGTTGGTGAACCGATTTTTTTCACTTTAATCGTACCAACTTTAACTGGGGAAAATCCTGACGACATTTTGGCGCGCTGGGATTTTAATTCGGACGGAGTTTGGGACACACAATTCTCGCGAAAAAAAGTTCTCTCTTACGCCTACGACAAGCAGGGGCAAGTGACGCCAACTGCCGAAGTGAAATTTCCGAACGGACAAATTATCAAAGTTCGCGGGCTGGCGCCACGCCGTCAAGACGGACGGCGTGAATACGATTTTCGCAAAAATAAACTAACGGTTTCTCCACGCCGTTTGTATCCACCGATTGTTAATGTGACACCGGGGACGAGCGGGTTTACCGAAAAAACAATTTTTCATTTTGACGCCAGTCAGTCCAAAATTCCGCGTTTGGGGTGGATGGAATGGAGTGTGGACGGACAACAATGGAAAAGATTCCCGCGAAAAAAGAAAATCAGCCTCAATTTTGAATCCGCTGGAAAACACGAAGTCCGAACGCGCGTTTGTATTGGGAAAAAATCAATGAAATGTGCACAAACCACAACTAGTGTTGATGTTAAGCCGGATCCGCTGGATTTTCAGTTAAAAATTCTAATCCAAAATCTGACTAATCCGGTAATTTCGCGGGTTTTTGTAAACGGCAACGAACAGCATTATGTCCCCGTGGAAGTTGGTGATTTGGTGCGTTTGTCTGCGACCAAAATTAGTTATGGGTATATCGCTAATCCTGTGTATCGCTGGGATTTCAATGGTGATGGTGAATGGGACACGGATTTCTCGCGAAAAAATTTCACCGAAACACATTTTGACCATTTGGGAGAATGGAATGTTATCGTGCAGGCACAAAGTGAGGACGGCGTTATCGCACAAGCCAGCAAGAAAATTATGGTCAAAATTAATCCGAAACCGACTGTCTATATCGAGCAAAAACCCGCGAAAATTTTCGTCGGGGAGCGAGCTTTCTTTATTCCACGGTTTCCGTCTGATATAAATGGCGAAGTTCGTTTTGATATGGACAATGACGGCATTTGGGAACGAGATTTTCGCGGGCTGGCGGCGCAGTACTGGACTTTTGAAACGGCTGGCGAAAAAACCATCAAAATTCAGATCCGCGATAAAGGAAAAAATGTGACGACAATTACCAAAAAAGTGATGGTTTACGATATTCCGAAACCACAAGCACGCGTGATTGTGTCTAAAAAATTCGCGAAAATTGGTGAGCCGGTGATTTTTGACGCTTCGGTCAGCGAAGGGCGAAAACTGCGTTATTTCTGGGATTTTGATTCTGCGGGAAGTTTGGAAACGGGGATATGGGAAGAAATTAATCGCGGTCCATTCAAAATTTCGCGGGTTTTTCGGGAACCGGGCGAACACATTATTTCGTTGAAAGTTGTTGATGAACTCGGACGCGGCGACCAGATTTTCTTTCCGGTGATTGTGCAAGAACCGGTTCAAGCCACGGCAAGTCGCCAAAATACTTATTCCCAACCAGTTTTCTCCGCCAGCCCGAAAAAATATTTCCGGTTGTTTTAAAATCCCGCGAAAAATTACCTCACCCCCGCCCTCCCGAGAACTCGGGACTAGAAGGAAAGGTAGTATAAAAAACAAGGAAAAATTGTAGGGACAGGTCGCGACCTGTCCTTTTTTAAAAAATCCCGCGAAATTTTTAAATTTTGCAATTTTTTTAATTTTTCCTATAATTCTCTCGTTCTTTAAACAATTTATAAATCCCTTTGAGTGGCTATCCACCACGATTCCGAGCATTTGGAAGGGAGTTGGCAGAAATTTCGCACCATTACTCCCTCTCCTTCTAGGAGAGGGTTGGGGTGAGGTAGAAAGAGTAGATCCAACCGGTTTTGAAACTAGTTTGCCCGTCAGCAAAACAATTAAGCCGCGAAATTTCGCGGGAATTTTGGATGGTACCGCCCCAAATTTGGGACTCCAAAAGTGAAAATAATATTTTCGCGGTTTTTTTGAAATCCCGCGAAAAAATCTCACATTAGATAACTTCTAAATAACCAGAAGAAAAATGACCAAAAACTTCCCGCAACCGGACAACAAAAAATCAATCGATCAAGCTGAAAAAGAAATTCTGAAATTTTGGAAAGAAAACAAGATTTTTGAGAAAACGCTCAGCACGCGAAATCCGCTTAATAAGTTTAATTTTTTTGACGGACCGCCTTTTGCGACAGGGCTTCCGCACTACGGACATATTCTCGCGGGGACAATCAAAGACGCTATTCCGCGCTACAAAACAATGCAGGGATACCATATCCCGCGAAAATGGGGTTGGGATTGTCACGGAGTTCCGGTGGAATTTCAGGTGGAAAAAGAGCACAAAATCGGCGGAAAACCGGGAATTGAAAAAATGGGAGTCGGGAAATTCAACGAGCTTTGTCGTTCGGTGGTGATGAAATGTGCGAGTGATTGGCGGCAAACCGTTGATCGCATGGGACGATTTGTTGATTTGCAAAACGATTATCGCACGATGGATCCCGAATTTATGGAATCGGTTTGGTGGGTTTTCGCGAAATTATGGGACAAAGGGCTAGTTTACGAAGGAGAAAAAGTTATCGCCTATTCGCCAAAACTAGGAAGTCCGCTTTCCAATTTTGAAGCAAATCTGAACTATAAACCGATTTCTGATCCTGCGGTGACGGTGAAATTTCGATTGTTAGATTCCTCCCTGACAAGGGGGCTAGGGGGTTGTTATCTTCTCGCGTGGACAACAACACCTTGGACTTTGCCGAGTAATTTAGCGCTCGCGGTAAACGAAAATTTGGAATATGTGAAAGTTAAAAAAGATGACGAATTTTTTATCGTGGGAAAAAATCTCGCAGAGAAAATCTTTGGAGAAGATGCGGAAATTGTTGAAAATTTCGCGGGATCTGATCTCAAAGGTCTCGAATACGAGCCACTTTTCCCATTTTTCGCGGAACACAAAAACGCTTTTCAAATTCTCGCGGACGATTTTGTATCGGATTCAGACGGGACAGGAATTGTGCATATGGCGCCAAATTTCGGGGAAGAAGATGCGCGGGTTTGTCACGAAAATGGCGTAAAATACCTTGATCCAAATCCGATTGATGAAAACGGGTATTTTGACGAAACTATTCCCGAAATGAACGGACTTTATTTCCGTGCGGATGACGAGGTAGAAAATTCCCGCGAAAAAAATGCCAATAAATGGGTTTTGGAAAACTTGGGCGACAAAATTTTCAAAAAGGAAAGTATCACGCATGATTATCCGTTTTGTTGGCGGACAGATTGCGCGCTGATGTATCGGGGAATTAAAACTTGGTTTGTCGATGTGCAGAAAATCAAAGACAAAATGATTGAGCAAAATCAGAACATAAACTGGGTGCCAAGTCATTTGAAAAACGGGCGGTTTGGAAAAATTTTAGAAGGCGCTCCGGATTGGGCGATTTCGCGAAATCGTTATTGGGGATGTCCGATTCCGGTTTGGAGATGTGAAAAATGCGGGCACACAGAAGTCATAAATTCCCGCGAAAATTTGGAAAAGAAATGCGGAAAATCTGTTGAAGATCTACACAAACATTTTGTTGATGATTTGACTTGGGATTGTGAGAAATGCCAAGGACAAATGACCAGAATCCCCGAAGTTCTGGATTGTTGGTTTGAATCAGGATCAATGCCATATGCTAGTGTGCATTATCCGTTTGAGAATAACCCCTCAATCCCCTTATCAGGGGAAGAGAAAAATCCCGCGAAATTATCAAATATTCCCCCCGCAAAGCGGGGGGCGAAGGGGGTTGATTTTCCTTCCGCCGATTTCATCGCCGAAGGTTTAGATCAAACTCGTGGTTGGTTTTATACTTTGCATGTTTTGGGTTGTGCGCTTTTTGGCAAAAATATTTTCAAAAATGTGGTGACCAACGGGATTATTCTAGCGGAAGACGGACAAAAAATGTCTAAATCCAAAAAGAATTATCCTGATCCAAACCTCGTTTTTGAAAAATACGGAGCGGACGCGATGCGGTTTTATCTGCTGAATTCGCCGGTTGTTCGCGGGGAAAATTTCCGTTTTGCCGAGCACGGCGTGGCGGAAGTTTTAAAACAAGTGATTTTACCGTTGAAATCAAGTTATCAATTCTTTTCTACTTACGCCAATATTGATAACTGGCAACCGACTAAACTGCAATTTATCCGCCATGGAGAATCCGAACACAATGTCAAACATATTTATTCCGGAAAAGTTGATGATCCGTATCATTTGACCGAAAAAGGGCGCGAACAAGCGGAAAAAGCCGCGAAAAAATTGGAGAAATTTGAGGCACTTTTTGTTTCGCCGTTTATCCGAACGCGCGAAACAGCTGAAATTGTGAAAGAAATAACCGGATTTGCGGGCGAAATAAAAATTGACGAACGCATTCGCGAGGATCATTTCGGAAATTTTGAAGGGAAACCGATTAAAAAAGGAATTTTCCGACTGGAAGATCCGGAATTTGAAGGCGGAGAAAGTTTGGATAGTTTGAAATCGCGGATGGCAGATTTTTTCAGCGAAATTTCGCGGGATTTCCGCGGAAAAACAATTACCGCGTGTGTGCACGGAGCGGGTTTCCGCCAAGCCGAGATGGTGCTGGGAGCAATTCCCGCGAAAAAAGAGCAGTGGAAACTTTTACCAATGCCGAAAAATGCCGGTATAAAAGTTTATTTTCCGCTTCCGCAAACGGATAACGAGCTGGATAAATGGATTTTGAGCGAACTGCAAGTGCTAATCCGAAAATTCCGCGAAAATTTTGATAATTACGCGTTGGATGCGGCTTTGGTACATATTCCAAAATTTATTGATAAACTAAATAACTGGTATTTACGCCGATCCCGCGAACGATTTTGGGCGAGCGGAATGAGCGAGGACAAAATTTCCGGCTACGAAACTTTGTTCCATGTTTTGCTGACTTTTTCCAAAATTCTCGCGCCAGTTTGTCCGTTTTTCGCGGAAGAATTGTTTAAAAATCTAACTGGCGGAGAATCGGTGCATCTAGAAATGATGCCGTTTCCGAACGAGGAATTGATTGACGATAAGCTCAATAAAAAAATCGAAATTTCGCGGGAAATTGTGCGGCTGGCTGCCTTTATTCGCGGAAATAAAAAAATCAAACTTCGCCAACCGTTGGCAAAACTACAATTTGCAGTGGAAACAAGCGATGATATTCAGCTGACAGAAGCCGATTTGGCGGTTATCAGATCTGAAGCGAATGTGCATGAAGTGGAAATAATTTCCCGCGAAATTTTAGCAAAATACGCCAAACGAATCGTTAAAGTTAATGCTAAAAAAGTTGGTCCGCGACTGGGGAAAAAGGTTCAAGAGCTTATTGTTAAAGGAAAACAAGGAGATTTCAACCAAACCCCTAAATCCCCTTATCAGGGGACTTCCGTTCCAGAAGGAGCGATTGAAATCGCGGGAGAAATTTTGGCGCCGGAAGAATTTGAGTACGGATTTTTGACCCAAGAAGGTGTGGAGGCGGAAGCAACTTCGGAAGTGGTTGTTTTGCTCGATACAGAAATCACGGAAGACTTGAAAATTGAAGGATTTTCGCGGGAAATTATCCGCGCAATTCAGGACTTGCGAAAAAGTTCTGGTTTTGAAATTGCCGACCGCATTAAAGTGGAATATTTCACTGAATCCGAGATGCTAAAAAACGCTTTTGATAAATTCCGCGAAAAAATCGCGGGGGAAGTTTTGGCGACAGAAGTCACAGCCCTCACCCCACCCCTCTCCCCGAGGGAGAGGGAGCCAATTGATATTGGTGGCGAGAAATGTGTTTTGAAGTTGGTGAAGGTTTAAAAAAAATCTAAAGTCCGGACTTTTTATTTCATATCGAAGTTGTTTAAGTCCGGACTTAAAAGATTTTTTCGCGGGAATTTTATTTTACCAACTTACTCGGCACAAAACCCGCTGAAATTGCCTCATCTTTTGTCTGAAAAAATCGGCGGTAGCGGACTTCTGTGCCACGGGCAGGATAAGATTTCGCGGGATAAAATTTCTTGGTTTTGGCATTTCCGACATACTTGAAATCGTTTAGTTTTAAGTCATCTTCCGTTGGAATCTGACTCCAATAAATTATTCCTGAATCTTCCAATGCATAATTATCCGCCCAAGTTATTTTTACATTCCCCGAAATTTCCGCGAAAATTTTATCTCCTTCGCGTTTTTGCAATTTAATTGTTGGAATTTCCCGCGAAATTTTTGTTTCAGTCACTTTAACTTCTGGTTTTTGGAAATCTATTTTCCCGATAAAAAATCCAATAATCGTCATTAGGACTATTGTCGCCAGAGTTGTAAACTTTGAATTTTCGCGGGATTTTTCTTTGGTTTGATCTTTCATTATTCTGAATATAAATTTTCGCGGGATTTTTGTCTAATTTATAAAAAAGTGTCAAAAAATCTTGCATTTTATCTTAAA
>JALVIB010000039.1:8536-10871 GCA_027028725.1 Candidatus Altimarinota bacterium
TGGATAAATAACAACTTAAAAAATGGGAAATGGAAACAATTTAAATAAAGTACATGTTTTTATTGATGCCAGTAAGAGCAAAAATGGTAGCGGAAGAAATTCAATGCCAGATTATTTATATGAAGCAACTAGCATTAATGGTAGTGTGTACAAAGTTCTTGCAACGGTAGACCCAGATACAGGGGTAAGGAGTTTAGATATTAATAATGGAGTTTTGTCTAGATACAAAAATACTAGAGAAATAGTGGAAACAGCACCTAAATCTGGGGCATTTAAGATTATTAGAAAATCTTAGCATAAACCTGATTTCCAAGATTTTTCACCAAACCTTTGATTTCCAAAATCGCCAAAGTTGAGCTGATGACACTTTGCGGTAAATCTGATTTGCGGAAAAGATCGTTTATCGCCATTTTATCGTCTTCAAATAAGGTTAAAACCTGATTTTCAATATCGGTAGTCGGAATTAAGTTCTGCGCCTCCTTTTTTTCCGCGAAATTTTTCATGCCCAGATCTTCCAGAATTTGATGTCCGGAAAGTGCTGGTGAGGCCTGTCCTTTCCAAATAATATGATTTGTCCCGCTGGAATTTTTCGCGAAAATTTCTCCCGGCACAGCAAAAACCTCTTTCCCCTGATTAACCGCCAGTTCCGCTGTAATCAAGCTTCCCGACTTCATCGCTGCTTCAATAACGATGACCGCGCGCGATAATCCCGCGACAATGCGGTTGCGGACAGGAAAATTTTCCGGACGGATTTCGGTTCCGGGAAGATATTCCGACAAAATTGCCCCCTTATTTTCAGCTAAAAATTTTCCCGCGAAATTTTCGTGAGTGCGCGGGGAAATGTTATCAATCCCGCTTCCCAGCACGGCAATTGTTCGCGCACCGTTATTGAGCGCGACTCGATGCGCTTGAAAATCCGCTCCCAAAGCCAATCCCGAGACGATGGTGATTTTTTCGCGGGAAATTTCGCCGACAATTTTTTCGATGGCGCGTTTGCCGTAGTGGCTCAATTTTCGCGATCCAACAACCGAAATTGATGGGAAATCAGTTGGCAAAATTTCCCCGCGACAAAACAATAAAACAGGCGGAGAATAGAGGTTTTTCAAAGTTTTGGGATAATCTTTTTCCCCATAAACCAGAACTTTTGCCCCGCATTTTTCCAAAAGCTCTATTTCTTTTTCAGGCGAAATTTTTTCGCGAGATTTTAGGAAATTAGTAATCGCCGGTGTATCAATTTCCGAAGCCTGCAAATCACGAATGTTTGCCTCCCAAACCTTTTGCCAATCATTTGCAAAAAATGCTTTAAGCTTTTTGTAGCGCAAAAAAGTCAAATTCATCGCTCGATGAATCGCCACCAGATATTTTATATTTTTTTCTTCCATAGTGTTTTTTTATATTCCCCCTGACAAGGGGGCGAGGGGGTTAGTCTACAAAATCATAAGCTCTTTTGGAGTTTTGGTCAAAATCTCTGGTCCGTCCTTAGTGATTAAAATCTGGTCTTCGATGCGAATTCCAAATTTTCGCGGGAAATACAAGCCCGGTTCGCAGGTAACCACTTGTCCAGCGGTGAAAACAGCTTGTTCTTTCGGTGAAAAATTTGGTAATTCGTGAATATCCAAGCCAACTCCGTGTCCCAAAGAATGCGTGAAAAATCCCGCGAAATTTCCTAATTCTTTTCTGCAAAATGCTTCAGCATCTAATAATTTTTTTCCGATTTGGAAATTTTTCGCGGTTTTTTTCTGCACAGCTAGAAGTGTCTCAAACGCCTCTAAATATTCTTTACTCGGCTCGCCGAGAAAGAAATTCCGCGTCATATCTGAGCAGTAATTTTCAAATTTCACTCCACAATCAATCAAAATATTTTCGCCACCGCCTTGCGGGGCGCAGCGGGATTTTAGTTGGCGATCGCTTGGTTTGTGGTGTGGAATGGCAGAATTTTCGCCAAAAGCAACAATGACCGGAAACGATAATTTGT
Source organism: Candidatus Altimarinota bacterium (assembly GCA_027028725.1). Classification (GTDB taxonomy): domain Bacteria; phylum Patescibacteriota; class Gracilibacteria; order UBA4473; family UBA4473; genus JALVIB01. Next base: position 10,512 of record JALVIB010000039.1, read on the forward strand.
ATTTTCCGTGATCGCGAAGCTTCATTTCTAGCTCAAAAGCGACTTCTTTTTCCGTCACGCCTTCGCGCAAAATCCCGCGAAAAAATTCTTTGTCCGCAAAAACTTTATCCAGTCGCAGACAGGCTTGACGAATTTTTTGCAACTCATTTGCATTTTTAATCGCTCGCCAATTTTCAATAATTTTATCGGTAGCGATGATTTTCGCCTGCGGAAAAATTTTCTGCCAATAGTCTTTTTGCGCTAAGCTCGCAGAATTTTCCATCGCCAATGCCCAACTTTTGTTATTCTGAACTTGTTTCAGAATCTCTTTAATTTTCTCCTCAAAATTTTTATCGAAGAGGATAAATTTAGGTTTTATTC
>JALVIB010000040.1 GCA_027028725.1 Candidatus Altimarinota bacterium
AAAGGTCACTAAAAACATCCCGCTCTGTCGGGATGTTTTTTTATTATCTAAAATTTCGCGGGATTTTGTTTTTTGAAAAATCACCCCCCGCCCTCTTTCAAAAAAGAGGGAGCCAAAGGAAAAATTTTATTATTTTTTGTTTTTCTTGCTGATATCCTCCCCCTTTCGTTTAAAGGGGGATTGAGGGGGATTTTGTAATTTTCGCGGGATTTTTCTGTGCCTCATTCCCGTGAAGACGGGAATCTAGTCTTAAAACCAAAATTCCATTTTTCATTTATCAAAAAAGGAAGTAGATTGCTTCCCCCGCAAAGCGGGGTCGCAATGACAATGATGAAAATCCCGCGAAATTTTTTAAACAACTAAAATAATTATTAACTTTTAACTATTAATTTTTAACTATTAACTCCCTACTCACTCGCCCCCGAAATCTTTGCCGGCTGAATAACCGTTTCTTTATATTTCCAACCGGGTTCAAGCACCTGTACGACTTTCCCCGGCTCTCCTTCGGCAATCATTAGAACTTCGTGCAAATAAGGATCAATCGTTTCTCCCGCTTTCGGAGAAATTTTTTCCAAACCATTTTTCGCGAGATTTTCAAAGAATTTTTGGACAACTTTGTGAAAACTCTCGTCCTCGGAATGTTCCGCGCCTAGCGAAAGTTCTAAAAAAACCGGTAAAGATTTCTTCAAAAAATCCGAAACCGCCATATCCGACCATTTCGCGCGATTTTCTGTTTCACGGCGCTGAAAATTCGCCAAATCCGCCAAAGCTCGCGTTCTTTGTGCTTCGGCTTGCTCTAGCTTTTCAGACATTTCCAAAAGTTCTTGTTCAAGCTTTTCCACTTTTTTCAATAGTGGGTTTTCTAAATTATCTGAATTATTTTTCTTTCCTTTTTGTTTAGTCATCTTTGTTTGATAAATATGGCAGGGCGGATTTTGCCAAAATTTCGCGGGAATTGCAATAAATTTTCAAAGAATTAGAATACTGGTGATGAATTTTTCACAACTCGGTTTTGGATCTTTTGTTTTACGCATAAATGGAATTTTACTGGCACTTATTTTTTGTCTAGTAGTTTGGATGTTTTTTCGAAAACTGAAAGATGAAGGTCTCGACACCGATTTTCTAGCACATCACCTTTGGCGCTGGGTTGTCGCAGGAATAACTGTGGGACGACTTCTAGCTTTAGCATTAAATCCCGCGATTTTTTCTAACTACGGCTGGACTTCGTTTATCACTTTCTGGGAAGGCGGAATTAATTTCTTTGGAGTTTTCTTGGGAAGTTTCTGGTTTATGATTTATGACTTGAAAAAAACTGGACACGATCCCCTGCGCTGGCTTGATCTGCTGATTATTCCGATGTTAACGGGAATTTGTTTGAACGATTTGGCAGGATTTATAACTGGAGCAACTTACGGAACGGAAACTTCTTTGCCGTGGGGAATTCAATACGAAACTTTTGGTGTTGACACAATTTTGCCCGTTCATCCTGTCACAATTTACGCTTTTATTATTCATTTATTACTTTTAAACTGGGTTTTACGCTACGGAAAAACTTTTTATCGCCAGCACGGAAAACTCGCTATAACAGTGGCTGTGCTGTATTTTTTCGCGGAATTTTTCTTGCAATTTTGGGTCGGAAATCCAACAATAATGGTTTTTGGCGAAGTTCGTATTGAGCAAATTTTCTCTTTACTAATTGTCGCTGGATTAACTTATTTTTTAAGAAAAAAGTTTTAAAATGAATTTTTCTAAACTATTTTCGCTTTCTTATTTGTTGAACAAAAATCCAAGTGGAGACTTTTTAGAAGGTTTTCCGCTCTTAATTTTCTTTATAATTTTACTTTCGCTGGGGAGTATTTTGAAAAATCCCGCGAAAAAAAATAAATATTTGAAAAAATCTCTCCGCAAAAAACTCTGGCCTTTTCAAATTCTGGGAATCCTCGGAATAATTTTTGTTTTGGCGCGCTTTGCGCAAATGGAAGCTTTATCACGACCAATTTTTATTGTTTTCACAACCGCCATAAGTATTTTTTTCGCGGGATTTCAATTCTTTCGTATAAGAAAAGAATATCTCCGCCGAGTCGCCTCTGCAGAGAGGGAGAGGAATAAAGGGAAAGGTAAATAAAGGTAGTTTACGAGTTGACAAGTTCACGAGTTTACAAGTAGGGGCGATTACTAATCGCCCCTACATTCTTCTGACCTCTAAATTTCCTCTTTTCTTCAGCGAAAAATCCCGCGAAATTTTGTTTTAATTTTTTGAAAAAAAGTTTAGAATGCTCCAGATGAAAAAAGGAGATAAAATTCTGATAATCGGTTCGGGTCCTTATACCATTGGAAGTTCTGTTGAGTTTGACTGGTGTGGAGTACAAGTTTTACGGACACTGAAATCACTAGGATTTAAGACTGTTTTTATCAATTCTAATCCGGAAACGGTTTCGACAGATTTTGATGAATGTGATCGCCTTTATTTTGAAGAACTGACAATTGAAAAAGTTTTAGATATTTGTGCCAAAGAAGAACCGGACGGAGTGATTTTTTCCACCGGTGGGCAAATCGCACAAAACATGGCGCAAGCTCTACACGATGCGGGGCTTAATCTTTTGGGAACTTCCGTTGAATCAGTTGATCGTTGTGAAGATCGCGGGAAATTTTCGCAAATGTGTGATGATTTAGAAATTGAACAACCTCAATGGGCAAGTTTTGATAAACTGGAAGATGCCTTTAAATTCGCGGAAAAAGTTGGTTATCCTGTCCTCGTCCGACCATCTTTTGTGCTTTCCGGAGCGGCGATGGCGGTGGCAATGAACGAGGAACAACTCCGCGATTTTTTAAATACCGCTGTGGGAACGGGTAAAGAAAATACTTCGGTGGTAATTTCCAAGTTTGAAGAAAATTCCAAAGAAATCGAGTTTGACGGGGTAGCGCAAAATGGTGAAATTGTCTGTTCGGCAATCGCGGAACATGTCGAAAATGCCGGTGTGCATTCTGGAGACGCGACGATTACTTTGCCGCCACAATATTTGTATTTAGAAACAATCCGTCGAGTTAAAAATGTCGCGAAAAAATTAGCGAAAGAACTGAATATAACCGGACCTTTTAATATCCAATTTCTCGCGAAACAGAACGAAATTAAGGTAATCGAGTGTAATTTGCGAGCTAGTCGAAGTTTTCCGTTTGCCAGCAAGGTTTTGAACCAAAATTTCGCGGGAATTTCTGCCAAAGTTCTCGTTGGTGAAAAAGTTGAACCGCAAGAAAAAGATTTATTGGAAACTACTCAGGTCGGAGTGAAAGCCGCCCAGTTCTCTTTCTCGCGTCTGAAAGGCGCTGATCCCGCTCTAGGAGTGGAGATGAGTTCCACCGGAGAAGTTGGCTGTTTTGGTGCAACAGAAGAAGAAGCGTTTTTGAAAAGTATGATTTCCACAGGATTTACTATGCCTGAACCGGGCTCCAAGATTTTAGTCACCTTAGGAAAACTCCGCGACAAAGTGGATTTTCGTCCGACTGCCGGAAAGTTTTTAAAACTTGGATTTAAGCTGGTGGCGACGGAAAAAACCGCGAAATTATTTAACGAACACCATATTCCGTGTGAAACGGTTTATAAAATTTCAGAGAACAAACATCCTAATGTTGCGGATTTAATCGCTAATAAAGAAGTTTCGCTGGTTATCAATACACCAAACAAGTTTTCCCACGAGGAACGAACTGATGGTTACCTAATCCGCCGTGCCACAATTGACGCGAATATTCCGCTGATAATCAATTTGCAAGTTGCCAAATTACTGGCGAAATCTTTGGAGAAATTTCCAACTATGGACGATCTGCCGTTGTAAAATTTCGCGGGAATTTT
>JALVIB010000041.1 GCA_027028725.1 Candidatus Altimarinota bacterium
GGGATTGAGGGGGGTTGTTTCAAAAAACAATCCAAACAAACTCCCCCTTGATAAAGGAGGTCGGGGGGATTTGCTCGCAGGGATTTCTCATGCCCCCCTTCCAAGGGGGGAGCGGGGGGTTAATTTCTCGCGGGATTTTCGCCCTCACCCCAACCCTCTCCCCGAGGGAGAGGGAGCCAAAGGGAATCTCCTTATTTCTGCCCACCTTTTCGACAAATTTTCCCGCGAAAAAACGGCGGAAACTATCCGGCAACTTCTGGAAATTCCCGCTAAATTTCATAAACTCGCCGTAAATCTGGATACCGCGGAAGATTTATTTGAATTCTACAATTTGAGCAAAAATCTTGATCAAGAAAAATGGATTCTCGCGGGCATGGGCGAGTTTGGAAAAATTTCTCGCGGGATTTTTGCCAAAGCGGGATTTTACACTTTTGTGGGAATTAAAAACCACGAAGTTGCTCCCGGACAAATCGATTTAAAAACATTAAACAACCTTTTACAATGAACACTTTTGGAAAAATTTATCGGCTGACGAGTTTCGGTGAATCGCACGGACAAGCGATTGGTGGCGTGATTGACGGAATTCCCGCGAATTTAAAAATTGATTTGGCGGAAATCCAAAACGAGCTAAACCGCCGTCGTCCCGGGCAAAACGAGCTGACCACTCCTCGCGATGAGAAGGACAAAATCGAGATTTTATCCGGTTTGGAAGACGGCAAAACTCTCGGTTCGCCAATTGGCTTTCTCGTCCGAAACGAGAACACTAAACCGCAGGATTATCAGAAAATTTCGCGGGATTTTCGACCGGGGCACGCTGATTTCACTTATCAGGAAAAATACGGAATTTTAGCGAAAAGTGGTGGCGGACGAGCGAGCGCTCGTGAAACAATTTCGCGCGTTGTCGCGGGCGCGCTGGCGAAACAAGTTTTGGCGAAATTCACCGATTTAGAAATTTCCGCAAAAATCACCGAAATTCACGGTGAACAAAATCCCGCGAAATTTTCGGAAATCATCTTACAAGCCAAAGAAGCCGGTGATAGTGTTGGTGGGATTATCGAGTGTGTAGTGGAAAAAATGCCGACCGGTTTGGGCGCACCGATTTTTGACCGCTTGGAAGCAGATTTAGCCAAAGCTATGTTGAGCATTCCCGCGACTAAAGGGTTTGAAATTGGCGCGGGATTTTCCGCGACCAAAATGTTTGGCAGTGAACACAACGACGAAATGCGCGTAAAAAACGGGCAAGTTGAGTTTTTGAGTAACAATGCCGGCGGTGTGCTGGGCGGAATTTCCAACGGGAACGATTTAGTTTTTCGCGTGGCTTTCAAACCAACTTCGACAATTCAGAAAGCGCAGAAAACAATTTCTAATTCCCGCTGCGCCCCGCAAGGCGGTGGCGAAAATTCAACAATTGAAAAAGTCGGCGGTCGCCACGATCCGTGCGTTTTGCCACGCGCTTTGCCAATTGTCGAAGCCATGACCGCGCATGTTTTGCTGGACCACTTTTTGCGAAATAAATCTCTACAAAAATGAAAACCATCGAACTAAAAATCCCCGCTTCCGAAAAAATCTGTCCGCTAAAATTTTTCGCGGAAAAATCGGCTGTCATAGACGAATTAAGCAAAATTTCGCGGGATTTTTCAAAGATCCTAATCGTGACCGGTGAAAATATTTGGCAAAAACAAAAAGATTTTTTTGTCGAATTAGATGCCGAAATCTTCATTTTGCCAGCCGGTGAAGAACACAAGAATTTAGAAAATCTCGCGAAATTAACCGAACGAATGGCACGCGAAAACCTTGATCGCCAAAGTTTGCTAATCGGCATCGGTGGTGGTGTGGTGACCGATTTGACGGGATTTGCCGCGAGCATTTACCAGCGCGGAATTTCGTTTGTTCTGGTGCCGACTTCTTTGTTGGCGATGGTCGATGCCGGCATTGGCGGGAAAACAGGAATTGATACCAGCTGGGGAAAAAATCAGTTGGGGACTTTTGCCTTTCCCGAAGCGGTTTTGATTTGCCCTGAATTTCTCGCGACTTTACCGAAAACTGAATTAAAAAACGGACTGGCGGAAATGCTCAAACACGGAATTATCGCGGACAAAGAGCATTTTACAAAAATTGCGGAAAAATTTTTACGGGATTTTTCGTGGACTGATTTAGTTTCTTTAATCCCGCAATCCGTCAAAATCAAAGCGGAAATCGTTCAAAAAGATTCCCGCGAAAAATCCGGTGAGCGCATCAAACTCAATCTCGGACACACTTTTGCGCACGCCATTGAAAGCGTTTCCCACTACCAAATTCCGCACGGACAAGCGGTTGCCATTGGCTTGAAATTGTCAGCGCAGTTTGGGGAAACTTTGGAAATTACGGACAAAAAAGTTGTTCAAAATATTTCCGCTGTCGTGGAAAAACTTTTCCCGCGAAAAAATGACTGGGATTGGGCGGAACTCTGGGCGGAAATGATCAACGACAAAAAACGCGCCGGCGACAAAATCCAATTCATAATCCCGCGAAAAATCGGCGAAGTTGTGATTAAAGAAATTGCCATTACCGATTTACCACGATAAATTTCGCGGGATTTGTATTTCGTCATTGCGAGCGGAGCGCGGCAATCTACTTCCTATTTGCAAATCCCCCTAAATCCCCCCGCCTTGCGGGGGGACTTTCGCAGAAAATTTCACAGAAAATTATTCTTCTTTATCCTTCATGTATGGGCAATCTCCTTCCAAAAGCAAACAGTTTTTATTTCTTTTCCCTGCGTATTTGGCATTACAAATCACATTTTCAATTTCTCCTGTACAAGTATTTAAGACCAAGTCGATATTCTTTTCTGGTCCTCCGCCCACTTCTACTGTGTATTTACACCCAACATTTTTTTCTATTTTAAATGTTCCTGGGACATGATTTTTCATAATTTATATTGTTAAGAAATAATTACAATAAAAAACTATCATTTATTTTTATTTTGTCAAATTTTTTCTTTTAGAGAACTACAAACCCCGCACTATCTCTACTAATCCCGCGAAATTTTGCTTCCTTATCTCATGCCTGCGAAGGCAGGTATCCAGACTTTAAGATTTATTCCTATTTTATGCTGAAAACGGTTTTTTATTTCAGACTAGATTCCCGCCTCCGCGGGAATGAGAAAAATTTATTATTCAGGTAATTTTATTTAAAAATCCCGCGAGATTTTCCGCATTAGCTGTTTTGGAAAGTTCCGGATCTGGCGAAAACGAAAATTTCGCGGATTTTTGATAAAGTGGCAGACGGCGCAGAAAATTCTCGCGGATTTCTGTTTCTAAATCTTTATCCGTTTCTAATCGTGGTCGTTTCTCGGCTTTTTTCGTCAAACGATGCAAGAGAACTTCCAAAGGCAAATCAATAAAAATCGTCTTTTGCTTGGCTAAAAACTCGCGATTTTTTTCAAGTTCAATAATTCCCCCACCGGTCGCAATTATCCCCGAAAATCCCGCGAAATTTTGCAAAATCTCGGCTTCTTTCTGCCGAAACTCGTCCCAACCTTTTTCCGCCACAAAGTCCTTAATCTCACCAAATTTCCCGCGAAAAATTTCATCTAAATCCACAAACGGCACTTCCAAAATCTCCGCCGCTCCTTTCCCCAAAGCTGATTTCCCGCTCCCCCGAAATCCGATTAAAAAAATTGCTGACATTGGTTTTATTCTAGGAAACTCTGATAAATAACGCAAAACAGAAAATTTTAAGATTTTTGAGGTAATTTTTTCGAGAAATTGATTTTCGTAGCGGGCTACGGAAATCGCTATTTCGAGGGGAAATTAGCCAAAAAGGTGAATTTTATTTTTGCGCTTATGACAT
>JALVIB010000042.1 GCA_027028725.1 Candidatus Altimarinota bacterium
TGATTTTCGTAAATACCTACGGATATCACTATTTTGAAGAGAAATTAGCCAAAAAGACGAATTTTATTTTTGCTATTGTGTTTTTTTATTGTGCAATATTCTTTTATTTATCATGGTTTTCTTAGGTCCAAGGCGTTCGTTTTGGTGCAACTGACAATTGTTTGCGCCCTTTGCGTCGTCGAGCTTTAAGCACATTTTGCCCACCGTTAGTACGCATTCGCGCACGAAATCCGTGAGTTCGTAATCGTTTTCGCCATCGTCTTTTTGCTAACATTTTGAAAATTTCTTAAATTGCTGGCGGAATTTAGGGAATTTGGTGGAGGTTGTCAATTTTTTTATAAAATTTTAAACCTTTCCACCACGCGCGAAGACCACTGCTTTCACATTTTGAAATCCCGCGAATTTTAGAGTTTTAGCCGCTGCATCTAGAGTTGAGCCACTAGCGACAACATCATCGATAAGGATGATTTGTTTGTTTGTTAATTCTTTTAAGGACAGGTCGCGACCTGTCCCTACAAAAACAAAAGCATTTTCCGTATTTTTAATTCGTTCTTTTTTGGATAATTTGGCCTGCTGACGAGTTTTTTTGGAACGCTTCAAAATTTCGCCACCGCCTTGCGGGACGCAGCGGAATTCTGCGGAATCCACTTTTTCAGCAATTTTTTTCGCGAGAATTTCGGCTTGGTTAAAGCCACGCCAAATTTTTCGTGTCCAGTGCAAAGGCACGGGAACAAGAATAGAATTTTCTAAAAATTTCTTATTCCGGTAAACAATTTCGTTCGCCATAATTTCAGCTAAATCAGAAATCCCGCGAAATTTAAAAGCTTCCACCAATTTTTTACAAACCAAATCATCATAAGCAACCGCCGCAAAAATTTCATCAACATACTGAAATTTTGTCCGCGAAGGCGGAGCTGGTTTGAATTTATAATGTTTAGCGCAAAGAAACTTTCCTTCACGACGACAAATTAGACACTTTGGTGGAAACAAGGCTTCTAGAAACCACTCCCATCCTTTTTGTAAATTCATTTTTTCGCGGGATTTTATTTCCGTGGTAGGCGAAAATACGATCCACCGCTATGATTGGATTTAGAACTGTTAATCAAAGTTGTAATAGAAGTTCGGATTTTGTCGTAAGAAAGATAAGACATAAAATCTAAGCCAAAAATTCGCCCAACTATTGTCACGAAAGTAAAACTTAAAATAGTCACAATCAATCCAACAATTGAGTACCGGATAGTGTTTACGGCTTTTTTAATTTTCTCGTCATCTCCTCCTGAAAGAATAAAATTCACCCCCCCGATAAAGATGAATAAAGCCGAAAGCCCCGCAGCAATAATAAAAGCGTAAACCACAAAAATTTGCACCAAATCCATCACTGAATAATGAGCAAGCGCGCTAGCCGGACCGGCAACACCTGACGGATCAGCCATCATCGGGTTTGTAACATGAGGAATAGTTGTAGTTGCATGATGAATAACACTTGTCCCGGCATCTACTCCCGCATCTACACCATTGTCTAGATATTGAACAGCTGGGATTACGCGATCGTCAGCAGGAACTGGCATTTTTAAGTGTGGTTAAGAAAATTTCGCGGGATTTACGACTCCCGAGGGTCAATAACTTTTAGAAAATATCGTTTACCTTCACGAGCGGAAATCACTGACAATAAAGTTCGCAAAGCAGAAACGGTTTGCCCGCTTTTCCCAATTATTTTCCCCATATCTTCTTCGTTAACTTGAACAGTAATCAAAGTCCCGCGATCATCGTCTTTTGATTCAACGACGATTTCATCGGTATGAGAACAAAGTTGTTGTAAAACATATTGCACAAAACTGACAGCCAGATTTTTCTCACTCATGACAAGGGCATGTTAAATTAAAAATTCAGATAAAGCAAAATTTCCCGCGAATTATTCCGCTGGTTTTTCTTCAGCGGCTGAATCATCAGTAGAATCCTCTTCGGTTAGTGCTTCAGCTGGTTCTTCCACTGAAGTTTCTTCTTTTGGCTCTTCCTTTGGTGCTTCTTTTTTCGGTTTAGTTACGCGTTGTTTTATAAATTTCCCGGCTTCTTTGATTCCTTCTTTAACTAATTTTCGCGCAACAGCTTGAGAAACTTGCGCTCCGTTGGCAATATATTTCTTCACTGCTTCGGCATCAAATTTGAATTCTCCTTTACCGCCGTCAGTGTGTGGATTAAACCAACCTAGTTCAGCAACTGGTTTTTTTTGTACGGCGCGAGCTTTTTCCGCTACAACTAGCTTAAAAAAAGCGCTTTTTTTTCGTCCAAATCGAGCAAATCTGATTACTAACATTCTTTAATAAGTTATAAATTCGCGGGGATTTTAGTAAAAGCGCCTTTATTGTCAAATGCAAAATTAGTTAAGGACTAGATAGGTGTAGACATAGTGTCAAGTTGGGATTCCAAAAAGAGGAAAAGACAGAGTCTCCTCAAAAGGGCTCAAGTCTTTTCCGTCATGAGTATGAGAAAATATTATTTGCTATTTTAAAAGCATTTGAGGGAAAATAGAAAAGTTAAATAACCACCACCGGCTCGAAAATAGTTTTATTTTTTCGCGCCGCGCCCCGCTCTGCGGTGGGGATTTTTTTAAAAAATTTGCAAAAACACCTATTTTTCGGTATACTGGTGTTGACAAATTTTCATATATTTGTCTTCTAAAATCACAATAAAATGATAGAAAACTTCTTATCACCAGATGTCGTTAAAAATAATGCGGTAGAGGAATCCGCAGCAGCTCTACGCGAATTAAACGCCCAAGTGGTTGTAGAAACCAACATAACTGATACTAGAAACCAAGTGGACACCCAAACCTACGACGCCACAGCTGATTTCAAAAATCCCGCGAAATTTTCAAAATCCCGCGAAATTTCAGAAGTAACCCCGCCTCTAACACAACAGGAAGTAGAAAAAATAATGAAAGACGCCAAAACTTTGTTGGCTTCGTTGGAGGGATTGGATGTTTCGGAAATGTCCGCGGAAAATGCGAAAAAATTGCTGGAAGGATTGGAGGAAATGTATGACAAAGTTGGGCAATGTTTTGATTGGTATGAAGATTTTCATAGCAGATCTCAAGATAATTTAGTACGAGCAAAAGCGGGGACTACCGGAATTTCGCGAGAAATTTCTCAGAAAGAAATAGACTATAGCCAAAAAAAAGTAGATGAAGCTACCGAGTTACTAAAAAGAATCAGCGCCATCATCACCAAAATCGAAACTCACCAATCCAAAAAGGAAATCAACGATGCCAAAGCCAATGGCGTGGTAACCGACTACACAAAAGTCGCGGAAAATCCCAAACTCGCCGAAGTTATCGATAAATTGCACATTACTTTTCAAAAAGATGAGGATGGACTTATCGGGGTTTATGTAAATGATGTTTATACGAATTTTGATATTTTAGACCCAGAATATGATATAAGCTACAAAATTTTCTCTGACAGTAAAAATGTCGGTGTTATTGTTGAGAAAGAAAAAAAGAGTGGTTCTGTTTATCGGATGAAGTATATTCTTAAAGGAGACGAGGTGCATTATTTTCATAGAAAAGGTAATAAAACCGAATGGATACAGGGAAAAAATACTTTTAAAATTCCTACCAACGAAAATCCCGCGAAAAAAGAGGTTTCAATGAGTCATTAGGGAAAATCCCGCGAATTTTTTAATTTATCTGCTCATTAAGATAACCGCCGGAATAATTTCGAAGATTTCTCGCCCGCCAAACAAACACCACCAGCTCGAAAATAGTTTTATTTTTTCGCGCCTGCCCCTACGAATGTTGTGGGGGATTTTTTTTTATGCTATAA
>JALVIB010000043.1 GCA_027028725.1 Candidatus Altimarinota bacterium
TTTTTATTTTATTTTCCATATAAAAATTTCGCGGGATTTGCCAATTATTTCTCAATAAATAAAATCTAGCCTGAAATTCCACTCAAACATGCAAATCAAAACTTTTCGTCCTCGTCGTCGACAATCGTCTTTTTGGCGAAAGATGAAAAACTTGATGAGTGGAAAAAATCCCGCGAAAATTCCGCTATGGAAGAGGATTTTGAAGTTTTGTTTATGGGGATTTGGCGGATTTGTCGCTTTTTCCATGATTTACGCAATTTTCTTTTTACCGAGTGTGAAAAATGCTGCCCAACTTAATTTCGCACAATCAACAATTATCTATGACCGCCAAGCCCTGGAAAATCCCGCGAATTTAAACGACCATATCCTTTATATTATTCATGGTGATGAAAATCGGGAATATGTCCCGCTCAAAGAAATTTCCCCGTGGATTAAAAAAGCCACAATCGCTATTGAGGATGATGGTTTTTATCACCATTTTGGATTTGATGTGCCAGCTTTGATTAAAGCTGCTTTGCACCGCTTTTTTGGAATTGGTGGAGCTCGTGGTGGATCAACTATTACTCAACAGTTGGTCAAAAACACTTTTTTGTCGAGCGAAAAAACACTCTTGCGAAAATACAACGAGCTGTTGTTAGCGATAAAAATGGAGCTGGCGTTTTCCAAAGACGAAATTCTGGAAATGTATCTCAATAAAATCCCTTACGGTAGTAATGCTCACGGAATTGAAGCCGCATCGCGGAAATTTTTCGGGAAAAGTTCGCGGGATTTAACCATTGCCGAAGCGGCTGTTCTAGCCGGACTTCCGCAACGACCGACATTATTTTCCCCTTACGGATCTCATCGCGATTTGTTGATGGGATTTTATGAATACGACAAAGAAACTGGCGAAAATATTTATAAAAAAGGACGAAAAGATTTAGTTTTACAAAGAATGCTCGACACTGACCAAATCACTTTTGAGCAATTCAAAGTTGCTTTTAGTGAATCAAAAAACTTAGAATTCCGCGAAAAAAAGGACGACATCAAAGCTCCACATTTTGTTTTCTATGTTCGCCAACTTTTGGAGGAAAAATACGGAAAAGAGTTTTTGAAAAACGGGGGATTTCACATTTACACAACGCTTGACCACGATTTACAAAATCTCGCGGAAAAAACAATTGCTGAAAAAACTCCGCACTACGCCGAAACTTATGGCGCCACAAATGTCGCGATGACCGCCATCGATCCAGACAACGGACAAATTTTGGCGTATGTCGGTGGAAAAGACTACTTCAATTCCGATATTGACGGACAAGTTGATGTTTTAACTTCATCGCGTCAACCAGGGTCGAGTATTAAGCCACTTGTTTACGAATCAGCTTTTGAAAAAGGCTATGTTCCTTCAACGCAAATTTTTGATGTTGAAACAGATTTTGGGGGCGGCTATATCCCGCGAAATTTTGATGGAAAGTATCGTGGACCAAAGTCCGCCCGCGAATCTTTGAATGCTAGTTTGAATGTGGCGGCGGTTAAAATGGCTTATCTAGCCGATCCGAAAAAGATTTTCGAAAATTCGCGAAAATTAGGACTAAAAATGGAAGGCGATCCCGCTAAACATGGAGTTGCTTTGGGAATTGGAGTAGCGGAAGTTGAACCACTTCACCATATTGCCAGTTTCCAAGCTTTCGCGCGGGACGGAAGTTTGTTTGAGCCGTCGGCAATTCTAGAAATTCGCGATTCCAAAGGCAAAACTTTGGAGAAATTTGATCTTGAAAAAGTCAAAAAAGAAGGTCTTGAACCGGAAGCAACCGCCCTAGTCCGCGAAATTTTGACCGATGAAACAACACGACCAACAACTGATGACTTTGATTGGAATAAACTTTTACAACTTGACGGAATCGATAACGGAGCGAAAACGGGAACTTCTAATCGTCCCGCGAAAAATCCCGATTATAATCCTGATGAACCGGAAAGTGCGGAAAATTCTAAACTAACGGTTGTACCGAGTGATAGCTGGACTATTGGATTTACGCCAAATTTGGTGGCTGGAGTTTGGGTTGGAAATAATCGCGGGAAACCAATGCACTCTGGAGCGACAGGATTAACCGTTGCCGCACCAGTTTGGAAAAAATTTATGACCGAAGCACATAAAATTTTGTTTGAGAGAAATCCCGCGAAAAAAGACAAAAAATATCCAGTTGTGCCGTTAGAAAAACGAAAAATTAACAAATTCACTGGAAAATTAGCCACTGATAAAACTCCCGAGAAAATTGTAAAAGAAGCCCTTTTCGCCAGTTATTCTGTGCCGACCGAGAAAGATGATGAGCTCAAAAAAGTTAAAATTGATCGCATTTCTGGTCGCTTAGCCAATCGCTTTACGCCAGATTTCGCGAAAACTGAAAGATATGTTCTGGAACTGCATTCGCTTCGTCCCGATCTGCCAAACTGGGAAGTTCCGGTGCAGGAATGGATAAAAAAACATCCTAAATTTATGCGGTCTCTCGGAGAAATTATGGACGACGAAGAAGACGATAAAGACGGAAAAAACGAATTTTCGCGGGATTTAACTCCGGAAGAATACGCCGAACGACTGGCGCGTTTGCAGAAACTGCTTAGTCGTCGCAACCGCGGATCAAACAATTCTCGTTTCAATAGTTTGACGAAAATCAAAATCGTAACACCGAAAGACAAAGGAATTATTGCTCCGGGAGAAGTGCAAATAAACACTTCCATAGCGCCGCTGAATAATGTCAAAAGTATTGAATTTTATTTTGATGACCAGCTGATTAGTGTTCGAAATTCCGCACCATGGAACGAGAAAATCCAAATTCCCGCGAAAATTGAGGCGGGAAGTACTCATGTTATTAAAGTGGTGGTCGAGGATTTTCAAAATAACGCCAGCAAAGACGAAATCAGTGTCAAAATCGCTCCGGACACCAATGGTCCAAATATAACTTTCCTCAGTCCCCTAGCCGACCAAAAAATTCCCGCGAATTCTCAGATTGATATTCTTGCTAAAGTTCAGGACTTTGAATCAAATGTAAAAGCGGTGGAAGTTCTGTATGATGGAGAAAGTTTGGGCTACCTGCAACAAGAACCTTATAAAAAAACAATCAATGTTGGCACCGATTCTGGTAAAAAATTCATCACCATTCAAGCGTGGGATGTGCATAATAATATAACCAAAAAGAACATTCCGATTTTTGTTCAGCGCAATGTTCATTTAGCCGATAAAGATCCAGAAATAACGACTGTTAAAGCCCTTCGCGAAGCCATTTCCGTGACAATTGTTATTCCTCATCCGGAAGATGTGGATTGGTTGGAATTAAGTGCTTCGTTGGATGGAGAAAATATTTTCGCGGAAAAAATAGATAATCCAACGATTAAAACGCGCATTTTCAGCATTCCCAAAACTAGTGAACACGGTTTGATGAAGATAAATTTGCAAGTAAAAAACAAAGGTAGTCGGCGCTTGGAAAATAGTCGCAAAGAAATCAAATTCTAATGGAAACTTCTGAAAAAATCCCGCGAAAAAACTTTGGCTTTTGGGAGTTTTGTAAAAAATCTCTAAAAATTGGTATTTTACTTGGTTTGTTTTTAACTTTTTTGTCCGCTAGTTTTGTTTATGTAAATATGGATAATCAACTTTCTGAACAAAAAGATTGTGCAGTGATTTTTGGCGCAGCGGTCTGGCGGGACGACATTCCCTCACAGGCTTTATTTGACCGGACGATAACTGGGATAAATTTATATAAAGAAAAAAAAGTGCATTGTTTAATTTTGTCTGGCGGAAAATCTAAATATGGTGCACACGAAGCCGATGTCATGAAAAAAATCGCTTTAAAAAACAAAATTCCCGCGAAAAATTTGTTTTTGGATTACAACGGGAACAATACTTTGGAGACTTTGAAAAACTTACAGCAAAATTTCGCGGGAAAATCTTTTGTTTTTGTTTCCAACGATTTCCATCTCGCACGGATAAAATTACTGGCGTGGCGCTTAGGAATCAAAAATTTCGCCACGCAATCGGCAACTTATAGTCAGGGAAAATATTCACGAGGTTCTTACTTTTTCTGGCGCGAAGTCGCCGGCGTTTTATACTACCTCCTCGCCCCGGTTTAAAATTTCGCGGGATTTAAAAGTTGTCACTAATGCTCAGATTGAGTAGTAAAAACTAATAGCAACAATAAAACTAAAATTACTATCACCTCTTTCCTAATGTCTATAGAATCCTCCATATTATTACGCAACATACTAAGGTATTCAATTATCATGCCTGTCTTTTCTTCCTCTGGCAAGTCAGAAATCTCTTGTAAAATATTATCAACTTCTGGATCTAGTTTTAGTCCTTTTACTTCATTGTAAAATTCAGGATTTTCTACAAAAAACTTCCCTATTTCCAATCTAAATCCTTCTGCATCAAACCCACTATTTCTAAACATTTCCAAAAATTTATTTATACTTTGCGGGTTTAAGGTCGCATACATTTCACTTGTTCCGCTAGGGAACAATTCACATGTTTCTAAATCTGATATTCTATCAATTAGCTCTTCTACTTTGTTATGATGTTTTATCTCCTTATCAATTTCTATGCGCTCAACTACATTTTTGGTTTGCTGTGCTACATTTTGCTGTGCATTTAAAACATTTCCACTTAACACGCCGGAAAAAATTAATGCGTATTTAATTTTGTCTATCCTTCTCATTTTTTAAGAGATTAAAATATATCACACACAAGATAATACCCCCCCATTATGTCAAGACTTTTTTAAATCTTTTTATCAAAAATGCAAAATTTCGCGGGATTTTCTTGTCCCCCTTCCAAGGGGGAAGCAGGGGGTTAAGTTAAAATGAGTTATTCAAATCTCGCGGGATTTTTCCGCACGCCAAAATAACGATAGTGGTGGGCGAGGAGAGAATTGAACTCTCGACCAAGGCGTTATGAGCGCCCTGCTCTAACCACTGAGCTACTCGCCCACGCCTGAATATTGTAGTGATAAAAAAAAAATTAGCTAAAAATCCCGTGAAATCTTCAAAAAAGGGCTGGCACAAGACCAGCCCCTACAACCTTTCTATCATTTCCCCCTGACAAGGGGGGGGCTAGGAGGTTTAGAAACTTCGTTCTTCACGAGGACGAGCAATGTTTACGATGATTTTCCGACCATCAAGCTCTTTTTCATTCCACATGTCGATAGCAACTTGTGCTTCTTCTGGTGTTGCCATTTCCACAAAACCAAAACCTTTAGATCGACCAGACATGCGGTCAATAATCACAACTGCTGATTCAACAGTTCCTGCTTGTTCAAAAGCAGCTTTTAGTGCGTCATCTCGAACGCCCCATGAGATTCCTCCGACGAATAGTCGTGTACCTGTATCACTCATTTTTAAATGGGTAAAGAAATAAACAATTTTACTTATTCTCCACCCAACTCTTTCCGACCAGGCACTCGAACTTTCTAAATTGCAAAAGAATTCTAGGTTGTTGCGATATAAAAGCAAAAGAAAATCCCGCGAAAAATTATTTTTGTCCCCCCGCTTAAGATTAAGCGGGGGCTAGGGGGCGTTTGATTACTTTCAATAAACACCCCTTTAATTCCCCTCTTTCAAAAAGAGGGGAGAAATTGATTTATTTTTAATTTTTTCGCGGGATTTTCCCCCTGATAAGGGGGTCAGGGGGTTAAATTCGCGGGATTTTCCAAAACCTGCTAAAATCCCCGCGATGAAAAAAGGACAACTTCGGTTTCATAAAATTCTAATCCTCTTGGGAATTGCTTATCTGATTTTTCTCGCGGGAATTTATCTCCTACAAGAAAAAATAATTTTCCTCCCGACTGACGAAATTTATTTGGAAATTGATAAAGATAAACTAAATGCCGAAGAATTTAATTTGAAAGTTGATGACCAAACGACCATTCATGGCTATTTTTTCGCGGAAAAAGATCCCGAAGGGACAATTATGTTTTTTCACGGAAACGGCGGAAACCTGACTAATAATTTCGGACGAGTGGCGATTGCCAAAAAAATGGGCTACAACATTGCTGTTTTTGATTACCGCGGATACGGGCAAAGCACCGGAAAAATCAATAGCGAAGAAGATATTTATCAAGACGCGGAAGCCGTTTACAATTATTTGGTAAACGAGAAAAAAATCCCGCGAAATTCTATCATTTTTTGGGGACAAAGCCTCGGTGGCGCGATTGCTATGGAAATGGCGAAACGCCATCCCGCGAAAAAACTAGTCTTGGAATCAACTTTTACTAATTTGGAAAACTTAACGCCAAATGTTTTAAAATACGGCGTGCCGGATTTTTTGAAAAAATACAAGTTTGATAATCTGGAAAAATTCGCGGGAATTTCCACGCCAATTCTCGTTATTCATAGCACGGAAGACGAGATGATTGATTTCCAAAACGGAAAAGATTTATTTGCGGAAAATCCCGCGAAAAAAAATCAGTTCCTGGAAATCAAAGGTGACCACAACGGCGGATTTTATGAAAATTTTGAAAAAAACGAGCAAACCATCGCGGATTTTTTGGAGAAATAAAAATTTCGCGGGATTTTTGACTTCCCCCCTGACAAGGGGGGACTGAGGGGGGTTGTTTTAAAAAGCTTAATTTCGCGGGATTTTCTCTGTTTTTTTTCATTTTTAACCATTAACTTTTAATTTTTAACAAGTTTTTCTAATTCGGCAATTCTTTTTTCAATCTGCTTTAAGGTTAGCCAATTAGGTTTACCTGGATTTTCTTTCATTACTTCCACTGCTTTTTTATACCATTTTAGCGCCTCTTCACGACGATTTGGATACTGCTTATTAAATTTCTTTTCTTCTTCTTTAGATAACTTATACACCCAATATCTATCATAAAAATTTGCTAATGAAGTAGCAAACCAAGGATCTTCTTTGGCTAATCCTTCTGCTTTTAAATATAACTCTTCAGCTTCTTCCCATCGACTTGGTTGTTTTACTAACAAATTAGCTAAATCATGTTTATAACTAGGATCTTCTGGATTTAAATAGATTGCTTCTCGATACAATTCTTCTGCTTCTGTCCATCTATCTGGCTGTTTACTTAAGAGACTAGCTAAATTATTTTTATAATCAGAATCTTCTGGATTTAAACGAATTGCTTCTCGATACAATTCTTCTGCTTCTGTCCACCGACTTGGTTGTTCAGCTAATAAATTGGCTAAATTGTTTTTATGATTAGGATCTAATGGACTTAGGCGAATTGCTTCTCGACACAATATTTCTGCTAACTTCCAGGTCTTTTTATTTTTAGTTAATTCATCTACCTTCCAACTTAGCACTCCTGCCTGATAAAAATCTTCATGTAATCCAATTTGAACAAAATTTTCTTTTTGCCATTCTTCCAAATTGTTAATAATTCCCAGCCCCTCTGTTTCATTAATCCAACTCCCAATACTAATATATCTACCATCTGCCAGTGGCAGAATTGTAAAATAATGACCAGGAATAGTTGCCCCCAAAACTTCTTCGCCGAAAAATTCTCGCCACATACTAGCTATTAATTCTCCTCTAGTCATACAATTTACTTCTTTTTCCAACAAATCTTCAAATGAATATTTATCCTCTTTATATTCCCAAAACTCTTCATTAAAAATTATTCTATTAAAATCTTTAGCAATTTTAATTTGTAACTCTGCTAATTCCTTTTGTAATTTCTTCTCTGAAAAATCCCACGCCGTGCCCCGCTCTGTGGTGGATTTTTTTATTTCTTCTTGTAATTTTCTGTACTTATCTTGGTGATCTTTTAATCGTTGTTTTTCCTTCACCAAACCTAGTTTTTCAAATATTTGCCACCATCTTCTCCCATAATTATCCTTAACAACCGGCGAAATATCTGATTTCCGCCACATTTCTTTTTCGGCATGTCGAAATAATCCTTGTCGGAATTGTGTATCTAGTTTTGATTCTATATTCTTTTGTCCCCGCTTACTCAAAATTTTTGTCGCGCGTTTAATCACTTCCGGATTTTTTTCGCGGGATTTTTTTAAAATTCTTTTTATCTGGTCTCGCAAATGCTTTGTCCACAAAAACTCTAAATGATTATCGGTAGTTTGTGGATTAAGCTCATCTTCTTTTCCATAAATATTTCCAATATTCCGCAGAACTTGTGCAAATACTCCTAACTGAGTTTCTATTAATTTCGTATTATGATGTTTTTCTTCGTATTTTTCTTCTGTTTCATTTTGTTTCAATAGATTTTCTAGTTTTCCCGCGAAAAAATGCCAAAATCGAGCCAAATTTTGATTTTCATCTAAAAAATATTCCGGATTTTTTTCTTTTGTGTAGCCGTTTGCTTCTAACCACTGGTTATGAATTTCTTTTAATGCATTATTAAATGCCGGCTGATCCGACATCTGAAAATCCCGCGAAATTTTTATCCTCATTCCAAAAACGGGCTTTTCTATATATTCCAAGTCATCTATTCTCCCTTGCTTAAACTTTTGCGGTTTTTTCTTAACCAGCTCTACTGAAAAAGTTTTTCCGTTTAAGTCATCTTTTTCGACTTCTTCAAATTCCAAACCATTCATCAGATGAAATAACTGATTCAATGCTTCAGGTGTTTTGTTAAACTCATTTAACTTTTTACTTAAAAGATATTCTGCTATTTTCCTTGCATTATTGCTATCTGATTCACTTAAAAGATATTCTGTTATTCTCTTTACACCATTATATTCTGGTTCTCTTGAAGTATCCTCTATAAAATCTAAAACTTTTTTCCCCGTAAATCCTATACCAGTCAAAATTGCTAATGCCCCTAAACCTTTAATAAAATCACGACGATTAACACCTGTCCCTTTTGAAGGAGTGTCTTTTTTCGCGGGATTTTCAGATTTTTTTGTCATTTTTAATTATTAACTTTTAACTTTTAACTTTTAATTGCTTTAAAGCTCCCCATACTCTCGCAAAGTCCACTTATTGATAAGTTTCTTTTTGATTTCCAATCCAGCCAAAACTACCGCCAGAATTCCCGCGATATATAACCAAATTTGGAAAGAAAGTGGTTTGAAGGAAACCGATTCCATCGCCCCGATTGGGGAATAAATCAGTCCCATAATTATCGCGAAAGTAATTCCCATTGACCACCACAAATATTTATTGGTGAACAAATACGGACCAAAAATAAAGTCTGGACTTCGACGAGAGATCATATTTAGATATTGCACCAAAACTAGCATGATATAAGTTGAAGTTGACGCCATTACCGGATCTTTGGTAGTAGTCAAAGTTATGAGGAAAACCATGAAAGCCGACCCTCCCATAAACAATCCGGTCGCAATAATGTCCGTCAAAGCGATTTTATTTAAAACACTGCGGTTTGTTTTTCGCGGAGGTTTGCACATAGCGTCCTTGAAAAGCGGATCAAAAGTCAGCGCAATCAGCGGCGCCAACTCCCCTAGCAAGTCAATTAGCAAAATCTGCACCGGACTCAACGGATCAACTCCGGCTAATTTTCCCGCGAAAAAAATCCCTAGCAAAACAACCGACAGCTCTCCAAAATTGGAAGTATAACAACTTTTAACTGTTTTAATCAGGTTTTGATAAATTTTGCGCCCTTCCTCAATCGCCGTTACCAAAGTAGAATAACTATCATCCGCTAAAACTATTTGCGCGGATTCTTTGGCGACTGATGTTCCAATTTTTCCCATGGAAACTCCAATGTGCGCTTGGCGAAGCGCTGGCGCATCATTCACTCCATCCCCCGTTACGGCGACAATTTCGCCGGCTTTTTTCATCAATTTCACAATGCGCAATTTCTGGCTTGGAGAAACCCGCGAAAAAACACCGGCTCGACATTTTTTAATTTCTTGAACAAGTTTTTTATCCGATAATTTCGCGAGATTTGCACCAGTAATTTTGAAAGTTCCCGCTTCATCCTCGGGAATCAAATTCACCTTTTTAGCAATCGCCACGGCGGTTAATTCGTTATCTCCGGTAATCATAATTGTTTTAATCCCCGCCTTAGCAGAAACTTTGAACGCCTGCATTACTCCTTTTCGCGGTAAATCCATCATTGCCACACACCCGAGAAAAACCAATTTACTTTCTACTTCTTCACCTTTGTATTCCTTTTGGCGTTCCATTTCCTTACTGGCAATCGCCAGCACTCGATACGCATTTTTCGCCAAATCCCCTACTTTGCTCAAAATTTCGCGGGATTTTTCCGCAGTTAGTTTTGAAACTTTCCCAGTTGTCATATCTTTGATGTGCGTGCAGTTTTTTAAAACTGATTCGGTTGCTCCTTTCGTGAAAACAACAACTTTTTTATCTTTTTTTCGAACAAATAATGTACTCATCATTTTCCGATCAGAATCAAACGGAATTTCGTCTTCGTCTTCATATTTCGCGAGAAAATCTTCAATTTTCAAACCAACGCGTTTCCCCATTACCCGCAAAGCACCTTCCGTTGGATCACCGACAACATAGTAATCCGAATGCTTCTCATCCGGTTCACCCATTCGCGCGTGATTGTTAAAATAAAGAGACTGAAAAAATCCCGCGAATTTTTGAAACAAGTCCGGACTTTTACCAGCACCAAACTCTTGTTTAAGTCCGGACTTAAGTTTCAAAAATACTTTGGCGGTCGGCAAATATCCTTCGCCTTTGATTTCCATTTCAAAATTTTCTCCAAAAGCGTATTCCACATTCATTTCGTTACGCGTCAGCGTTCCGGTTTTATCGGTACAAATCAAAGAAGCCGATCCCAGCGACTCCACCGCATCGAGCTTTTTAACCTGTCTC
>JALVIB010000044.1 GCA_027028725.1 Candidatus Altimarinota bacterium
CTAAACCTAGTCTTTATGGTCGCCATTAACATGACCAAAACCTATTCTTATCCCATCCCCAACTTTTCTAATGTTAAACATCTTATGAATTCCTTCCTCTCCCAGACACAAAATTCTTGACAGTACCCACGTGACCGCGCCTACATCCTCTTCTGACCTCCAAAATTTTTTTCTTCCTCTGTGAAAAATCCCGCGAAAATTTTATAATACGAAAGCGCGGTCACGTGACCGCGCCTACATTCTCTTCTGACCTCCAAAATTTTTTTCTTCCTCTGTGAAAAATCCCGCGAAATTTTTACAAAACAATCTTCATCCTTCCCAAACTCTCTTGCGGAGAATACTGGTCTTTAAGTTGTCTAAAAATTTCCTGCACCAATTCAGTATCGCCTCTTTCGGCACGATTAAAAGCATTTTTGGGACACTTGAACTTAATTTCCGGATGTAAAATTTCGCGGGAAATTATCTCGTTCGCTTGATCGAAATGAATGTCATAAATATGCGCATTGGAAATAGAAACCGTCAAAATCCCTACCGGTACGCCTAATTTTTCCGCGAAAATATAAGCAAGAAGTGCAAATCCCGCGACATCATGCGGATTTCCAAGCATCATATCGTTGGAACGAATTATAAGATGCAAACAAAGTTTTCCGCCAATAATCTGCACCGTAAAAGTGTATGGACACGGCACATTTTTCTTGGCTTTCCCACCTAGTCCGTCATCGGCAGGATCCCACATCAAAACAACTCCGTGGCGGGAAGTGGGATCTTTTTTCAAAAGTTCCATCAGCATTCCAACTTGATCGCGTCCAAAATGTTTCCGCCAGCGAAATCCGTAAGCCGAAGCGATCGTATTGTCATCTTCCGCGAAATCGTCCCAAATTCGCGTAAATTGTTGTAAAAAACTTAAATCTTTTTTTCCGGTCAGAAACCAAACTTGTTCGGCGACAAAAAGTTTCAGCGGAATTTTTCGCAGAGTCAGAATTGGAAATCCTTCTGATAAATCAAACTGCATCGTTTGTCCCGGCAGACTTTTGCAAACATGACCAGTCCGCTCATTTTTTTCCGCGTAACCATTTTCCATGATGTTTTTCAAAATCTGCTGATACTGGTGGTCAAAATTTGTCATTTTAACTTTTTAAATTCTTTTTACTCCCTCTCCTCCTAGGAGAGGGTGGGGGTGAGGTAAAAATCCCGCTGCGCCCCGCAAGGCGGTGGCGAATTTTTTTATTTCGAGAGTATTTTAAGCAAAAATTTCTGAAACTTTAAATTTATCTTGGAAAATTTTGTCAAAATGAGACTTAAAATGCTTGAAATTTCGCGGGATTTTTGGTATAATGTCCTGAACTATTTCTTAACCAACTATAAAAATGAAAAAAAGTTCACCAAAATTGAGATCTTTTGTCCTATCTGACGAAATTTCTAAAAGCAAAAAAATGCAAATTGTAGCTAATATTTTGCTATTCGCTATTTTAGCAATCAATATCTACAACTTAGCTGTCAGCATTCAATTATTTGATTACGCTAGATTCTAATAAAATGAATTCCGCAGATTTAGCCCCTCTTCGAGATAACATCAAGAGATTGGTGGATACTTCTGCGTTTATGCCAAAGAAATTGAGAGAAAAAGTTCTAAAAAGAATTTCTGATCCTCAAATTTCCCGCGAAAAATTGGAACGAATCACTAAATTGTTGAAAAAAGTTCACTTTGAAGAAGAAAAAGTTGTAAAAGAAGTTTTGGATAAAGATCCTTTATTTTTCGCCAGACGAAAACACCAAAAATCCCGCGAAAAATTAGAAAAAAATCAAAAATTAGAGAACCTAACTCGTCAGCAAGAAATATCTGAAATTGAGTCCGAATTATCTAACTTTCTAGAATCCTAAGAAATGAAAACTCTTTATAAAACAAACCATAATGAGGAAAAATTTCGCGGGATTTTTAATCTTGAAGAATTTGAAGATGCTATGGACAATGTTGATGTAAGTGAGAGTTTTATGAGTCTTGGAGCAACCTTCTTCGGAGAAGATTTTCTAAACATATTTAAGGAAACTTTAGGAGTAGATATAGATGGTGTAAAAAGTGCTAATAATGCTGTAGAAGAGGAAGTTGACGATAAAGATGATAAAAATGACAACCAGAACAATCAAAATTTGGATCTGGATTATATTAAAAATGACAAACTACATGCTCAAGAAGCGTATAATTTACTAAATAGATCAATTATTGTTAGATCTAGTAAATATGGAATAGTTCGTCCACCAGAAGTCGCTCCTAGACAAGACCCAAAAGGAACATCCCTCGAAGGAATTCGCCAAAAAACGATTCTAGGAATAAATGAATTACAAAAAAAATTAAATATTCCATTAGTTATAACAGGTGGAACGGAAGCCGGGCATGCTGGTGGATTAAGTAATCAACCTGGCACCCATGGAGATGGAAGTAAAGTTGATATAAGTTTTGATAACGAAGTTGAAAAAGAAATGGATCAGTACATTACCAGCAAAAAACCAGTTGTCTCCGACACTAAAATTGGTAAAAAATATAAATTTGAAGATGGTGGTTACACATACACAATTATTAAAGAAAAGGACCACTACGATATAAAAATATCATAATATAGTGCTTATTTGTTAACAGGAAAAACTTAAAATTCCCGCGAAATTTTTCTACCGCTCCAAAATCTCAAACAATTTCTGCCGATTATCATCATCGGCTATTTTATTTCGCGAGATTTGCCCGCATTTTTCGCATTCAAACTGAATTGATTTCATTTCTCCCGCTGAAATTTCAATTTTTCGCGGGATTAGCCAACCGTGGCACTCTGACGCGCGATCACCAGGATTTATATCAACATGCAAAGAAAATAAGCATTCTCGACAATGATTTCGACAAGTTTTATCGGCTGGTGGATTTATTGCACCACATTTCCCGCAGATAAATTCCTCATTAATTTTGGTAAATTTTTTTGTCATTTCCCGCGAATTTTAGCATATTTAAAAAAAATCGCGGGATTTTTTGTTATCAATTTGTAAATAAAAAAACTCTCAATCAGAGAGCATGAACCGGAATGCCGTGACTTTTGTGTGATCCATTTTCCTGTGTTTTGCAAGGTGGGTGGTGTTTATCCTCACTCACTACAAGTAAGTTTTCAACCTCCCTTCAGGAAATGATTAGGAGAAAAAGATCGAAAAGTCACGGACATTTCAGTAGCAATCTAAGTGTAGACCGAACAAGTTTTTTGGTCAATGAAATTGTATAGTCAGAATTATTTAAATGTGTTTTTTATAAAATTTCGCGGGATATTCAAAAAACAAGTCCGGACTTGGCACAGGATAATATTTTTGTCAAAGTCCGGACTTAAGTTTTTTGAAAAAATTTCCCCAGTTGCCAAAAATTCCCTTTTGCTTAAACTCTGTCTGAACTAAAATCCCGCGAAATTTTGTCCCCCCCTGACAAGGGGGACGGAGGGGGGTTGAAATAACAAAAGCGAAAAAATGAACTTAAAAATTGGAATTGTCGGCTTACCAAATGTTGGGAAATCAACACTTTTCAATGCTCTAACTGGCGCCAAAAATGCGGCGGCGGAAAATTTTCCGTTCTGCACGATTGAGCCAAATGTGGGGATCGTGAATGTGCCAGATAAAAGAATTGAAAAACTCGCGGAAATTGTCAAACCGGAAAAAGTTCAGTATTCGGTGGTGGAATTTGTGGATATTGCTGGCTTAGTTGAGGGAGCTTCCGCGGGAGAAGGATTGGGAAACAAATTTCTTTCGCATATCCGTGAATGTAGTGCAATTGCTCATGTTCTGCGTGATTTTGATGATCCAGATGTGCATCATGTTTCCGCGAAAGTTGATCCGCACGAAGATTTTGAAGTAATTTTGACGGAATTGGTTTTGGCAGATTTAGAATCTGTGACAAAACAAATTGAACGCGTTAGTAAAAAAGCGCGCAGTGGGGACAAGGAAGCTAAAGCAAATTTGGAGTTATTGGAAAAAATTCGCGGGATTTTGGAAAAAGGCGAATTGGCGAGTTCTTTGAAAGACGAATTAGGCGAAGATTACGCGGAATTAAAGAAATTTCATTTATTGACGACTAAACCATTTTTGGTGGTGGCAAATACTTCGGAAGAAAATTTTATTAACTTTGACGAGGCAAAATTCCGCGAAAAATTGGGCAATAAGTTTCCAAATGTGCCGATTGTGCCGATTTGTGCCAAAACAGAAGCGGAATTAGCGGAACTCGATCCAGCCGAGCGCGCGGAATTTCTCGCGGAATTAGGCACTGATAAATCTGGACTGGAATTATTGACGCAAAAAAGTTTTGAATTACTTGGTTTACAAAGTTATTTCACCGCGGGAGTGAAGGAAGTTCGCGCGTGGACGATTTACAAAGGCGACACTGCGCCCCAAGCGGCGGGGGCGATTCACACGGATTTTGAAAAAGGATTCATCAAAGCTGACACGATTGCTTATGAAGATTTTGTAAAATACGGCGGAGAAGCCGGCGCCAAGGAAGCCGGAAAAATGCGCATGGAAGGGAAAGATTACATCGTTCAAGACGGCGATGTGATGCATTTTAAGTTTAATGTGTAGGTTGAAATAGTTGACGAGTTTACAAGTTCACAAGAAAATTTCGCGGGATTTTGTAGGGACGCCCTTTATGGGTGTCCCAAAAAATGAATTCAAATTATTGGGCGACCACAAGGGATCGCCTCTACGAACTTTTCCTATTACAAAACAATTATTAACTTTTAACTTTTAACTATTAATTTCTCTAAATATCCCGCGAAATTTTGACATAAAAATCAAATAAAGTAGATTATCCGCGAATTTATTTTTTAAAGATGGATAAAAAATCTTGGTCTCGTCTCGGATTAGTTGGGGGAATGCTTTTGATAGCGGTTTTCTTTTCTATTCCTTCACATTATTTCGGTGATAACTGGCTTGGTCGACAAGCGCAAAAATTCAAAGTCACTCTTGGTCTAGATTTGGCGGGAGGAACAGAATTGGATTACAAAATTGATTTAAGCGATGCTATCGCGCAAAACAATGATGATGATCCGCGAAATAATGTTAATCTAAATAATATCGCGGAATCTGTCCGTGATGCGCTAGAAAAACGAGTTAATCCTGCCGGAGTGGGAGAAATTGTAGTTAAACGATCACAAGTTGATGATGAACAACATGTTTTGATTCAAATGCCACCGAGTTCTAATGTTGAACAAGCTAAACAGGACGCTTCTCGTGATAATCGTTTGGAATTCTTTGAAGAAGTTCCGGAGCTAGCGGAAGCTAAAAAAGAAGAAATTCGCGGGATTTTGACCAAACTTCAAAATGGCGCTGACTGGGATAAAACTGTTGAAAAATTAAAGAGCAACGAAAAAGACATTATTACTCAGTCTTTTGAAAAACGCTGGGCGGACAGTATTCATGATCCAAAAATCGCAGAAAAAATCACCTCAGCAAAAGCTGGAACAATTATTCCCGAAGTTTTAGATACTCAAACCGAAATGGAGTACACTATGGGTGAAGATGGGAGTTTACAAGTAAATTCTTTGCCAAAACAAGTTTTGGCAATTATTAAAGTGACAGAAAATAAAGAAAAATCCCGCGAAAAAAAGGTTGAACCAAGCGTTAAAGCAGAACACATCTTATTCGCTTATCCAGGAGCAATGCGAGCTGGCGATGATGTGAAATACAAATCAGAAGAAGAAGCTAAAACTGAAGCAGAACGAGTTTTACAACAATTAAAAGACGAAGGAACGGAAAATTTCGCGGAATTCGCGAAAAAATATTCAACTGAAAGTGCCGCCCAAACAACCGGCGGAGATTTGGGAGAATTTACACCAGGGAAAATGGTTAAAGAATTTGACGATGAGGTTTTTTCTGTTGAAGAACCAGGTTTAATTGACCATGTTGTTAAAACACCATTTGGATACCACATCATTAATGTCTTGGAGAAAAAAGAAGGCACAACTGAAACCGTTCAAGACCGCGAAGTTTCTTATGAACTTCTGGGATGGGATAAATCTAATGCTCTTTGGAAAAAAACAGAACTTGGGGGAAAACAATTAGAAAACGCCACTGTTGGATTTAACGACGCTGGACAACCTCTGGTAAACTTGCTTTTCAATGATGAAGGAGGTGATCTTTTCGCGGAAATTACAGGACGAGTTGCTGAAAGAAAATGTGATGGAGGAGTTTGCCGATTGGGAATTAAAGTTGGTGGACAATGGATTACTCAACCAACTGTGCGTAAGAAAATCATCGGACGACAAGCACAAATTACTGGGAACTTCACTTTTGAATCCGCGAAAAAATTAGCTGATGGCTTAAACCTAGGAGCAATTGATGCACCGGTAAAACTTTCCGGACAATTAACAATTGAGCCATCTTTGGGACAAGATCAGTTGAAAAAAAGTTTGAAAGCAGGAGCTTTTGGGCTAATCGCGACCATGATTTTTATGATTATTATGTATAATTTCGCGGGATTTATCGCAGCAATTGCTTTGGCAATGTATGCTGGATTATATATCGCGATTTTGAAAGTTTGGCCAGAATCATTTGGGGGACCAATTGTTTTATCTTTGGCGGGAATTGCCGGTATCGCTTTGTCTATCGGACTAG
Organism: Candidatus Altimarinota bacterium; assembly: GCA_027028725.1. GTDB lineage: Bacteria > Patescibacteriota > Gracilibacteria > UBA4473 > UBA4473 > JALVIB01. The sequence continues at coordinate 6,628 of JALVIB010000044.1, forward strand.
CCGTTGATGGGAATATTTTGATTTTTGAACGAATTAAAGAAGAACTCGCGAAAAAACGATCCCTAGCCGAATCAATTGAACTTGGATTTGATCGCGCGTGGACAGCGATTTACGACTCAAATATGACCACTTTGATTACTTGTTTGATTCTTTTTAACTTGGGAAGCGCGATGATTAAAGGGTTCGCGATTACTCTAATTGTGGGAACACTGCTTTCAATGTTTACAGCGGTGACACTTTCTCGAAACATTTTGCGTTTAATTATCCGCATTAAAAGTTTTAATAACGCAAAACTCTTATTCGGGCACAAAAATCCCGCTGCGCCCCGCAAGGCGGTGGCGAAAAAATCTAAAACTAAAAAATAATTCCCTCTCCTCCTAGGAGAGGGTTAGGGTGAGGTCTATAAGACATCCCAACATAATAACTATAAAATATGAAATACAATATTACCGCTCACAGAAAACTTTGGCTAACATTCTCCGGAATTGTGGTCGCCGCATCATTAGCTTTGATTGCCGTTTTCGGCATGAATTTAGGGCTAGATTTCCTCGGAGGAATTCGCTGGACTGTGCAATTTGATCAGCCGGTTCAAACGGAAAATCTCGCGGGATTTTTTGATGGACAAAATCTAGAAAAACAAGTTCAAATTCAAAAAGCCGATGAGAATAAATTCCTAATCACTTTGGAGTCTATGGATGATTCTAAACTAGATCAAATCAAGTCAGATATGACCGAAAAACTAGGAAAATATGAAGAAATTTCTTTCCGCCGGGTGGATAGCTCGATTGGGGCGCACTTCAAAACAAAAGCGATGTACGCGATATTTTTTGCTTTGATGGGAATCATTATTTTTGTGGCGATTGAGTTCCGCAAAGTGCCGAAATCTGTTAATCCATGGCGTTTTGGAGCGGTGGCAATTCTGGCTTTGGTCCACGATATTTTGGTGATTATGGCGGTTTTTGTGGTTTTGGGAAAATTCGTTGATGTTGAGTTGGATTTACAATTTATTACTGCACTTCTCGCGACTTTGGGATTCTCAGTAAACGACACAATCGTGATTTTGGACAGAGTCCGCGAAAACATTAATACACAAAAATCCCGCGAAACTTTTGAAGATGTTATTGAAAAATCAATTCAACAAACACTTCGCCGATCAATTAATACTTCTTTTTCAACCTTATTGCCGTTGATTGGATTGTTATTCTTTGGTTCAGAAGCAATTTTCTACTTCATTCTAGCTTTAACTGTAGGAATTTTGGCAGGAACTTATTCCTCAATTTTCATCGCCGCCCCGGCCTTAGTTGCTTGGAAAAATTTGGCAGACAAAGGGCGAGTGTAGAAAATCCCGCGAAAAATTACCAGAAGAACGAGAGAGTTTTAGAGGTCAGAAGAAAATGTAGAGGCGATTAATAATCGCCTTTTTTGTAGGCGCGGTCGCGTGACCGCGCTTTCATCTTATAGGCGCGAATTCGAATTCGCGTCTTTTACGTAAAGACAAATTGCAATTTGTCTCTACATACAGGCGCGACGGCGCCGTCGCACTTTCGTTTGAAATTTTTTCGCGGGATTTTTATTTCAGAAAAACAAGTCCGGACTTGGTACAAGGTGAAAAGTTTTTAAGTCCGGACTTAAGTTTTTCTCCAAAATTTCGCGGGATTTTCCTTGCAAATTCTGATATTCTGTATTTGAAATGAAAATTCTTGGAATTGATCCCGGTTTTGGTTTATGTGGATTTGCTGTTATAAAGACTTGTGCAAAATCTGAACCGGAACTACAAACATTTGGCGTAATTACTACCAAACCGCAGACAAATTTTTCAGAACGGTTAATAGAAATTGCGGATGATTTTCAGCATTTGCTAGAAAAACACCAGCCGGATATTGTTTCCATTGAAGACTTATTTTTCGCGAAAAATGTGACTACGGGACTACAAGTCGCCCAAGTTCGCGGAATTATTATTTATCTCGCGAAAAAATTTGGTTGCCAAATAGTTGAACCGAAACCTGTGGAAGTGAAATCCTCTTTTACAGGCAACGGAAAAGCCAGCAAAACAGAAATGAAAAAAATGGCAAAAATGATGTTTAATTTGGAGCAAAATCCGCGAATCGATGACGCAGCAGATGCCATTGCGGTGGCACTTTTTGCGACACGAGTAACTCATCAAATCTAAAATCCCGCGAAAAATTATCAAATCCCCCTTTATTTTTTGATCTTATCTTTTGTCCCCCTGCCTTGCGGAGGGAATAAATAAGGAAAAGTTTAAAAATTTCGCGGGATTTTCAAAAAAGTCCTTAAAAGTGGGAAGCAGTGAGTTAAATTAAAATGAAGTAGATTGCCGCGTCACTCGTTCCTCGCTCCTCGCAATGACGATTCTCACAAAACCATATCCAAAACATTTCGCACCAAAGCCCGATTAAAACTATATTTCATCCGCATTGGTCCCAAAATTCCCAAATATCCGGAAGCTGTTTTCCCGCGAAATTTTCCAACAATTATCGCACAACTATTTACTTCCTGCATGATATTTTCTTCCCCGATAAAAATTCGGACATCGTTTTCTGCTAATTGCATATTATCTAACATCTCGCGAAATCTCTCGCGACCTTCAAAAACTTCCACAATTTGTGCTCCTTTTTCGGGATTTGCCATAAATTCCGGACTACGCAGAACATTGGAAAGCCCGAGATAAAAAGTTCTATCGTTATCAAGTGTCGCAAAAGCCACATTATTAGAAAGCTGTGCCACAAGTTTCACGGCGTCAAAAAGTGATTCTTTGGCTTTGGATAATTTATAGCTATCAATATGTTTTTCAAAAATTTCGCGGATTAATTTCTCGTTTTTTTCTTCTTCGGTCATCAGTTGGTTTACAAAAAACCGGTATCCCTTTTGTGTAGGGACTTTACCCGCAGAAACATGCGGAGATTTAATCAAGCCAACTTCTTCTAGCGCCGCAAACTCATTCCGCACAGTCGCCGAAGAGATGTTTAGGTCGCAAGTTTCCAGCAAATGTTTAGAAGATACGGGGGTCGCTGTTTTAATAAAATCCTTTATCAAAGCCGATAAAATAAACAAAGTTCTTTCTTTCATCGTGGGCAATTTTAGCAAATTTATCCTGAGCGACAAAAATATATTTGAAAATAAGAAGCCGAAGAAATCCCGCGAAATTTTCAAATCTTGATTTTAGTGATAAATTAAGTTATAATGGACAGAATTAATTCACAAAAAAATGAAAAACCTAACCAAATTCGTCTGGCACAACATGGAACACTTTGATATAAAAGAGAACTTATCAGATTTTCCGGACATAAAAGGGAATCTAAACACACTAAAACAAAGCGTGGAAACTTCCCCTGAAAAAATTCGCGGGAAATTTTTAGAATTAGCAAGAACTATACGACTTATTATTTCTGATATAGATAAAGACAATGCTATAAATATATATCATCAAACCAAAACAAAAAGCTTGCCAGAGGGATTTGTTATTGAGGAAAATAATGATAAAGCAAATGCTGTTTACAACAAGTTTGATAGTTATAGATATATTTATCATGAGGGGAAAGAACCAATTAATTTATTGAAAACTGAATATGGAATTATGACATCGTTTTATGAAAATCCGCGAAAAAATGAGAAAGGCGTTGTAATTTTGTTATCTAAAGATCCATTTGGTCCATTAAATGAAGAAATGACTGCTATAAAATTGGTTAATAACAAGTTTTATTTGGATAATAAACTAATAACACCAAAAGAAGCCGAAATCTATTTTCCAGAAATTGAAAATCGAATTAAAAGATTAAAAGCGGATTTAAATAATGAATAAAATCCCGCGAAATTTTCAATTATTTCTTGTTCCGCACAAAGAAGTTTACCTGAATATTTTCTAAATCAAACTTTTGCACGGTTTCCGGAATTGTAATTTCGCCAACTTCGGCAATATCAATATCGGTAATCCGTCCATTATCCAGATTTATCAAATGATGATGCGGGGTGGTATCAACTTCGTATCGCTTCGTGCCGTCAGGCATTTCTGTTTCGCGGAGAAAGCCGAGATTCTTGAAGTTTTTCAGGTTCTTATAGACGGTTGCGAAAGAAATTCGCGGGAAAATTTCGCGAACTTCCGCCCAAATTTTTTTAGCTGTTGGATGGCGCGTTGTTGAAGCGATATAAGTAAATATCTCAATTTTTTGCGGAGTAATTGGGAGCTTTTTTTCGCGGGATTTTGCGATAAAATCATGGATAAGTTGCCGTTGTTCGGATTTTTTCATGTTTGCTTTGGTTTAGTAGGCGCGGTCACGTGACCGCGCTTTCATCTTTTACGAGATGACAAGTTTACGATTGTTTGAAGATTTTTTTAGAAAATTTCGCGGGATTTTTTAGGAATTATAAATTAGAAATTATAAATGATAAATTTGAGGGTTTAGAGAATTTTTTACGGCTTAATTTCGTTATCTCGTGAACTTTTCATAATTTAATCAATAATCATTTTCCATTGATAATTATTATTAATTAGCAAAAAAAGTCAAAAAAGCTTTGACAATATGCTATATCGTCAATAAAATTCCCGCGAAATATTTTTTAATCCCTTATAAAATGGCAGATGTATTTCAACGAACAAAACCTCACGTAAATGTGGGAACAATTGGTCACGTTGACCACGGTAAAACAACTTTAACAGCAGCAATTACTGTTGTTTTGGCAGAAAAACTTCCTTCTGAAGTAAACAAAAAAGTTGCTTTCGATCAAATCGACAACGCTCCAGAAGAAAAAGCTCGTGGTATTACTATCGCGACTTCTCACCAAGAGTACGAAACAGAAAAACGACACTACGCTCACGTGGATTGTCCTGGTCACGCCGACTACGTTAAAAACATGATTACTGGTGCGGCTCAAATGGATGGTGCTATCCTAGTGGTGGCAGCAACTGATGGTCCTATGCCTCAAACAAAAGAACACATTCTTTTGGCTAAACAAGTTGGAGTGGACAACATCGTTGTTTTCTTGAACAAATGTGACATGGTTGACGACGCTGAAATGATTGAGCTAGTTGAAATGGAAGTTACTGAAGAACTTGAAAAACGAGGATTCAAAGATTGTCCAATTATTAAAGGTTCAGCTTTGAAAGCTCTTGAAGATCCAAAAGGAGAATGGGGAGACAAAATTATGGACCTAATGAATGCTCTTGACGAAAACATTCCTGAACCAAAACGAGAAACTGATAAAGATTTCTTGATGCCAGTTGAAGATGTTTTCTCAATTAAAGGACGAGGAACTGTGGCTACTGGACGTATTGAACAAGGTGTTATCAAACCTGGTGACGAAATGGAACTTGTTGGTATCAAAGAAAGCCGAAAAGTTGTGGTTACTGGAGTTGAAATGTTCAAAAAAATGCTAGAACAAGGAATGGCTGGTGATAATGTTGGTCTTCTTTTGCGAGGTATTGAACGAGATGAAATTGAACGAGGACAAGTTATTGCTAAACCTGGATCAATTACTCCACATACTGAATTTGAATCAGAAGTTTATGTTTTGAAAAAAGAAGAAGGAGGACGACACACACCTTTCTTCAAAGGATATAAACCACAATTCTTCATCCGAACTACTGATGTTACTGGTGAAATTGAACTACCAGAAGGAGTTGAAATGGTAATGCCTGGTGATAATGCTAAATTCACAGTTAAACTAATCGTTCCAATTGCTTTGAACGAAGGTACACGATTCGCAATCCGAGAAGGAGGACGAACAGTTGGTGCTGGAGTTGTTACAAAAATTATTAAATAAATAACACTGCACGAGTTTACGAGTGCTTAGTGGAATTTATCCTCGCGTAGGCGGGGATTCAGATAAAAAAATCCCGCGAAATTTTCGTGGGATTTTTTTTATTTCAAAAACTAAAAATACATCCCGCCCAAATTCTTATCTGACGATGGTGGGATCTTCGAAATATTAAAAAGCCCCCTTTGTATTTTACCTTGCATTTTGTCCCCCCTTCTCAAGGGGGAAAATTTCGCGGGATTTTCTAAGGAGCGAAGATATTCGCTCCCTACATTTTGCAAAACAATTTCTCCCTGATAAGGGGGGTAGGGGGTTTTGTTATTTTTTCGCGGGATTTTACTTGTGAGAAAGTGATGAATAAATAAAATCTTAGCACAAATGGGGCATTAGCTCAGTTGGCTAGAGCACATGCATGGCATGCATGGGGTCAGCGGTTCGAGTCCGCTATGCTCCACCAGAAATTGCCTTTTCCTTTTTAATTCAAAAAATGGGGGGCGGGAAAAAGGAAAAAATGCAAAGGCAAAATTTTGATTTTTGCTGGTTCGCTTCAAAATTTCTTTGAATCGTAAAAGTATGATATACTACTAAAGTAGTAGAAATTTAATTTTGAAACTATGTCCAACATTTGCAAAAATTTACGAAAAATACGAGAAAAGAAAGGTTTGTCGCAAGAGCGGTTGGCGCGATTGGCGGATGTCGCCAACAATACCGTAATAAAAATTGAAGCGGGCAAAAACCAAAACCCTACCCTTGATATACTGCAAAAACTTTCCAAAGCGTTGGGAGTAAGTGTTGATGATTTAATTAAGTAAAAATATTATGGCTTTATTTCAAATAAACAACGGCGATGTAAAAAGGATTCCACCAATTAAAATTGGTTTGGAACGTGATATACAAAAGATTTTTGAAGAAAATCTTAATGAAATTTTAAATATTACTTTTTTGGCACACGAATATACAACAAGTTTTGGTGGTAGGATTGATTCTCTTGGTATTGATAACAACGGCGCCCCAGTGATCATTGAATACAAAAAAGGACAAAATAACAGCGTTATCAATCAAGGATTATCATATTTGCGCTGGCTCTTGGATCACAAAGCTGATTTTGAAGTATTAGTGCAAAAAGCAAAGATTGACACTGATATTGATTGGGCCTCACCTCGCGTTATTTGTGTAGCTGAGAGCTACAACAAATTTGATCTTGATACTGCTGATTTGTTGCCAATGAATATAGAACTTTTAAAATATCGCATTTATGAAAATGGTGTTTTACTCGTTGAGCCTGAAACACAACAAAAAATTAGAATTTCAACTTCAAAAGTTTTTGATAAAAAGGAAACAAATTCTCTAAAAGAAAGAAAACAATATACCGTTGAAGATCATTTAAAAAATGTTAGCAAAAATATCAAAGAAATTTTTGCAATAATGAAAGAAAAAATCATTTCACTTGATGAGACAATTATTGAAGAACCAAAAGCAAAATATATTGCATATAAGTTGGCAACAAATTTCGTTGATGTTGTTGTCCTGAAAGATTCACTAAAATTATTTTTTAATGTTCCGAGTGGGAAATTAGATGATCCACACAATATTGCTCGCGATCTAACGAAACCGAAAAAGATAGGACACTGGGGTAATGGTGATTATGAAGCAAAGTTAGACAAAAAAGAGGATATAGAAAAAATCATGGAACTGATTAAGCAAAGCTATATTTATAACAAATAACATTATGCAAAAACCATATTACAAAAAACCGAACTTCACCCTGTATCACGCAGATACTTTGGAATTTCTAAAAGAACTTCCGGAAAATTCTGTTGATATGATTTTTGCAGATCCTCCTTATTTTTTATCAAGCGGAAGTTTTACTTGTCAAAACGGGAAAATGGTTAGTGTTAAAAAAGGTGATTGGGATTTGGGCAATGGAACAAAAAAGAATTTTGAATTTCATCTTGAATGGATAAAAGAATGTCGCCGAATTTTAAAGCCAAATGGCACAATTTGGATAAGTGGAACTTATCACTCAATCTACCAATGCGGATTTGCACTTGAAATAAATAAATACCACATTCTCAATGATATAGCGTGGTTTAAGCCAAACGCCGCGCCAAATTTGAGCTGTCGTTTTTTCACTGCAAGTCACGAAACTTTGATTTGGGCTCGCAAAGACAAAAAAGCAAAACACACTTTCAATTACAAAACAATGGTTGAATGGGAAAATAATTATCAAAAAGAAATCAAATGCAAACATTGTGGTAAAAAAGATCGTTATGAAATCTTGCACGAAAAAGGAAAACAAATGCGGAGCGTTTGGGCAATAAATACTCCACAAAAAATAGAAAAAACTTTTGGTAAACACCCTACACAAAAACCCTCAGAACTTTTAAAGAGGATCGTTTTAGCAAGCACAAATAAAGGCGATGTTATTTTAGATCCTTTTACTGGAAGCTCTACAACAGGGCTCGCGGCATACCTGTTCGGGCGAAAATTTATCGGTATAGACAATGAAAAAAAATATCTTGATTTATCAATCAAGCGTTTTGAGGAGTTGGATAAAAATATTAAAAACCTTAAAAAGAAATCTAAAAAATAATTATGAAAAATTTATTATTTTACAAAACGGTATTAAATTGCAATACAGAGGATCAAGTTTTTGATTTTCTTATTTCAAACTTAAAACCAAGCAATACAATTTGGTCATATTTTGTAAATTGGGAAAAAGTTTTTACCAATACAAAACAAATTGAAATTGCCTTGAATAATCTAAATTACTTGATTGGAAAAGATAATTTTGATGATGAATTTAAATTTTTACTTAAAGAAAATCCAGGCATTGCAAAAGTTATCCCCGCTCTAGTTGTCCGTGACGGAAAGAATACAAAAAAGTTTAAAATTCTTGTTGATTATCAAAGCAAAAAACTTGTTTATGAAGATTATGATTTTTCTAAAAAAGAAATTTCTGATGATGATATAGAAAAATATCTACATTTCGTAAAAGAAACTGGATTGAAAGCACTTATCACAAACAAGAAAATCAAAAACTTGGTTGATTATATGATCGGCGTTGAAGCCGGGCTTGACAGCAATGGGCGCAAAAATCGTGGCGGACATGCAATGGAAAATATAGTGGAAGTATTTATCAAAGATGTTTGTGAGAACAATAACTTTAAATATCTAAAAGAGGCAAATGCGGAAAAAATAAAGAGTGAGTTTGACTACGATGTGCCGGTTGACAAATCATCTCGCCGCTATGATTTTGTGATAGATAATGGAAAAGAGCTCTTTATTATGGTGGTGGTGGATCGAAATTAAAATCTACAGCAGGAGAATACAGAAATTTGTTTGATGTATTGGACGGAAAGTATAAATTTTTCTGGATCACTGACGGTATGGGTTGGAAAACAACGGCAAAGCCGTTGCGAGAAACTTTTGATCATAATGACTACCTTTTCAATCTTGCCATGCTTGAAAAAGGTATTTTAGAGTTTTTACTAAAATAGATTATGAAATACATTAAATTTACAATTAAACATTACAAAGGCATTACTGGTCCTCTTGAGATTGACTTACATAAAGCATCACTGATGCCAATTATTGGAGTAAATGAATGCGGAAAAACTACTATTCTGCAGGCAATATTTAGTTTTGATTATTTCAATGATTCTTTTAACGAAACCATTAGACACCTGGAAGATGTTTATAATCTATATACAACAGATCCGCAAACACCAGAAATAAGTGCTGAAATTGAGATAACAAAAGATGAGATAAAAGAAACTCTCAAAAAATTAAAGAATGAAGACACTTCTCTTGATAGTAAGATAAGATCATATACAAGATTATTAAAAGATTTTTCTGAAAAAATTATTATCTCGAGAGATATTAAAAAACGTAAGTATGATATAGATTATGAAAAGTTTAACGATAATGATTTCAATGACACATTATCAAGAGCAATAATAAAAAAGTTGCCATACATACTTTTCTTTGATGATTTTAGAGACAATATAGAGGAAAAAATTGAAATTAAAAAAAGCAATGACGAAATGTCTGGCTGGTTAGCAATAGTCGATCGTCTTTTTCGTACTGCGGATGAAAATTTTGATATTCTCGAATTACCAAATAAGGAGGATAGGGTTAGGAAAACAACACTGGCAAAAGTTAATAAAATACTTAATGATACATTAACAAAAGAATGGCAAAATTTTAGATTAGATGATAAAGATGCATTAAAAATTAAAGTTGATTATGAAAAAGAAACAGAGACAACGGCAACTGGTCAGCCGATTGAGCGACATTTCATAAAATTTGATGTGATAGAAAAGGACAAAGACGATAATGAATACTTCTTTTTCGTCAGAGATAGAAGTAAAGGATTTTTCTGGTTTTTTAATTTCGTAATGAAGTTGGAATTTAATCCGAAAGTTGTAAATAATATAGACGGAGCAATTTATTTATTAGACGAGCCGGGTTCTTACTTACATGCTTCTGCGCAGGCAAAGTTATGCAAAAAACTAAAATCATTATCGGAAACAAACAAGGTGATTTATTGTACTCATTCCCACTATTTGCTCGATCCAGAAGTCGTACCAATAAACACCGTAAAAGTTGCCTCAAAAAATCCTGATAATTTTAAAATTGAATTATATTCAATTCATGAATATAAAGATGATGCAAAAAGCAAGAGATCAGCTTTCCAACCAATTACAGACGCACTTCAGATCAAACCTCTTATCCTGGATCTAAACTACAAAAATGTACTAATTACCGAAGGGATATATGATTATTATGTATTTGAAATGTTTAAAGGAAAAAGAAAAATAAACATACTTCCTGCTGCAAATGCAGAATCAATAAAATACTTTATTTCTCTCATGATTGCATGGCAAATAAATTATAAGGCTCTTTGGGACAATGATGATGAGGGCAGAAAAGAAAAAGATTTGGCAGAAAAATTTTTTGGCGAAATTGAGGCAAATAGTAATTTCTATTTATTGCCACACAAAACATCGCGAACAAAGAAAACTATTTTGCAAAATTTGTTTACTGGTAACGACCTTGTAATGATTAAAGACGAGCTTGGGTTAAATAGGAATTCATCCTTTGAAAAAACAATTTTATCATTATTCTATAGCAAAAATAAAAACAAAATTTTGAAAAAAATTTCCAAAGACACAAAAGGTAATTTTAAAAAAGTTTTTGATCTGTTGTTTAAAAATTAAGGGAGTAACGCTTGCGCGCGCCATGGGTGGGTTGGGGCAAGCACAATGTGATTTGATTGTGCTATCAGTTGTGTGATAGCACAAAGCTTATTGAAAAACTTTTACCATTGTAATCTAAACGAAGCCGACGAGTGAGCCACGAGAGCGCCGAGCAGGCATTTGGCGAGTTTACGAGCTAAGCCAGTGCGAGGCGTCTCTCGTGAGCGAGCGGAGCGGAGGGGCGCGGCTGAGTTGTTTTGCGCGTCCCGTTAGGGCGCGCGAGATAAAAGCGCGGGCTTTGCCCGCACCGCTGTTTAATTGTTTTGAAACCAAGTCCGAGCTTGGTAAAATAAACGCATCAGTAAATTACTTGACGAAAAATTTGACTTTTTCCGCGAAATAACAAGAATTTGGTTGTTAGATGATTAACTTAAAGAGTTAATCGTCTTTTTTCCGCGAAATTTCGCGACATTCTTCATTTTTTGCTTATGCAAAGTCAGTTACAAGCCGCTATCAACCAAATCTGTGCCGAAAAAAATATCGATAAAGAAGTTGTTATCAACGCTATCGAAGAAGGAATTGCTCTTGCTTACCGCAAAGATTTCGGACACAAAGATCAAGTTATCAAAGTTATTTTGGGAGACGATATCAGCGAATTAAAGATTTTTGAAGAACGAACAGTTGTAAAGAAAGTAGAAAATTTTGAAAAAGAAATTTCTCTGAAAGATGCACAGAAAATCAATCCAGTGGTTGAAATTGGACAAACTATTTATGTTCCGCTAAAGCTGGAAGAAAACTTCGGACGAATTGCAGCGCAAACGGCGAGACAAGTTATGACACAGAAAATTCAAGAAGCTGAGAGGTCTATGCTTTTTGAAAAATTCAAAGGACGCGAAGGAGAACTCTTAACCGCGCGTGTGCAAAAAGTTGATCGTGATTCAGCCTTAATTGAAATTGAAGGAATTACCACAATTTTACCGCGTCGCGGACAAATTATGGGCGAAAAATACTTCACTGGACAACGAATTAAAGTTTATTTGGAATCTGTTGAACAAACTAGTCGTGGTCCTCAGTTAAATATCACTCGAACCAGTCCTAAATTTATTGAAGCACTTTTTGAAGCAGAAATCCCAGAAATTCGCGAAGGATTGGTTTATATCGCTAGAATGGCGCGTGAACACGGAGTTCGTTGTAAAATCGCTGTAGCTTCTGATGATAATTCTATTGATCCGGTTGGAGCTTTTGTTGGACAACGAGGAAGCCGAATTAACGCCGTTATGGAAGAAGTTGGTGATGAAAGATTGGATATTATTCAATACTACGAAGATCCAAAGAAATTATTGAAAGCGGCTCTGGCTCCCGCGAAAATTGCCAAAGTGGAGTTTTTCAAAGGAGAAAACGGAGAAGATCGCGTTAAAATATTCGTTCGTGAAGAAGAACGGGCGATTACAATTGGTCGTAAAGGACAAAATGTGCGATTGGCAGGACAACTTGTGGGAATGCAAATTGATGTGATAACTTTTGATGGACCGGATGAAGAAGACGAATCATTGAAAGCGGAAGTTGTCACTAAACAAAAGAAAGAGAAGAAAGAAATTTCTGAAAAGCTAACAATTGACCACCTTGAAGGAGTTGATAAAGAAGTTATCGCGACTTTGATGGATATTGGATTATCGCAGATTAAACAATTTGAAGGACTTCAACCGGAAGAATTAGCAGAAATTGGTATTTCACTAACTGATGCCAAAACAGTCGTAAAAGCTGTTAAAAAGTTTTTAGGTAATTAAAATTCTGCTATTTTTTTTTAATTTTCATATTTTTTTAGGTATAATTTTCTTGTAAATAATTTTTGTTAAGTATGAAAAAATATCTTTTGTCAGCAATTTTCGCGGGATTTTTGGTTTTCGGTGGAGGGGTTTTGCCTAATTTCACAAACCAGCAAATTGCTTATGCGACACAAGAAAACGAAAAATCAGGTGATTATTCTGATTTCAAAGGAATAATTCCTTCAAAAGAAGGTGCCTCAGAGGCAACTAAAGCACTTTCTCATCGGATCAAAACCGGTCAGGTTAAACTGGGAGATATTTTGATAATTATTGTTAAAATGATTGATTTAGTGACAAAATTTGCCGGAACTATCGCGGTTTTATTCTTAATTTATGGTGGTTATCAATACATGATCGGTTCAATTTCTGATGACAAAGAAAGCGCGAAAAAAACAATTCAGTACGCGGTTATGGGGCTGATTGTGACTTTTTTGGCGTATGTTATCGTTAACCTTGTTCAAGTTCAGTTCCTGGGGGGATAATTCTCGAGATTTCTTGACGATTTTTAGAAAATTTTTACAATTTTGACAATGGAAACAATTATTCAAAAAGCGTTAAAAAGACTGCTAGATGAGTTCGGAGCGGACTATTTGTGTGTGACAGTTATGGAAGATAACGGGCATTATCGTGCCAATATCGAAACTGATCATGCCGCGCAACTTATCGGACGAAACGGAAAGACTTTGAGTGCCTTGCAAGTTCTGTTGAAAAACATTTTGTGGGCACAAAATGATGACAAAATTTTCGTTACCATCGATGTGGACGGATACCGCAAAGAACAAGAAGACAAAGTTCTTTCGCGAGTTGAGAAAACCATTGATTTAATGAAAGAACGAAACTTGTCTGAAATGAAACTTCATCCAATGAGTCCTTATTTTCGTCGAGTGGTGCATACTTGGATTTCGGCTACTTATCCGGAATTGACCACGGAATCAGTCGGGGAAGGTCCAAGTAGAGCAATTAAAGTGCTTTATCGTTAGACAAAATCCCGCGAAATTTCGCGAAAATAAAAAACTTCCCGCCTGAGTATTTCTCATACGATGGCGGGATCTTCGAATTATTTCCACAAAATAAGGAAGTAGATTGCCACGCTAAGCTCGCAGTAAAACTTTGCGGGGGTTTTACCGATCCGGTGGGATTTTGTAGTAGGAAAGTAAAAATTTCGCGACTTTACGAAAAGTCCGAGCGGCGGTTTCCGATCCCCACTGAGATTTTTTCGGATAATCGTATTTCACAAGAATTACAAATTTTGGATGCTTAATCGGTGCAAATCCCGCGAAACTAGTGATTGTTGTTCCTTCTCCGCGCAAAGCTTTTCCGTTGCGGTAAGTCTGGGAAGTTCCGGTTTTCCCCATAATGGTATATCCCTTAATCCGCGCTCCGCGGGCAACTCCGTTGTCCACGGAATTCAACAACATCGCCTTAATTGTTTGATAAGTTTTTTCGGAAATCACACGATGCACTCTTTCCGGTGAAAATTTCTCAATTGTTCCGTCCGGATGATGAACTTCTTCCACCAATAAAGGTTTCATCAAGTATCCGCCATTTGCCAAAGAAGCAAAAGACATTGCCACTTGAATTGGTGTCGCGGAAAATCCTTGTCCGTATCCGTGCGTAATTAATTCCGATTCCGCCCAATCTTGCCAAAACTCTAATTTTCCGCGAGCTTCTCCGTCTAAATCAATATCAGTGTATTCTCCAAATCCCCATTTTTTCAAATACTCGTAAAACAATTCGCGCCCCATTTTGCGCGTAATAAAAGCGATTCCGGTATTCAAAGACCGATTAATAACTGAAATCATCGTAGTTTCTCCCGCGTAAATTCCGTCTGAATTCTTAATTTCAAACTCATCAACTTCAACTGGTCCATCGTCATCATAAGTTGTTTGTGGCGTCACTTCATCAGAATTTATCGCGGCTGCCATCGTTAGAGCTTTGATAACTGATCCCGGTTCGTATTCATCAGAAATCGTTTTGTTTCGGAAAACTTGCGGTCCCCAAATATTGAAATATCTATAAAACTTGTCTTCAGTTTCCACTGTCGGAATTCGCTGATTAAAAGTTTCATCCTCGCGATCGGCAATTTCCTGATTTGGATCAATTTCGTATTTGGTGAAAACTTCACTAAACTCATTTGGATTAAAACTCGGCGCGTTTGCCATAGCGATAATTTCGCCAGTTTCAGGATTGATTACGATAACTTGTCCAAAATCAGCGCGAAAATCATTTAAATCTTCCTGTAAAATTCTTTCCACTTCTCCTTGTACGACACGATCAATGGAAAGAACAATGTCTGCACCATCTTCGGCTTTTTTTAGCGCGAAATCTTTAGAAAAAATTCGTTGACCTCGCGTGTTTGTCGCTCCCATGATTTCTCCCGCGCGCCCTTTCAAATCATCATCAAACCGTCCTTCAATCCCATATTGTCCAACTCCTTGACTATCCACAAACCCCAAAACCTGCGCCCCCAACTGTTTTTCCGGATAATATCGCCAGTGTTCATCGCGCAACTGCACTCCGCGCAAAATCTCGCGAAATTTTGGATTTTCTTTAAGTTCAATAATTTTATCGGAAATTTCTGGCACAATTTTATGTGTAATTTCTACATACCGCCGAATTCGGCGCGTAATTGATTTAGCAACTTTTTCTGGATCAAGACCCAACAAAGGCGAAATCGCTTTAGCAACTTCTTCTGGAGAAGAAATTTGTGTCGGATCAACAACAACATTATCGTTTTCAATAAAAATCCCGCGAATTTTTAAATCCAAAATCATTTTGGCACGAGATTGAGAAATATCGGTAAAAATAATCACTTTGCGTTTCTCAATTTCCGAGAAAATTTTGGCTAATTCTTGCTGATAAATATCAATTGCCATCTGTTCCAAAGGCGAAATTTCCTCATCATCAAAATTGATATTACAGCCCTCCATTTCTTCACAATGGCTTCGAATTAGAAGCGGTGCTAATAATTTCGCGGCTTTTTTCGGTTGTCCGGTTCGTTCTTGCTCGTTAATTGGTTTATTTTTCGTATAATTAGGATAATTCAGAATCAGCGGATCAATAAACAACATTTTTAGCGTATTGTTTGTCGCCAAAGGAACTAATTCATCTGACAAATAATTTTTTTTCACCAAAATTTTTCCGCGACGCGCCGGCAGAACAGATCTTTTCTCATGTTGAGCGCGTGCCTCTGCCGAGTATTCTTCGTGTTGTAAAACTTGTAATCCAAAAAGTCGCACCGCAAAAACTAAAAAAATTCCCGCGAAAAATATCTTTAAAACCCGAATTCTCGTTTGAAAATCTTTTTCCATTCGCGGGTATTTTAGGAAAATCTAGGAAATTTGAAAGATTGACTGAAGAAAAAGTTTTCCAGTTCTCCTCATGGAAGACCTCCTTCCTTTTTCCTCTCTCCTTACTGGACAGTATGTCCTTACCAATTACCTTTTTTAATTTCATGATATAGTTAGCATGGCATTTGGGGGTTAAAAGGTAGTATTTTACGTTTCCATTTTTACTCAAATGCTTTTGAAATAGCAAATAATATTTTTCCATACTCATGACGGAAAAGACTTGAGCCCTTTTGAAGGCACTCTGTCCTTTCCTCTGATTGAAATCCCAACTGGACACTATGTCTACACCTATCTAGGAAAATTTCACGGGATTTTGTTCCCAAACTTTCAAAACCTGCTAAAATCAGCGCGATGAAGTTTTGGCAAAAAGTGTTTTTCGGAATTTTCGCGGGATTTTTGGCTATAAATTCCGTTTTTGCTTTTGGTGATATTATGGCAGATGATCCAAATTACCATATTTTTCAACACTTGCAGGATGTCGGAATTATGAAAGCTTATCCAGACGGAAATTTTTATCCAGAAAAATTTGTGACGCGAGCGGAAGCTTTAACTGTAGCTTTGCGCGCGGGCGGGATTATTATTCCACCGGATACAGACACAACGACTATCCCGTTTCCAGATGTTAATCCCAATGAATGGTATGCGCCGGCGATTGCGCGAGCGAATGCTTTGGGGTTAATTCATATTGAACCGGGGAAAAACTTTGCGCCAAATGCGGCGATCACCAAAGCTGAATTTTTGGCGTTTCTTTTTAATGCCACCAATGTTGATTTCAAAAGATATTCCAGCAATTTGCGAAATATCGCCAACGATGTGCCGGCGGATGCGTGGTATGCGCCAGTTTTTGCTTATGCCAAGCAGTTCCAAATCGCTTATTTGCCCGCGACAAATATGTATTTGCCGAATAAAGCACTTACTCGACGAGAAGTGGCGGTGATGACTTATCGGCAGTTGCGAGTTTTTTACGGAGACGAAACAGTTAAGAATTTCATTGAATTACAAGCCAAAGTTCAGCAATTCATTTTACTTTTACGCGCGGGAGAATCGGAGCGTGCCGAGTTTCAGTTGCAGAGAATTTTGAATCTGTCACAGAGTTTAACTTTGAAAAAAAATGATAAAGATGCAGTAGCGGCCGCCTCGATTACGCGAGCGATTCGGTATATCGCGGAAAGTTTGCGTTATTTCAAGCAAAATAAACCGCTAAATGCTTTGGAGCGCCTTTTTCTCTCTATTCAGCAGACCAAACGCGCAAAAGAAAAATCCGAGGAACTGAAATCCTTTGCGGAGGATTTGGAAGGACTAATTGAAGAAACTTTAACCAATTTCACTCGTCCGAAATCAGAAATTTTCTTGGAAAATTTTCGGTATTAGATGATAAAAATCCCGCGAAATTTTTCCGTCATTGCGAGCGTAGCGTGGCAATCTCTTTCCTTATTTTTTTCTCCTGATTTTGCTAAACAAACAATCTTTATGGAAAAGATTTGAAGTAGATTGCCGCGGTTGTTCCGCTTTGCTCCACTCCCTCGCAATGACAAGATAAAAAATTCGCGGGATTTTGTTTTGACTTTTTGTTTTTTATATTGTAAAATAATTTCTCGTTTTAACAAATAACAAAATTTATGAAAAAACTTCGCGTCAATATCGATGAAAATAATTTCCACACTTTGCAGGAATTTTTAAAAGAAAAACCAAAACTGCTAATTCTATCGCATGCCAATCCTGATGGAGATACAACCGGTTCAAGTATGGGGCTTTATCTAGGGCTTAAACAATTAGGACTCGATGTTTCGCTGGCGTGTATCGACGAAATCCCGCGAAATTTTCATTTTATGACGCCGTGGAAGGAATATCAACGCGATTTCAATACTGACGATTACGACGCTATCATTTTTATGGACTGCGGGGACAAACGAATGACCAAATTTCAAGAAGCCAAACCGGAAATTTTGTCGCCGAAAACTTTCAAAATCAATTTTGATCATCATCCAACTAACGACTTTTTTGGCGAAATTAATTTCGTCAATACCGATGCTAGCTCGACTTGCGAAATAACTTTCGAAGTTCTGAAAAAACTGGGCATTAAAATTACACCAGAAATCGCGACTTGTTTGCTTTTCGGTCTATACACCGACACGGGTGGATTTGTGCATCAAAACACAACTCCGATTACCTATACTTACGCTTCGGAGCTTGTCCAAGCGGGCGGAAATATTTCCAAAATTTCGCGGAATTTTTTCTACAACCACGATTTGAAAAAATTCAAGCTTTGGGGAAAGGTTTTGAAAGAACTTTATATCACCGAAGACGGAGCGGCAATTATCGGAGTTTACCGCAAAGATTACGAATCGATGGGCGCCACGCGGCAGGATTTAGGTGGAATTATTGACATCATTTCATCTATTGAAAATGTAAAATACTCGGTTCTGTTATCCGAAGATGAAAAAAATAATGTCAAAGCGTCTCTGCGAACTCGTCGCGATGACATCGATGTCAAAGCGCTCGCTGAGAAATACGGCGGAGGCGGACATGTCAAAGCTTCTGGATTCACCATTCCAAAAGGACATTTGAAAAAAGTTGTGAAGTGGAAGATTGTGCAGGATTAAAAATTCGCGGGATTTTTAAAGTTAATTTTCTTTTATAATTTTGTTGGTTAATTAGTCCTGGTAAGTCTTTGTGATCTTAAATATCTAGCGGAGATTTCTTAGGTTTTATTTTAGAACTTTTTAGAGATAAATATTTACGGGCCTCTTTAGTATTAGGTCTATAAACGCCTACAATTTTCATGCTTTTATCATTTCGGTCATTCTTTTTTCCCGTAACTAAATCCATAATAGGATGAGAGCGGAGAACTCCGTGAACATTATGAGTTATATATAATTTCCCATTATGTTCAGTAACTTGTCCCACATGAGTGACAGGCATAGCAATTTTTCCTGTTTTTTGATATTTAAGAGCTACAGGATAGGCTTTTTCAAAATTACTACTAGCAGGAAATATAATGTTTACAATATCACCAACTTTTAATTTTGAGGGATCTACTTGTTTATTTTTTACGATATTTCTTATGTACGAACTAATTTCTCTATTTGTTTTTTTAGATTCATCTAATTTAACTCCTTTAAATGCATTATAAACCTCCCATCCTCCACCATACACAATATTATTAGATTGCTCCCAAGCATTCCCATCTATTACATTCTGATTAGGTCTCCCTTCCTTTTTTCCATTTTCGCGAATTGTAAAACTCGAACATCCATAATGAGGATAAGGAGTGTTATTTGGATGCCAATTATTTTTTCCTTTATAATTACTCCAGTCATATTTAATTCCGTCTAAGAAAGTCTTTTCTTCGAAGTCAATAATCTCTTTTCCTATTTTAAAATACTCTTTTGCTTTTTTTATTCTCACGTTTTTTTCTGGTGGAATAACTTTATTGTTTTCTAACGATTTTGAATCATAGTATAAGTAATTCATTATTTCAAAATCACTTAATCTACTATTAGGGTGGTTTAATTTATATCTTCTCCTGTCCCATTTATAATTTTGAGCTAATACAATCATAGTAGCAATAGCTGCTTTACTTGCATCCCATAATTTATCATTTTCATCTATTGAAAATTTTCTGAATAATTCTTTTGTCTCGGGACTTTTATCTTTTAGATTAATTTGCGTCCATCCCCTCGAATTATTTAAGTTAACTGTGTCTAAAAAATATTTTTCCCATAAGACACGTTTAGAATTATTTCCACCAGCTCCTTCAAGTTGAAGCATAGCAAAAGATAATGCCATCAAATCTTTATAAAGATCATCAGGAATTCCTAATTCTTTTTGTAATTTCTCTTTATTATCTAATAGTGCCTGCATGAATTTTTCTGAGACTTTGTTTTTAAATTCTGGATATTTAGACCAATCAATTTTTCCGTTAGACTTTATTTCCTTTTTTTCTTTATTTTTATCAGATTTTTTCGGTAAATCCCGCGAATTTTTTTTCACAGTTTTTTCTAAATCCTCCAACCATTCATCGCGATAACTTTCACTATCTTTAAAGTTGTCTAAAATTGCTTTCAAGGCAGCAGACCAGGCAATTTTTTGATTTCCATCTAGCTGATCAATTAATTTTTGTGCTTTATCAGCGAATTCCTTCTTAATTTTTTCAAAATCATCCTCATTTTCTTTTTTCTCCTTATTTTTCGCGGGATTTTTCTGTTCTTCTGCCTTCAACAATTCCAACATTTTCCCGATAGTTTCTGGACCAGGAGCTCCATCAACTTTTAATCCGTATTTTTTCTGGAAAGAAAGAACTGCACTTTTTGTTTTAACTCCATAAAGTGCATCAACTTCTCCAGGAGTTTCTCCCAACATTTTTAGTCCGGCTTGCAAAGCCATCACATATCGAGCAGAATTTTGCGGAGTGCCTCCATTTTTCCGAGTCCAGTTTCGTTGTGCTTCTTTGGTATCTAGTAAAGTAATAACATTTTCCCGCGAAAAAAATTTCAATTTAGTCAAATCCCCCAAAGTATCCAAAGCGGTTTTTGTTTTATCGCGTAATTGGTTTTTTGCCCATTCGGCTCGTCCTCCGAGTTTCTCTGAAATCGCGACCTGATCAGTCGGATTTGCTTTAAACAAAAATTTCGCGGGATTTATCGTTGCCAGTTTTGTCAGATTTTTCATAATTTTTTAGTCACAAATCCCGATATTATACCAGAAATAATCATTTAAATCAACTTGGAAAATCCCGCGAAATTTTCTACACTTTCAGCGATTTTTAATTTTTCCCAATGACAACTTACGCAAAGGCTGGTGTAAATATCGAAGAAGGTGATAAAGCGTCCAAAAGCGCTTATAATTTCGCGAAAGCGACCTTTAAATCCCGCGAAAATTTAATCGGTCAGCCGGTGACCGGCGAGGACGGATTTGCCGGATTTATCGATATGGGCGAGTTTTACTATGCGCAGTGTTGCGATACCGTGGGAACCAAAATTATGATCGCCGAGAAAACGCAAAATTTCGCGGGATTAGGATTTGATTTGCTTTGTATGGTGTGCGATGACGCGGTTTGCACTGGGGCAGAAACGGTTTCCGTAACAAACACTTTTGAAACAAATAAAATAAATTCCCGCGAAATTAACGCCATGATGGAATCACTTTCTAAAGCGTGTATTGAGCAAAAAGTGGCGATTGTCGGCGGAGAAATCGCCGAAGTCGGAGCAATGACCAACGGAACTGGTTGGGGAGCGGACGCGGTCGGAATTGTCGAAAAAGACAAAGTGATTACCGGCAAAGATGTCCAAGACGGCGACTTTATAGTTGGTTTAGCGAGTGCGGGGTTTCGTTGTAATGGTTTTTCGCTAATTCGAAAGATTCTCGCGGATAATTTTGGTGAGGATTGGGCGTTTGAAAAATACAATAATGAGAAAACTTGGGGCGAAATGGTGCTGACGCCTTCCCGAATTTTTTCGGATTTTGTGCTTTCGCTGATCGGACGGTTCAAAAAATCCCGCGAAATTTCCGTTCACGGAATTGTCCACATGACCGGTGGCGGAATGCACAACCTTTTTCGCATCATCAAAGGGCGAGATTTAGGCTTTATCATTGATAATCCGTTGCCACCGCAAGAAATGATGTTGAAATTGCAGGAATTGGGAAATGTCGCGGACAGAGAAGCGTACAAAACTTGGAATATGGGAATGGGAATGGCTTTAATTGTGGATCCGGCAGATGTGGACAAAGTTCTCGCCAAAGCCAAATCTTACGGAATTCCGGCGCAAGTTGTCGGGAAAATTTCCTCCTTCGCCAAGGCTTCGGAGGACAAGTCGCGAAATATTTCTCAAGAAATTCATTTAGCGGGGAAAGGATTGAATGGGGAGAAGTTGGTTTTTAAGAAGTAACCCCCTAGCCCCCTTATCAGGGGGAATAAAATTGTTTTTGTTTTTTTAAAATAAAATATTTGTCCAAAAAGTCCCCTGACAAGGGGATTTAGGGGTTGTTTATTTGAAATCCCGCGAAATTTTTGTAAACTGCGGGCGTAATGTACAAAATCGCAGTTTTGGCTTCGACAAACGGGACTGATTTCCAGGCTATTGTTGATGAAATTCAGGCGGGAACTTTGAAAAATGTGGAAATTGTCGGGCTTTTTACCAATCGTGCAAAGTGTGGAGCGGTCGCCAAAGCCGAAAAAGCGGGAATTCCGGTTTTTGCTTTCAAAGCCAAAGGAAAATCCCGCGAAATTTTTGATACAGAAATGATTGAAAAATTAAAAGAACTAAAAGTTGATTTAGTAGTTTTAGTCGGCTATATGCGGATTTTGTCGGACAAGTTTGTCCAAGCTTTCCCTAACCAAATTATCAATGTGCATCCGTCACTTTTGCCAAAATTCGCGGGCGGAATGGACAGCAATGTTCATGAAGAAGTCTTGAAATCGGGCGAAAAAGAAACCGGAATGACAATTCATTTGGTGAATGAGGAACTCGATGGCGGGAAGATTCTTTGTCAAAAAAGTTGTCCGGTTTTGCCGGATGATACTCCAGAAACTTTGAAAAAACGCGTTCAGAATTTAGAAAAGAAGTGGTATCCGCGCGTAATTCAGGACTTCGCAGACGGGAAGTTGTAAGGAAGTAAAATTTCGCGGGATTTTTAATTTGCATTTTATTTTTTTTATGGTATAATTCAAATG
>JALVIB010000045.1 GCA_027028725.1 Candidatus Altimarinota bacterium
GGTATATTTTTTTGATTTGTTAATTCTTCCCACATTTCTTTATATTTTTTTAGAGCAAACTCTTTTAGAGAAATATAATCATTCTTTTCTTCAGCTAAATAGGTAATCCAATCTTTAAAAAATTCTTCTTCTGGTCCAGGTTGTGAAATTTCGCGGGATTTTTCTTCTGCTTTTGTTGCTTTTTTGATAAGTTTATCAATTTCTTTTCGTAAATCTTCAACTTTTTTAGAATTATATTTGTTCTCCTGATTTTGAGATATCAAATAGGCTATTTTTTCTTGTTTACGAATTATTTCTTTTTCAGTAGAACTCAAATTTCCCAAAGGGCTATGAGATAAATCATTTTCATTTAAACCTTCGTCATTTGTTCTAACTCCATAATAGCTATCGGAAAAACTGTCACGAGCTTCTTTACCATAATCTTCTATAGTATAGTTTTTTCCCATCAGAAAATTGTTTAATCAAAATCAAAGTAGCATATTTAGAAAACTTTGCAAGTTTATTTTTGACATTTTTTAAAATCCCGCGAAATTTTATAAAATTCCCGCAAAAGCTTTTTCCATTTGGCAATTCTTTTCATCAAAAAGGATTTGTCCTTTTTGAATACGAATAATTCTTGGTTTAAGTGCAGAAACAAGGGCAATGTCGTGCGTAGAAAGAACAACGGTTAACCCGCGTTCATCGTGAAGTTTTTGGAAAAGTTTGCCAATTTCTCGCGAATTTTTTGGATCAAGGTTTCCCGTAGGCTCATCGGCTATCAAAATTTTTGGATTATGAACGAGTGCGCGGGCAATGGCGACTCGTTGCCTTTCTCCACCAGATAAAGTCGCGGGAAAAGCATTTTTTCGATCTTCCAAACCAACAATTTTCAAAAGTTCTGGAATTTTTCGCGGGATTTTTTCTTCTTCTCCGCAAACCTCCAGTGCGTACGCGATATTTTGCCAAACGGTTTTCCCGGGTAACAATCTGATATCCTGAAAAACCACACCAATTTGCCGACGATATTTTTGCAAACTTTTTAAATTTAATTCATTTAAAGAGAAATCATCAAGATTAATTGTGCCATCAGTCGGCTTTTTTTCACCGATTAATAATTTGAAAATTGAAGATTTTCCCGCACCTGATTCCCCCAGAATCGCGATTAATTCCCCTGGCATAATTGTGAAATTAATATTTCGCAAAATTTCAGTCTTATCAATCGCCAGCGAAACATTTTTGAATTCAAGCATTTTTGTTTGTTTTTTTTAGTATAACAAAAAACCTTCAAAATAAAAATCCCGCGAAAAGATTTGTCGGAAGAAATTAAGAGATAAAGAGGTCAGAAGAAGTTTTTTGGCATATAGGATTGTTTTTATCCCCACTCCTCCAATAATTCCTGCATTTTTTCGCGGGATTTTTGAGCGAAGTCTGCGCCATCGCCGGCATAAAGCACTGCGCGACTAACCGGAACTAAAACTCCGATTCCGTTGACTTGAACATTTTTAATTGCTTCGATTGAGCCGCCTTGTGCGCCAACTCCTGGACACAAAAACCATGCGTGGGGCATTTCCTCGCGAAAAAATTTCAAAAACATTGGGTCAATAGTAGCGCCGATAACCGCTCCGACGCCGGCTAAATGATTTTTTTCTGATTGCGTGGTGATATTCCATTCTTCCACTTTTTCCGCGATTTTTCGCGACATTTCAAAATCTCCCCCTTGAAATTCAATGGCAGACGGATTGGAAGTTCGCACCAAAACAAAAATCCCGCGAGAATTTTCTTCACACTTTTTCACAAACGGCATAATTCCGTCTGTTCCGAGTAGGGGATTAACCGTTAAACAATCAGCGGATAGTGGTCCGTCGCCTAAATACGCTTCTGCATAAGCTTCACAAGTTGAGCCAATATCGCCGCGTTTTCCGTCAATCATTGTGATTAAATCCAGCTCTTTCGCAAGTTTCAAAAGAATTTCCACCGCTTTAATTCCTTCCGCTCCAAATTGTTCGAAGTACGCCATCTGAATCTTAATCCCACAAATTAAATCGTGTGTCGCTTTCATTATTTCAATACAAAATTTCAGCGCGCCTTCTGCATCTTTGCTAATTCCTGCCGGAAATTTCGCGGGATTTGGATCAAGTCCCAACATAAAGCAAGAATTCTTTTTGCGCACTGCCGATTCTAGTTTTTCAGAGAAATTCATGATAATTGTTTTTCGCGGGGGATTATAGATGATTAAAAAGAGAGAGACAAATTGCAATTTGTCTTTACCAAATTTCGCGGGATTTTTGCTAACAAAAAAGACCTGATTGCTCAGGTCTTTTTTATATCGAAACCAAATCGGCATCTGGTTTTTTTATTTAGCTACATAGTTGAAGTTAAATGCTCCAAGATAAGCAGGGTTTTTAGACCCAGTTTTCTTTGAGCTCATTTTTACTTTAATTGTAACATATTCACCTGGTGTGAATGTCCCAGCCAAACTAGATCCAGCTAGGGCGTGGTCTTCTACCCAAGTATCAGCAGTTGAACTTACAAGATCAGTATTTCCAGTTAGTGCTACATTTGCTCCAGCAGTGTCAGTCATTGTGATATCTAATTTGTTATCAGCTGAAGAAGTCGTATTTGTTTTGTAATCTACTTCAACAGAGTTTCCAGTATCTGTCCAAGATTGGAAATCATCGGGGATCATCCATTGGAAAACAATGTCGTAATCTTGCATAGTTGTTTTTCGTGTTTTCCATTTATAGTAGTTTTTATTTGCAGTATCGTCATGATCAGATTCTAAAGTTCCGAGATTGTCACTACCATCAGCAGTAATAGTAAAGTTCGCGAATTCTGGGGCGACATGAGCAGAAACTTCTCGCTCTACGGCTGCATCGTCAACCCAAACCATGTTTCCAGCTCCATCAGTTGTTAAAATTTTATTATTGCCAGCTCCAGAAGCATCCAATTCAGATGTTCCCACGGCATCAGCAGCAATTTCATCAGAATCAACTGAATCAGTGCCTAAATCATCAGCAGTAACACTTCCGTCAGCGATTTTCGCGGAATTTACAGCGTCGTCTGCTAAGTCGGAATTTTCAACAGCACCAGCCGCGATTTTTCCAGTAGTAATTGCGTTATTCGCAATGGTTGTCACACCAGCGTTTGTCATAGTCACATCTCCAGACATCGTTACCGCAGCAACAGTTCCAGAAGCATCACCAACCCACATTTTTCCGTCAGCTAGAGCGGAAGACATAAAGTTAGATTTTAGTTCCCAAACTACATTTCCGGTTCCGTCAGTTGTCAAAATTGTATTATTTGCACCCGCATTAATTTTAGCTGTTGTAACCGCGCCATCTTGGATAGCAGCAGTGTCTACAGCATCGTCAGCTAATTCATCTGAACCAACAGAATCAGTTCTCAAATCATCAGCAGTCAGAGAATTATTAGTAATTTGTCCTGAACCAATTGTGAAGTTTGTCATATCAATATCAGCAGTTTTGATTGTTCCATCAGCAATTTCATCAGTTGTTACCGCACCAGTCGCAATTTCATCTGAATTAACAGAATTAGTTCCCAAATCTGAGGCAGTAACACTTCCGTCAGCAATTTTCGCGGAATTTACAGCGTCGTTCGCTAAATCAGAATTTTCAACAGCACCAGCCGCGATTTTTCCAGTAGTTACTGCATTATCAGCTAATTTTGCAGTAGAAATTCCACCATCTTTAACTTGAACGGTGTCAGTAGAAACTTCCAAAGTTGTTCCGTCAACATTTACATCAAGTTTTCCAGTTCCACCATTGACAACTAGTCCTTCTCCGTCTAGCCCAGAAGCACTTGTCGAAGTACTGACCCAAGTTGTTCCATCACAGAAAAACAAGTCGTCAGTTGTTGTGTCGTAGTACATCCGCCCTTTATCTCCAGTGGCGGCACAAGTTAGTGCGGTAACCGCGTTTTCTATTCGAAAATCTTTTAGCGCATTTCCGCTTAGGTCAACATCTTTATTAAATGTAAATTTTGAAACAGAGTCATTATAAGTAATGCTCGCTCCAAGATTTTGCCCGAAAACAAGACTTAGGTCGGTGTTGTCTCCAGCGTTTACAGTTGCATCTACATCCAAGGTGTAAATGTCTGATTCTACCCCAGCGTCTTCTGTGGTAAAAATTAGTCGCGCTTCCGCCGTATTTGGTAGAAACCCGACAAGCCCGAACATAATTGCGAGTGAAAATCCCGCGAATTTTTTCCAGGCAGCCGTGTGCCGATTAATAATTGATTTCATTGTGTTTTTGTATTTGTTAAGAAATAGAAATCCGAATATTGTACTTTTTTTCGCGGGATTTTCAACTATATGGACTTGCTTTGTTTGGGTGAAATATTTTAATTATGTATTTGGGAAAAATCCCGCGAAATTTTTACTTATTTTGAGAAACAAGTCCGGACTTCATACAGAATAAAACTCTTGTTTAAGTCCGGACTTAAGTTTCTCTTAAAATTTCGCGGGATTTTTATTGACTAGATATGGAGTAACACTAAAATGTGGGCAATTAACATTTATAAAATGACAAAAACTACAGCAAAGAGTGGTAATTCGGCCACCAAAGATGACAAGAAAACTGTTATCAAAAAATTCCAAACTCACGCGAAAGACACAGGATCTTCGCAGGTACAAGTTGCTATTCTTACTCAAAAGATAGAAAACTTGAGTGCACATTTGCAAACTCACAAAAAAGACAAACACTCACGACGAGGATTGATTGGTCTAGTAGGGAAACGACGAAAACTGCTTCGTCACCTTCAACTAAACAATAAAGCAAAATACCAAGAAGTCATTAAGGCACTTGGATTGCGGAAATAATTGAAAAATCCCGTCCCGAGTCCTCGGGACGGGATTTTTTTTATATATGCGCGTTTTTTATGCGTGTTATCTTTTACAAATAATTTAAAATGAAAGAATACTCAATCGATATCAACGGAGAGAAATTAACTTTCCAAACAGGAAAACTGGCTAACATGATTGATGGATCATGTGTAGTCACATTTCGCAACGAAATCTTGCTCGCAACAGCAGGAATGTCCAAAGAACCACGCGAAGGAGTGGATTTTTTCCCACTAATGTGTGAATTTCAACCGAAATATTACGCAACCGGAAAAATTAAAGGTTCACGATTTATGAAGCGCGAAGGACGACCACCGGAATCCGCGATTTTAACTTCACGACTTATTGATCGTCCGCTTCGTCCGATGTTTCCGAAAGGAATGCAAAACGAAGTACAAATTATTGTCACTTTATTGCAATCTGATGCAACTCGGTCAGTAGGAACTTTGGCTATTACAGCAGCGTCAATGGCGGTGCAGCTTTCCGGAATTCCGATTGAAGCGCCGGTTGCGGCAGTGCGTGTGGGAATGGATGAAAACGGCGAATTTATTCTAGATCCGACTTTCGAACAAGCGGAGAAAGGGGATTTAGATCTAGTTGTCGCGGGATC
The DNA here is from genome assembly GCA_027028725.1 of Candidatus Altimarinota bacterium. GTDB lineage: Bacteria > Patescibacteriota > Gracilibacteria > UBA4473 > UBA4473 > JALVIB01. The sequence continues at coordinate 5,448 of JALVIB010000045.1, forward strand.
TGAGGACGCTATCATGATGGTGGAAGCCGGAGCGCGTCTAATTCCTGACGAAAAAATGATTGCTGCTTTGGAATTCGCTCACGGATTTATTAAAAAATTATGTAGAGCGCAGTCTGATTTTGTGGCGACTTTGGATATTAAACCGAAAGAACCGACTTTCCAAGAACACGATGAAGCCAATAAAGAAGCAGTTGATTCTTTTATAACTGATGAAATGTTAGATAGTATTAAAGGAATCGGGAAAAAAGTGCTTCACGAAAAAGTTGAGGAGATTGAGAAAGCTTTATTGGAAAATTTCGCGGAAAAAATTGAAAACGAAGAACTTTCGGAGAAAGAATTACTTTATTTCTTCGAGAAAAAATGGGCAGACCGAATGCGTCACAATATTTTGGAGAAAAATGTTCGTTTAGACGGACGAACTCCGGACGATATTCGTCCGCTTTCGACAGAAGTGGGAATTCTCCCGCGAACTCATGGATCGGGATTATTCAACCGCGGACAAACACAAGCCCTTTCCGTGGTTACGATTGGGTCACCGAGTGATGCTCAACTTATCGATGATCCGGATCGACCGGAATTTTCAAAATACTATATGCATCACTATAATTTCCCACCATATTCAGTCGGGGAAGTGCGCATGTTGCGCGGGACAAACCGCCGCGAAATTGGACACGGAATGCTGGGAGAACGAGCGCTGGAATATGTGATGCCGACTAAGGAAGAAGGCTTTCCTTACACGGTTCGCGTGGTTTCCGAAATTCTTTCTTGTAACGGATCAAGCTCCATGGCGGCGACTTGTGGTTCGACACTAGCTTTAATGGACGCCGGAGTGCCGATTAAATCACCGATTGCCGGTGTGGCAATGGGATTAGTGACAGATGGCGATCAGCACAAAGTTTTGACAGATATTCAAGCACAAGAAGATTTCTGTGGAGATATGGACTTGAAAGTTTGTGGAGACGAGAACGGAATTACTTCTTTGCAAATGGATATTAAATTGAAAGGTTTGAGTATGGATCTTTTGAAAGAAGCCTTTGCCAAAGCGAAAATTGGACGAACTAAGATTTTGGAAAACATGAAAGCGACAATTGCCAAACCCCGCGAAAAATTGAGCGAATTTGCACCACAAATTATTCAAATCAAGATTCCGGAAGATAAAATCCGAATTGTGATTGGTAAAGGTGGGGAAATGATTCAAGGGCTTTGTTTGAAATACAAAGTAAAGATTGATTTAGATGACGACGGAACAGTTTACATCGCCGCGGATAACACTGGTGATGCCGAAGGAGCGAAGAAAGAAATCGAGTCTTTGACTTACGAACCAAAAACCGGAGATGTTTTTGATAACGCAGTTGTGAAAAATATTATGGATTTTGGAGCATTTGTAGAATACATGCCAGGACAGGAAGCTTTAGTTCATATTTCAGAAATTGCAGATCATAGAGTCAAAAGTGTAACTGATGAATTGAAAGAAGGGCAACTTGTTAAAGTGAAAATTATTGGAATTGACCACTTAGGACGAGTTAAACTTTCAATTAAAGCAGTTAATAGTAGAGATTAATTTGTGATTTGTCTTGTTGATAAAATGAAAAAGCAATAATTGTTAGTAGTTTTTTATTGTTTTGACAAAACTAGGTAAAAATTAATAAAACAACTTGAGTTTTTTTAGTATATTTAATGGTGGTAAAAAGAAAGTATTTGTATATATGGAAGTTATTATAAGACAAAGAAATGAGAAGAAAGAATTTCGTTTGAAAAAAACTTCAAAAACTGGTAGAATTATGAGATTATTAAGAAAAACAAATATGAAAAACATAAAAAAACGGCGATTTTCCGCGAAATTATTGATGGGAATGTTGGTTTTATGTGCAGTTTTCTCTGTAAATATTGGTATTTCCTTTGCTGATGGTGAAGCTAGTCCAAGAGCAGAAGAAAATATTGACTGGGCAGATGAATGTTCACAAAAATCATTTGTGGGATGTGTTTTATTTAAAAGACATTGTAGGTGGTATAAGAAAAAAAATGAAAAAGGAAGATGTATTCCATTAGTAGATAAAAAAGAAATAAAGGCGGCGAATAAATGGAAAAGAGAATATTGTGATCCTGTTGAGGATGCGTTTAAAAATGATAAATACTTTAAGGGAGCTAAGGAATTTCTTACTGCAGAAAAATTAGTCGATTACAACAAGGTTGTGAAGTATCGTTTGTACAGAGATGGGGAAGAAAAAGAAGCTAAAATGAGTGATGCATGTAAGGATTTAGTTGATAATTATGAGAAACTTGGAAACACTTATAATGATAACACGCTTTATATCTGTGATTATCCTCATTGGTTGACAGATGCTGGAAAAAGGAAATGTCGTCATTATTGGGAGAGGTTAAATAAGTTGGATAATGAGAGGTGTGTGGAGGGAGTATTGATTGAATGGGAATCAAGTCTGAAGGATGCTGAAGCGAGAAGAAAAAAAAGAGAAGGATTGAGGGAATGTGAAGAACGAGAACCTCTTTATACAGAAGCGTTGTATGATGGTCCGGTTTTTGATGGACAGGGATTGCGTGGTGGAGCAGAAATGGCTCAAATGCAGCTATCTAGTTCTATTTCTAAGCAGAGAGATTTGAAAAAATTAATAATTGGGTGGTCAAAATTTGCCTTAGAAATCGCGGCTGTTATAGCGGTTATGGCTCTAATTTATGCTGGTTTCCGATATATTACAGATATGGGAGATGGTGGTGGTGTAGAAGCCGCGAAAAAAATTATTATCTGGGTGGTTGTCGGATTGCTACTAATTTTGAGTGCCTATGCGATTGTCAACACAGTCATAAAAGCTCGTTTTGGCGCAGAAAGCGGACGAGCCTCAATTACAATTAATAAAATAATTACATAAATATGAAAAAATTTTTAATCGGTTTACTGTTTTTCGGAATTTTCGCGGGATTTTCTTCAACATATGCTTGGAGTGAAAATTGTGAAGAAGAAAGAGGAACTCCTTTTGAGTCGGAATGTTTACATGATTTAGAAGGAAATACTATATTGGAGAAAGCCTTTGTGGTTCCAGGTAAATTTTCGCGAGAAGTTGAAGAATTTAATTTAAGGGTAGAATATTATAGTAGACCTTATGAGGAAAAAGATTTAAGTTTTAGAGATTGGTTAGATTTACATGGGCACACGGCATTAGGTGCAGGTCCAATTCCGAATGGAAGTCTATCTTTACCAGATGCGAGAGAGTTTGGAGAAGTTGGGTCGAATGTTAATTTGCGTAGTTTTTTATTAAATGTTACCAATTGGGTTCTAACATTCCTCGGAATAATTTGTATAATTATGATCATTTATGCGGGTTATGTTTATATAATTACAGGAGGAGAAGATGGACACGAAAAAGGGAAGAAAATTATTATGTATGTGGCAGTTGGAATTATTGTTATTCTGGTTTCTTATGCTTTAGTAAACACAATTATCAAAAAAACAATTGAAGGTGGTGAAAATTACACGGCTATTTCGTTATCCAGAGACGCAGTTACGGGCTCTCTTTCTATTACAAATAGTACAACTTATGGTCAAATTGTTTTACTAGATTCTGGTGCTGCAGCAACTTTGACAGCTGAAGCGCCAGTACCAACAGGAACTTCAACTTATGCCAATCCGACAGATTTGCAGTGGAATTTTGGAGATGGCTCAATTGTTATGTCCCAACCAGGTCAAAATACAATAGATAGAACTTTCTTTGACGAAGGATTTAAAGAAGTTATTGTTATTGGAAAAATTGAAGAAACAGATAGCAATGGTAATACAATGGAGCATGACTATATGGCTCGACAAAAAATACTGGTTGGCTCTAATTTAGTCGCGAATTTTATAGTAAATCCAGCTTCACCAAAAGTTGACGATAATGTTCATTTTAATGCTCAGAGTTCACAGGCTTTAGTTGGTTCAATAGATAATTATTCTTGGTCTTGTTCTCCTGCTTCACTGTGTGGAAATTTTCAAAATTCAAATAATAACGAATTAGATGTAGTTTTTGATACAGCGGGAATGGTCACAATAACTTTGGAAATAAGTTCTAGTAATCCAGCAGGATCAGCTACTTATTCCAAGACATTTGAAGTACGTAATTTACCAACAAGCGCATCATTGAGAGCTCAGATTACGGCATCTCCTACAAGTCCAATGTTGAATAGTTCAGTTCACTTTCAGGGACGTGCATTACCAGCAGGAACAGTTCCAGATAATTTCACTTGGGAATGTCAGGCAATGGGGACTACGAATGTGAATATTTGTACAGATTTTAATGCTAATGCGTCTGGGAATATGGATTTTTACGCGATTTTTGCTGAAGAAGGAAATGCAAAAATAACTTTAACAGTTGAAAAAAATGGAGTTGTTTCTCCGTCAGCAGAGAAAATTATTCATGTTATTACAAGTAATTCAACACAGCCAGGTAATGCCTCAAATGTTAGCTTAAATATGCCTTCAGCAGCAAGAGTTGCAACACCAGTTTCTTTTTCTGCTTCCACTACAAATCAAAATTCGGCATCTTTTCGATGGACATTTCCAAACGGAACACAAACTGGAGACACTGTAACAAATACCTTTGATGATACTGGAGATAAAAATGTTAATTTAGAAGTTTTAGATAATTCAGGAAATACTTTGGAAACTTTATCGAAAAAAGTTGTTGTTGTGGAGCAAGGGAAACCAATTCCGGGATTAAAAATAAACGGGCAAAATATTTTTCAAGGAGATACAATTAATGTACTAGTTGGTGACAATTTAGCTTTTCAAACTGATTCGACAGATAGCTTGGGAAATAAGGGGTCATCTGCTAAGGTTACTCATTCATGGGTTTTGAATGGAGCTGTTGTTGATGAGTCGGTATTATCCTCAATTCCCGCGAAAATAGGAACTTATTCTTTAAAATTAAACGCAATTTCAACTTTAGACTCAAATAAGAGATCTTCTTTGCAATTTAAAATAAAAGTCGCGAGAAAAGCACCTAAGGTGAACTTAACGGTAACAAAATCTTCACTAGGAGAAGGGTTTTATAAAATGCAAGCTCAAACAGAGACAGAAGGAGTACCTAAACAATATAAATTTGAAGTTTTAGAAAATGGTAAAGTTGTATCAACACAGGTTGTTAAATCTTCTGAAAAAAAGGTCGAAACAATTATGGATGTTTCAAATAGAGTTGGAGATCATAATTATGTTTTTCAGGTTTCTGAAACAGAAAACGATGGAGCAATAGCGAAAAAAAGTGTCAATAAAAATGTAACTATTAATCCAACGGAAGTTGTAAACAATCCACCAACGGTTGAAATATTTACAACTCCTGCGACTAGCGGACTAACTTCAACTATGTTTAGATTCTACACTCAAGCTGATGATTTGGATAATGATTTTCTAACTTATAAATGGGAGTTTCCTAATGGTAAAAAAGTTATGGGAAAAACAGTTAGTCATCGTTTTGAAAAACCAGGACAAAACACAGTTAAAGTAACTGTTTCTGACGGAATTGATGAAGTTGAAGCAACGGAGACAATTGATATAGAAGAAGATCCTAATTATATGAATGGTAATCATATTCCAACTTTATTATCTAGTGGGATTTCTCCAGGAAATACAGGGGATACAAATACAATTTTCAAATTTTACTCATTAGCCGAAGATTCTGATGGTGATGAACTAGATTATTCATGGGTGATGGGTGATGGAAATAGAATTAATCTACAAAATGTTTCTTATCAATACCAGTATCCAGGACGATATACCGCGAAATTATTAATTTCAGATGGATTGAAAACTGTTACGAAAGCTTTCCCAATAATTGTTGTAGATAACGGAGAAAATATTCCACCTAGCACAATTGAAGATTATGAAGCAGTTAATGATTTACCAACAAGTACTGGTCTTGATAGTGGGAATATAATGATTGATACATCTTTAACCGAACAAAATGTCGCGGGATTTATGGATCAACTAGATGCGGTCAAGGAAAATATTGAATCAGAAGAAGAAATTAAATTAATAGATGAAATTGACGCTTTGTATGCTGAATATCAACAAGAAACAGATCCTGTAAAACGAAAAGAATTATTGAGTCAGATTAATCAAAAACGAGTTGAATTAGAGGTAATGGATGCTAAATTAAAATTTGATTTTGTGGGACTAGAAGGAACAACTAATACGAGATTCTTTTTCTACGGAAAAATTCCAGAATCAGGTCGTCCAGTTTTGATTAAATGGGATACAGGAGATAATCGTAGTTTTATCGGGCAAAATGTTTCTTGGAAATACGCTAAACCAGGAAACTATGTTGTCCAAATGGAAGTATCAGATGGAGTATCAGTTGCCACTGACACAATTAATATTAAAATTAAATAGAATAAAAATAAAAAATGACAGAAAATCAAAAACCAATTTCTGACAAAAAACAAAATTTCGCGGAAATTTTTCCGGAAAATAAAAAAGTGGAAAAAAAGGATAACTCTGTCCCAGCTGACAAGAAAATTCCGGAAAAGCCACAACCAGTTGTACCGAATATCCCACCGGCTAAAGGGAATAACGACCAAAATCCCGCGAAAAAAACACCAGAAAAAAAGCCTGTAGAGCATTTTGTTGAAAAACCCGCGAAAAAATCTGCTAAACAAATTTTTATTGGATTTATGGCGTTTGTTTTAGGGTTAATTGCTTTGATGTATGCTTTTGTTTTATGGAGCTTGATGGAAGGAAGTCTTTCCAATCCACTTATTGAGATGTTGGGAATGAAACCAACAGAACTAAAAATGATGTTTTTGAATGTGACAAACTCTATTTTTGGAGTTGTTTCTTTAATCTTTGTGATAGCGACTTTGGTGAAATTTTTCCAATGGATGATGACCTCGTCCGAGTCGGTATTCAAAAAAATGCATTTGAAGAAAATGGGAGGATATTTAGGGATTTTAGCTTTAATTGTGGCAATTTGGATGGGACTGTATTGGTTAATATCTCGCGCGGAAGCAAATCCAATGGCAAAAAATGCGACTGAATCAATGATAATTACAACGCCAAGTAATGTTATTGGTTTGACAGCTCCGACTTCGGTAACTTTTGATATCGGAAAAAATCTTTATAAAAAAATTCCCGCGAAATTTATCCGTCAGATTCAATGGGATTTGAATAATGATGATGTTTTTGGGGACGCTTCGGGGGCGACAATTACCCATCGGTTTTTGGATAAAGGAAATAATAACGGACGATTTTTGATTAAAGCAAAAGTTTTTTATCACTCAACATCCTCTAACGAAGAAAAAACTTACACCGATAAGCGAGAGGTAATTATTTCCAATGTTGCCGTATCAGCGATTATGAATACCAATACAGATAAAGGAGCAGTTCCTTTGACCGTTAAATTTTCCGCGAAAGATTCCGTTGATCCAGACGGAGACATCGTTCAATACGAATGGGATTTTGATGGAGATGGGGAATACGAAATTCGCGGAGCGGACAAGGTAGAAGTTGAACACACTTTTACCAAAATTGGTGATACGAAAGTTTCTTTGCGCGTGACAGGACAAAACAACGATTACGCGGTTACTTCCAAAGTCATTACGGCAATCGCCGCCGAAGAAAAAATTCGCGCGGAAATTACTTCGCAAAACACCAAATTTGAAGGAGTTGCGCCTTTAACTATCGAACTTGATGGGAAACAATCTTACACAAAAACAGGAACTATTTTAAAATACGAGTGGAAAATTAAAGGGGAAAACAAAAGTTATATTGGGCGTCGTCTCAAAAGAACTTTCAATATTCCCGGAGAATACGAAGTTTCTCTAGTTGTCGAAAACCAAGACGGCGATAGAGACGAAGTAACGCAAAAAATTCTTGTTTATGAAAAACGCAATGTGGTGATTACGACATCAGCCAAAGAAGATGAACAAGGAAATATCGCGGGAATTGTGCCGTTTGAAGTAGAATTTTCCAGTAATAAATCAGAAATTCCGCGAGCGGTTGAATGGAAATGGGATTTTGAAAACGATGGAATTGATGACGATTTCGGACAAAAGGTCAAACACATTTTCCGAAAAGTTGGCAATTACGAAGTAAAACTAACTATTGTTGATTCGGAAGGACACGAATATTCCGCGATAAAAAATGTTGCAGTATCTGACTCGGGAGTTATCGCGCGAATTTCAGCGACTCCTTCGGCGGGAGAAGTGCCTTTGAGTGTGGAATTTGACGGATCAGCTTCCACCAGCTCAAAAGGAGACATCATTAGTTATGTTTGGGAGTTTAAAGACGCTGCGCCGATTTCGGCAGGAGCAAAAATTTCGCGGGAATTTCGAACAATTGGAGTTTTCCCTGTTAAATTGACAATTTTAACTTCGGAAATGGAGAAAGCCGAGAAAACCATTTATATTTCAGTTCGCGGGAAATCTTTGCAAGCAGGTTTTGATGCCACTCCTATGGTAGGGGAAGCTCCGCTTAAAGTTTCTTTTGATCCGCAAAAATCAACAGGAAATATTCGCGAATATTATTGGGATTTTGGAGATGGACAAGAATCCTACATCAATCGCCCAGAGCACACTTTTGTTCAGCCGGGGGATTATATTGTAAAATTACGGATTACTGACGAACGAAGTTTGTTCTCTGAAACAGAGAAAAAAATTACTGTTCTGGAACCGCAAACAGAGGAATAAAAATCCCGCGAGATTTTGAGGGTTAACGGTTTGAATATGGTGCGTTTGGCATTTCAACGCACTTAATTTTAGGGGTTGCACTATGTTCATTTAACGCTCTCATCTTTATTATTAGCACTATCTGCCAAATGCACTATATTTTTTGTTAGCCACTGGCATTGGTTCATCTTCCAAATATTTTGCCTGTTATATCATTCGGCATTGTTGGTCCCGAATCGTCTTTTAACAAACCTGTGTCTGCTCTACTAAATAATGATTGCATTATTAAGTTTTTATCTTTTTCATCTACCGCTTTATCTTTAATTAAGGCTAAATAAACATATGTCAATTGTTCTCTTTCTTCAGCGTCACGTGCCAAGTGAAAAGAACTAAACGCTACTTTATGCAGTGTTCTTATACCATATGCCAAGAATGAAATAAAAGTAACATAGATGACCGACCATTTAATTGCTTGCGCATTACCTTTTATAAAACTTAACAACATACCTTCCGGTGTTAACCAAAGTAATAAATACAAAGATAAACAAGCAAATGCAACAAGTCCAATCATCGAATTAATCGCCTTCCATCCTTCCTTTTTTAAAGCAACCGCTCTTAACCTCCAATATTCTGCAGGTTTTTTTAATCTTAATAGTTCTTCATATGTTTTTTCAAGGTCAGCAATTTTATCTTTAGAATTAGTCTCAAATGTCGTAAAATCTTCTTGGGATCTATTAAACCAATCATTGAATAATTCTTCTTTTTCAGCTTTAAATCCATCTATTTTTTTTACATACTCTTCATACTCCTGATTTGCACTTGTTAAATGTTCGGTTAGCTGTGTTTCAGTTTCACTTAATTGATTTCTAAAATCATTTTTTATTTTACTAAATGATATTTTCTCCTTTTTTCTACGTTCTGTTATGCCTGATTTATCTTTTAAATCAAATTCATATGCAAGAAGTGCACCTATGAAACTATTTCTATCGTTTAAATTACTATTTGTTTTGATGATATAATTATATGCACCTGCAACTGAATTTGGTAAACGTTTATGTAAATCAATTAAAAACAAGGTATATGGCGATTCATAAACAAAGAAATTAGCATTGTTTAGAAATTGTCTTTTTTCGGAATTCCAATAGCTCTCAAGATTTGCTTCAGCTTGTGTGTGGAAACGATTAATAAAACTCTCTAATCTATTTCTAAGATTTGTAAAATTCTGTTTAGAACTTTCTAAAACGTGAGGTATGTTCTCATATTTATTCCAACCATCAATCTGTTGGGATAAAAATTTATGAATTGAGCTAAAACCTTTTAACGTTTGAGAAAATTCAATATGCGGGTAATTTAACGTTAACTCAACAGAATTAAACCATTTTGGGGCTTCTGAATTTGATATTATTTTTCGAATTTCTGTTGTTGTCATTTTTGTTTATTCTGCTTGTGGCTAACACTTCAGATATACAGAACTTTTAAAAAAGTATTGTGTATAACAATAAGATTTTATAGTTAATAAACATCTTTGTAAACAAAATTCCGCGAGATTTTCATAATTTGATAATTAAAATTAATAAAATTTATTCAGGGAAAAATGGCATAAAGATACAAAGTAAAAACACAAATATTAAGAGAATACCGATTAAAATTTTAGTATTGTTTTTTCGTGGTTTCCCCGCAAACGGATAAAACACTTTTACTATATACCCAATTAAAGTAACAAAAGCTATTGTTGGAATTTCAATAGCAATATTTGACAAGCTTTGCTGGCTAACTTCAAGAAAATTCAGCAGAAAATAAAAAGACATGGGAATGAATGGATAAAAATAATCTAATTTATCAAATCTTTTTTTCTTTTTTGCAATTATCCAAAATGGCAAATGTAATATAGCCAATGTTAAAATTGGTATTCCAATCACTTGTAGTAAAAAAATAATTTTTTTAATCATATTTTTTTCTAAATTAAATAAAATTATCTTTAGTATATAAAATTTTATTCTTTCTCCCAAATAAACTACGTTTTCGTAATTGAGTGGAGAAAAAATTCTAGCTACCTCCTCTTAACTTTATTCTTTAAAGCCCAACAACAAAAATCTTTAAATTCAAATTTTTTCAAAAATATGTCGCCTAACTAGAGTTTATCCAAACTTTAAATAGTCTGTAGTCAGCTAGATACTATTTTATATTTTTCTCAAATGCAAGAGTTTTTAACCAAAACAGAAAACTTATTAAAATTAAGAAACTATAGTTCAAAAACAATTAAAAGTCCTTTTTAAAAATCCCGCGAAATTTTTTATAAAGGACAGGTCGCAACCTATTCCTGCAATACCGTCTTAGTGTTTTTCGCACGAAGGCAGAATCTATTCATTTTGTCATTCTGGCTTGTCCAGAATCTAAAAGGCTTTTTGGATTCTCGACTGAACTCAAATTTTAACTTGTTTTTGGCGAGAATGACGGACAAAACTAAAAATAGGAAGCAGATTGTCGCGTCGCTCGTTCCTTGCAATGACGATGATTTTTCGCGGGATTTTATTCCACAAGTTTCATCCGTTTCTCAATCAATTCTTTCGTTCCAATATCAGACCGATAAAATAAATGCTCTAACGGAAATTCGCGGATTTTTGCTTCGCAGTTTTCATTTGCTTCGGCGAGATTTTTCCCAATCCCTAAAACAGCAATGGCTCGTCCACCATTCAAAATATACTTACCGTCTTCTTCTTTAATTCCCGCGAAAAAAACCTTGGCTTTTTCCTCATCCCAGTTTTTTGGTAAATCCAAAATCGCTCCTTTTTGCGGATTTTGCGGATAACCTTTGGCACAAAGATATTTTAGTACCGTTGCTTTCGGCTCAAATTGCAGTTTAGAAATCTCGCGAAGTTTTCCTTGAACGGCTTTTTCGCAAACTTCAACAAAATCAGTTTTCATCATCGGCAAAATATTCAACGCCTCGGGATCACCAAAACGCGCGTTGTATTCAATCAATTTTACGCCATTTTTCGTTTTAATAAATCCACCGTACATCACGCCAACATACTTTTCGCCAGTTTCTTTTTCAATCGCTTGCATCGTTTGTACCGTAATTTCGCGGGCTTTTTGCAAATCTTTTTCATCCAAAAACGGCAAAGACCAATTTTCATCAGAAATCGTTCCCATTCCCCCAGTTTGTGGACCAGTGTCATCAATTCCCGCGAGTTTATTATCTTGTATCGCTTGCGTGTCGAGAACAGTTTCGCCATCGACAATAGAAATTACCGAAAACTCGGGACCAATTAATTTTTCCTCCAAAACCACGCGCCCAAATTTCTCAATTGATTTTCTCGCGAAATTTTCAGCGGTTTCAAAATCATCAAAATGTGCACCAGCGACCAATACACCTTTTCCGCCCAAAAGTCCGTCCGCTTTGACGACAATTTGTCCGTCAAATTTTTGATAAAATTTTTCGCGGGATTTTGTGTCCTCTGCATCTTCTGAGACAAAAAATTCTGGCGAAGCATCGATTTCGTATTTTTTCAAAAGATTTCGCGTAAAACTTTTGGAAGTTTCTAGTTGAACATTTTTTTGACTAGGGGCAAAGCAGGGGATTCCTATTTTCTTCAAAAAGTCGCTCATACCATCGGCAATCGGATTTTCTGGTCCAATGATAACCAAATCTGGTTGGATTTTTCCCGCGAAATTTTCCAAATCCTCAAAATTATTCAGTCGGTCAGTCAGTAGAATTTCGGCTCCTAATTTTTTAATCCCAGGATTTACGGTTGTCGCGAAGTTATAAATTCGCGGGTTTTGAGGCGATTTTTTTAACGCATAACAAATAGCATTTTCGCTACCTCCGTTGCCGACAACAATTATTTTTTTCATCGCCAAAAGTTTAGCGAAGTGAGATTTTTAAGCAAAATTTACCGAGAATTTAATTTCATTCTTTTTGAATCGGCATTAGTTTTATTTAGCCACTCATTCTTCGTGGAATAAAACTTAAATCGCGGGATTTTCAATTTCCCCCCTGACAAGGGGGGATTGAGGGGGGTTGATTTAAAAATAATTCTTCTTACTTTTTTTATGAGAAAAAAAGTAAGCAAAAAACTCACCCCGTTAAGAAATTAGCAATTCTCAATCAACTCAGTCGCTAAACTCCGCAAGGAAAAATCCCGCGAAAATTTTTTAAAACAAAGGGATTTTTCTGGTGCTCCGTTTAGACGCTCCCTTCGTTGTGAGAATCAAGGAAACTCTGATAAATAAAAATTCTATGTAATGGAGAAATTGAACAGGCGCAAAAACAAAATTCACCTTTTTGGCTAATTTTCTTTCGAAATAGTGATTTCCGTAGCTAGCTACAAAAATCAATTTCTCGAAAAAATTATCTCAAAAATCTTAAAATTTTCTGTTTTGCGTTATTTATCAGAGTTTCCTTAGCTAATTTCTTAAATGGGGATTAATTGGAATTGGTTTTTATTAAAAATCCCGCGAAATTTTCTGTGAAAGTCCCTCTTGATAAAGAGGGATTTAGGGAGATTTGTAATAATGAAATTCAATAAAAAGAGGAATTTTTTTTTGGCAAATCCCCCTTTGTGTTTCGCCTTACATTTCGTCCCCCTTTGTCAAGGGGGAAAATAAGGATTTTTTTTAATTTTTTCGCGGGATTTTATCCGATAACTTTGTCGTTCATCTGTAAAATCGGCAAATAAATCGCCAAAATCAAGAAAACTGCCCCAGCCGCCATAATCATCAAAATAACCGGCTCCATTAGTTTTGAAATAGTTGAGATTTTTCGATTAAGTTCTTCGTCGTAATAATCCGCGAGTTTTTCTAAAACTGGTCCAATGGAAGCAGTCTTCTCACCAATGTTCAGCATGCTCACTAGCATTTTTGGAAAAAGTCGCTCGTCGTCAGAAAAGTTTTCAGAAATTTCAATCCCTTTCGCCAAATCTTTGGCAGTTAGTAAAAGTTTTTTTTGGTAAACGGGGTTTCCCGTAGCGTGAGCAGAAATTTTTAACCCTTCAATAATAGGAACTCCGGAACTAATTAAAAAGGAAAAAATTCGCGAGAATCTACTTAAAACAATTCGGCGAACAAAATCACTAATAACTGGTGTTGATAACATTAAATTACTCCAAATATAAGATCCGCTTTTAGTGCTTTTCCAAAAGAAAAACGTTCCTAAAGCAGTAGAAATACTCAAAATAATTGCTAGCCAATGTTGAGTTAGCATTTCATTTCCGGCAATCAGCATTCGAGTTGGTAAAGGCAAGTTGCTAGCATCTTGGAATAATTCCAACAATTTAGGAACAACAAAAACCAAAACAACAACAGACAAAAGCGCCATTACCACAATAATAATTATCGGGTACATCATCACACTTTTAACTTTTTTCTTAATCGTACTCATCTGTTCGTATTGTGACACAAGCTCTTTCAAAACTTCAGTCAGTTTACCGGATTTCTCACCGGCATGAATAATAGAACAGGTTGCGTCATCAAAAACAGTTCCTTGAGCAAGCATAGCCTCGGCTAAACTTTCTCCATCACGAATTCTGTGATGAATATCTTTTACGATAATTTTTAAATGTTCATTAACGATTTGGTTTTGCAATAATTGTAATGCTTCAGAAATAGGAATTCCAGCATTTACCACTGCTGCGAATAATTCAAAGAATAATAATTTATCCGAAAGCGGGATTGGCGAATGCGTAATCACCCATTTGTTCACATTATCAAAGATATCTTTTAAGGTTAGATTTTGAGACTGTTTTTCTGTTTGGCGAGTATTTTCGCGGATATCTAGGATGATATCTTCACCATCATTTATAATATTAGGATTAACTGGTAAATTATTTTCAGTCATTTTTTTATTTTTTAACTAATTTATAGACTTCTTCAATAGAAGTAATTCCTTGAAGTGCTTTAATTAAACCATCTTGTTCTAAAGAAAGCATCCCTTCTTTTTTCGCGATCTCTTCTAATTGGAAGGCTGCCATTCCTGATAAAATAGATTCCTTCAATTGTTTACTCATATCCAAAACCTCATAAATACCAACTCGACCTTTATAACTATTTCCATCACATTTCTCACAACCATTTTCACTTGGTTGATAAAGGACAGGATTATTTAAAATACTCATATCAAAATCATCTGGTGGATTGAAAATAGCAAAAGCCTCGCGAATTTTTTTCTCAGCATCAGAGCTCGGTGGATGAGGAACTTTACAGTGTTCACAAAGTCTTCGAGAAAGCCTTTGGGCAATAATTAAGTTAATGGAAGAAGTAATTAGAAAGTCTGGAACTTTCATATTCAAAATTCGCGTAATTGTTTCAATTGCAGAATTGGTATGGATGGTAGAAAGTACCAAGTGTCCAGTTAGAGATGCTTCAATAGCAATATCAATAGTTTCTTTATCACGGATCTCCCCCACCATTATAATGTCAGGATCTTGTCGTAGTGCAGTTCTTAAACCATTCGCAAAGGTATAACCGATATCAGGTCTAATTTGTGATTGATTTAAACCATCCATTTGGTTTTCAATCGGATCTTCGAAGGTCATAATGTTTTTTTCTGGCGAATTTAAGACGCTCATCGCCGAATACATAGTGGTAGTTTTACCTGATCCGGTAGGTCCAGAAGTCAGGATAATTCCATTTGGCTCATTAATTGCCTTCAAAAACAAATCATAGTTATGCCCAACAATTCCTAATTGGGAAAGTGTCGGGATTTTTTTTGATTTATCCAAAATACGCATTACTACTTTCTCTCCATTCGGAGTTGGTAAAGTTGAAGTACGTAAATCAACTTCAATTTGTCCAACGAAAGTATTAATTCGTCCATCCTGAGGAATTCTTGTTTCGTCAATTTTCAAATTTGACATAATTTTTAATTTGGAAACAACTCCTGGATGAAGATTTAAAGGATATTCAATTAAAACTTGTAAAATACCATCAACACGGGTGCGAACTCGGACCAAATTTCTTCCTGGTTCAATATGTATATCTGATGCTCCCTGTAAAAGGGAAATTTCCATAATAGAATTAATTATTTTAGGAATATTCCCTTCAACAATATAATCTTGAAGCTGTTTAACTTTTTTGCTATTGGTCATTTTTTGATTTTTGAGAGAAAAAATTTACTTGAATTTCTGTATTTAATAATCCTGGGATAACATTTTTACTATCTTCATCTTTATTAGAAATAATTGATTCTATATTGGCAATAGGAAGCGTGTTTTCACGAAGGAAATTCTTAGTAGAAACGTCTTCACTTATAAGTGAGCCAGGAGTATTTTGAGCATTAATAAGTTTTGAAGGTAGTGAATTATTTTGAATATAGAAAATAAAATCTTTAAGGGAGTCTTTGTTTGATTTAATAGATAAATTAACTGAAGTTTTAGTATAGTTTTCGCTTTCTTGTTTAGAAAAAGAAATAGAACTTATTTCAAATAAAGAAGTTGGATTAATTAAAGAATATTGTAATGAATATAGTTCCAATATTTTTGCTATTTTATCAGTGTCAATATTTTCTGGGAATAATAATTTTTCCTTTTTTAAAAAATCTTTAGCTATTTTATTAAATTCTTTTTCAATTTCTGTAAGCTTGTCTTTTTTTAAACTAATCTCGTTTTCATGCTCGCTGTTTGCAACTTTAAGAGAAGCTATATTTTGACGAATTTCAAAATATTTTTGAACACTAGGGATTGTTGCCAGTAATGTAAATAGAAGAGAAACAATTATTACACCAATCCAGAAATATATATTTCCACAACGATTTTTGTTTTTTTTATCTAAGAAAGGCATTTTATTTATTATTAGGAATATTTTGAATGTTGTAATGTATTAATTTTTTTTGTGGGAATTTTTTTCTAAACCAATTTTGATATTCAATAAATTTTTTATCCATAGAATCTTTTTCTTCTGGCATTTGAACTTCTAAACTAATAGAAAAATCAGTTGAATAATCTCCATCTTCATTTTTTTCTCGCGAAAAACTAGTTAATTGTTGACCATTTTTATAAATAGGAAATGAATTGAGGATATCAATAAATTCAATATTTAAAACAACAATTTTCCCTAAAATTTGAGTAATTGTAGCTGAAAAAGAAACCTGTTTCCTACTTGCAGAAATGTCTTTTATTTCGACTCTGTCATATAATCCATCGATAATATTATGTGAATCTTTATAACTTGGGTCATTTAAATATGTAGCAATATCTTTAATTCCATCAATTAATCCAATAACAGTTTCTCCATCTTTGTTAACAGTATCAAACCAGGTTAGCTGACTTTCGCGAATTTTTTTGATGTCTTCAGAAAATAGTGTGTAATATTTGTTTTCAATTTTATTCTCAAAACTTTTTATCTTGTTTTCGATTTCTGCTTTCTGCATTTCCAATTCCATACCTTTGTTTTCAAGTTCAGCCACTTCTAATCCCATATTTCTCTCAATTCCAAACTTGGACAACCAAGAATTAGTTGGAGAAATATTGGCTTTCATAAAAACAAAAACAAAGATTGTTGCCAGACTCAAAACTGTCGCGATATTTTTCAAAAGACAAGCAAGTTTAGCCTGTTTCCTCTTTTTTTCAGCCATATCGGCTCGTTCTTGTTTAGATTTAATAGTTGTTGGCAGAATTCCTTTAACATTCTTATTCACTAAAACATCCGGCGTCTTGGGACTGACCGGTTCAGCTTTTTTCGCAATCGGAGAAGCTTCTTTTTTGGGTAAGTTTGGTGAAGCCAAAATTGGTTTTTTACTTGGTAATTCCATTTGTTTTTGTTTTTTTATTTTTTTGTTCCTGCGATTATACCTGAATTTACTCCAAAATTCAAATAAAACCCACTTAATTATAAGTGAGTTTTATAGTTAATGCAAAAATCCCGCGAAATTTTTACTTTTCGTAGCGAACAAAAGGTAGTAATCCCATAATTCGCGCTTTTTTAATCGCGTTTGATAATTGCTTTTGGTGTTTTAGGCAAATTCCTGTGTGGAATCGGCTTTGGATTGAGCGGTAGAATGTAATAAATTGTGATAACATTCCCGCATCTTTGTAATCAATGTATTTAACATTATTTCTACACATTGTGCAGACGAATTTTTTTGGTCGAACAGTAGTCATTTTGGTAAAAGTTTAGTAATTATAATCCAATAGAAGCATCATCAAGGATAGCATCAAGTTTTTCATCAATTTTATCCTTTTTTACTTCAGGCTTTTTCTCCTCCTTTGGAGTTTCCGCTTTTTTCGCGGGTTTTTCAGCTTTTTCGGCTGTTTCTTCTTTTTTCTCTGTTTCTTTTACTTCTTCCTCTTTCGCCTTTGCTTCACTAGCTTTCAAATCAGCATATTTAACCGGTTTTGGTGCATCTTTCGGAACTTTTGTCACCAAAAATCGAACAATGTTGGTATCAATGTTTAGTTCTCGTTCCAAATCTTTTACTTTAGAACCATCAAAATCAAATTGTAAAACGGTGTAGTATCCCCATTTTTCACCATCGATTTTATAGGCGAACCCTTTGGCTCCCCAGAAATCTTCAAAAGTAACTTTACCTCCGAAGTTAGTAATTCGTTTTTTCAACGACTCGTCAGCGATTTTTTTGGCTTCTTTCTCGTCAACAGAATTGACGATGATAGCCATAATTTCGTATTTTTTCATGCTTTATGGACGGGTTAAGAAATATTCCGGCCCACAGATTTCTTGGAATTGTGAGCAAAGCAGGCGAAATATAGATTTATTAGATTGAAAGTCAAATTTTTCGCGGGATTTTGGACACTTTTTGTTAATTCCTCTAAAATTCGCGGGAAATGAAAACACTTTACATTGTTGCTACGCCTATTGGAAATCTCGCGGATATTTCTTTCCGTGCTGTGGAAACGCTGAAATCAGTTGATTTTATCGTCGCCGAAGACACTCGGCACACGGGAATTCTTTTGAAAAAACACGACATTGAAGCTCAACTTATTTCTTTCCACGCCCAAAGTGCTGATACAAAATCCCGCGAAATTTTCGCTCGAATGGACGACAATTCGGCGATTGCTTATGTTTCGGATGCGGGAACACCGGGAATTTCTGATCCGGGATACCGTCTCGTACGCGAAGCCATTCAGCAGGGGATTAAAGTTGTCCCAATTCCGGGACCATCAGCGCTGACCACTTTTTTATCGGCGGCGGGATTGCCGACGGATTCGTTTATTTTTTACGGATTTTTACCACACAAAAAAGGGCGCCAAACAATTTTACAAGAATGTCGGAAGTCGGACAGGACATCAGTTTTTTACGAATCCGTGCATCGTTTTCCAAAACTTTTGAAAGAACTTTCAGAGATTTTGGATAATTCGCGGATTATTGTGGTTGGGCGAGAGTTGACGAAAATGCACGAGGAATTTTTTCGCGGGAATTTAGTCGAAGCGATAGCTCATTTCACCAAAGAAAACACGAAAGGGGAGTTTGTGGTAGCGATTTCTCCGCGAGATTTCTCTTTTCAAAAAACAAGTGAATTCCCCCTTGAGAAAGGGGGTGAGGGGGATTTATTGAAATCCCGCGAAAAAATTGACCAGATTGATGCGGAACTTTTGAAATTGCTAGCGGAAAGAATGAAAATCTCGCGAAAAATCGCTCAAATTAAGCAAAAAGCTGGTTTGCCAAAATATATTCCGGAGCGTGAAGTGGAATTAATCGCGAATTTACAAAATTTAAATGACAGCAAGTTGCGGGATAGTGATATTGAAAAAATTTGGCTGACAATTTTAGAAATTTCGCGGGGGGAAGTTGAAAAAGATTGGTAAATAATTCATGATGTACAAGTAATTATAATAGTATGGAATTTTATTTTGATGAATCAGGGAATTTGGGAAAACAGGATGATTATTTCGTTTTTGCTGTGTTTTGGACAAATAATCCAAAGAGATTTAAGAATTTAGTTAAAAAATATAAAAAAAAATTAAAAGTCGATGAGTTGAAGGGGGCAAGGTTGAGTCCTTCTATGAAAATAAAGATTTTTAAAGATTTTAAAAAACAGCAAGATTTTGGTGCTGGTTATATGGTTGTCCGTAAGGATAAGATAACAGAGAAAAAAATATTAGAGGATAAAAATATTGCTTATAATTATTTTCTTTCTTATCTAGTTGAAAAATGTATTTTAAGTAGCAGGAAAGAAGACAGAATTACATTAAATATTGATACCAAGGACATAAAGAATGGTTCAAAAAATTCTTTTGATGAATACATAAGGATTAAGGCAATAACTAAATGGAAATATGATGGGGATGTTTCCACTATATATTGGGATTCAAAAAAAAATCTTCTTATTCAAGTTGCGGATATATTATCAAACACCGTTTATCAAAATTTTGAAAAAAATAAGAAAACGGCTTTTGATTTCATTGATTTTGAAATAGTAGTTAGATTTCCTAATTCATTTTTTTATAATTAAAACATTAAACCATTGGATGTCTATTGTTTTTGGTTGACAATAATTGCACAAGAATGATATATTTATGATGACTTAAGTCTTATGAGGAGTCCGGTAGGATAAGGGCGTTTTCCGTTCCCGAATCATAAGCAGTCTTAAATCCCCTGCGGGGGATTTTTTTAAAAATCCCGCGAAAAAACTAAATTTTGTACATTCCCCTTTGATAAAGGGGGTCAGGGGGATTTGTAAAATTAAAACTCCCGCGAAATTATCCAAATTTCTTCACCGCCTTGGCAATAGCCGGTGCGACTTTCTCGTCTAACGGAGAAGGAATGATGTTGTCTTCACTTGGATTTTCTACCAAATCCGCCAAGGCTTCGGCGGCGGCGATTTTCATTTCTTTGGTGATTTTGGTAATTCCGGCGTCCAAAAGCCCGCGAAAAAATCCCGGAAAAATCAAAACATTATTAATTTGATTCGGAAAATCAGACCGCCCGGTCGCTACAATTCGTGCACCGGCTTCTTTGGCAATGTCCGGCATAATTTCCGGTGTCGGATTAGCCAAAGCGAAAATAATCGGATTGGAATTCATTTTTTGTACCATTTCGGCAGTCAAAATTCCCGGTTTGGAAACACCAATAAAAACATCGGCAAAACTTATGATATCGTCCAGTTTCCCATGCGCGTAACTACAATGGCATTTTTTCGCGGGATTTAAGTCATCGCGATCACAGCTAATTACTCCCTTGGAATCAACCATTTCAACATTTTTGACGCCCCAGTCTTCAAGCATTTCGGCAATGGCAATTCCCGCCGCACCCGCTCCGGAAATCACAATTTTTATTTTTTCTTTTTTTTTGCCGACAATTTTTAGCGAATTTTTTAACGCCGCCAAACAAACCATGGCTGTTCCGTGTTGGTCATCGTGAAAAACCGGAATATCCAAAATTTTCGCGAGTTTTTGCTCAATTTCAAAACAACGAGGAGCGGAAATATCTTCCAAATTTATCCCACCAAAAGTTGGCGCAATGTTTTTAATCGTTTCCACTATTTCATCTATATCCTGCGTATCCAAAACAATCGGAAAAGCGTCAATTCCCGCGAAATTTTTGAACAACATCGCTTTTCCCTCCATCACCGGCAGCCCCGCTTCCGCTCCAATATTTCCCAAACCCAGCACCGCCGAACCATCGGAAATTATAGCGACCGAGTTTTTCTTAATTGTTAATTTTTTCGCGAGATTTTTGTCTTTGGCGATTTCTCGACAAGGTCCGGCAATTCCCGGAGAATAATAAACAGATAAATCTTCGCGGGATTTTAGTTCTGCTTTGAGTCCAGTAAAAATTTGTCCACCGGATTTTTCGCGAATTTTGACTGATTGGGCTTCGTAATCCATTTTTTTGTATTTAGTTGGCGAAATTTTAGATATATTTTGGGAAAATGCCAAAAATTTCGCGAAAATAAAAAAACTTAAGTCCGGACTTAATATTTCATTTTGCATTCGTCAAAGTCCGGACTTGTTTTTTTATTTTAAAATCCCGCGAAATTTTGAAAAACAGCTTTTTTCAGGTATAATCAACCGAAATAAAAAACAAAAATGAAAAAAGTTGCAATTATCGGTACCGGAAATGTTGGAGCGCATATTGCGTCGGCTTCAATTAACAAAAATCTCGCGGCGGAGTTTCTACTTGTTGATCAAAATCAAGAGTTTGAAAAAGCACAAGTTTTAGATCTTTGTGATAGTTTGCTTTTTTCGCATAATTCGCGGGTTTATTCCGCAGATTATACAGATGAAAAAGTGAAAAATGCCGATATTTTTGTCATTACCGCGGGAGCGAATCAAAAACCGGGCGAAACGCGTTTGGATTTAGTTGATAAAAATGTAGCGATTTTGAAAGCCATTAAAAAATCGCTGGGAACGCTTAAAAAATCCGCGATTGTGATTTTGGTCACAAATCCAGTCGATATTTTGACCGCCTTAGCAGCGGAAATTTTTGGACTGCCGAGTTCGCAAGTATTCGGATCAGGAACACTTTTAGACACAGCGCGATTGCGTTGGCGATTGGCGCGAAAATTTGATAAAAATATTGCTAATGTTCACGGATATGTTCTGGGAGAGCACGGAGACTCGGAATTTGTCGCGTGGTCAACGGTCGGTTGCGCCGAACAAATTTCGCCAAAATCCCGCGAAAAAATTGCTAAAAATGTCCGTGAGGAAGCTTACCGAATTATTGAAGGAAAAGGCGCGACATATTTTGGAATTGGAGCGGCGGTTGCCGAAATAATTTCGTGTATTTTAAATAATTCCGAAAAAGTTTTACCGCTTTCGGTTTTTTTGAAAGGGGAATACGGAATTTCCGATGTCGCTTTGGGCGTCCCCGCGAAATTAGGCGAAACAGGAATTATGGAAATTCTTGAACTGAATTTACCAAAAGAAGAATTGGAAAAACTACAAAATTCCGCGAAAAAATTAGAGGAGTTCCTCTAATTCGGGAATAGGTTTAGCTTTGTGAACATTGAGAAGTTTTTGCCAAGCAGGATAGTTCAGTAGTTTGGATAAGTTGTATTTCAGCATTTTATTGGTAATTCTCCATGGAAGAAGTTCGGCAAAATATAGATTTTCTTCAACAAACTTCATATAAACCGGAATTTTGTTTGATAATTCTTGCTTTTTTAGTTCTAACTTTTTCTTTAATTCTTCGCTCATATCATCGGTGATTTTGATATCATCAGCAGTTTTAACTCGTGTTTGATAATTGTGCGAAATATCCGCGAATTTTACCAGTTTCTCCATGAAATTTAGCGGTAGCACATTAACCTCTTCTCCATTTTGGTTAATGAAAATTCCTCCGTTGGCATAAACT
The DNA here is from genome assembly GCA_027028725.1 of Candidatus Altimarinota bacterium. Lineage (GTDB taxonomy): Bacteria > Patescibacteriota > Gracilibacteria > UBA4473 > UBA4473 > JALVIB01. Next base: position 28,344 of record JALVIB010000045.1, read on the forward strand.
TCATAATTTCGTGTTCCGTCCTGATTGATATAGTTTTTGGTATTTAAACGATCGATAGATTTAACGACATCGTTAGCAATTTCTGTGGCTTCATTTTCCGAAATATAATTTTTGGCGAAACCGTAAATAAATTCCTGTAATTTCGTGGGATTTTCAAATTTTCCATCTTCTAAAAGGTCGTGTCCCAGAGCAATTAGAGATAATTTTAGTAATTCTTTGGGGTCTTGTAGTTTTTCGGCTTGTTCTTTGTCTTCCGCACTTAATCCCGCGAAATTATTATTTTTTAGTTTATCAAAAAGCCCCCAAGCAATTCTTTGCACGCGTAAAAGATGATTAAAACTTAGTTCTTTGAAACCCTTTTGTGTCGGACTTTCTTCGGATTTTCTTTCTTTGGCACGATAGAAAAGCTCGGTCTTTTGAATAATATCAAAAATGATATTGGTTTCAGCGTATCCCAAATTAATTTGTTCCATGTACCAGATGTTTTCTCGCAAACTTTCATTGGCACGGTTGTCGTTGTTATTGTTTTTATTTTTGCGGGCAATTTTTCGTATAACTTTTTCCTCGTCTTTAAAAGAGTCAATATATTCGGAATATTCTTTCCCGGAAAGTTTAAAAGAGTTAATTTCAGAAATGTTTTCACTATTTTCTTTTGTTAAAACTTTATTAACCCTTTTTTGTGTTGAAGCTCTTAGAAGGGCATTAAGCAAAACTCGCTTACTTTCCAAAACAATTAATTTTTCTTCAGTAGTTAATTCCTCCCACGGTTTATTTTTTTGCCAAACTTTTTGTGTCTTACTCCAAATTCGGTCGTCATATTTAAATTTAGTTATTCCGGCTTGGAATTTTTTTAGTTCCTCATTAGATGTCGCTTTGTTGTCGCGAATTTTTTTATAAATTTCGATAAATTCTTTATAACTAACATCATATTC
>JALVIB010000046.1 GCA_027028725.1 Candidatus Altimarinota bacterium
GGAAGTTGATAATTTCCTTGAAAATCAGGGCTTGTTGAAGATCGTCGATGACTTCACTATTTTGAATACGGTCAGAAAAATTCGCGGGATTTTGCTCCATGACCCATTCACAAAATCCGTGAAAAGTGGAAATTTTCAAAAGATAAGCGTCAGCGCCAATCACTTTTTGCAGGCGATCGCGCATTTCAATCGCCGCGGAATTGGTAAAAGTTAGACACAAAATATTTTGCGCTTTGGTATCAGTTTTCTGCAAAATATTCGCAATTCGCGCAGTTAGCATATGGGTTTTTCCCGTTCCTGGACCCGCCAGAACCAGAACTTGTCCATAGATTTTTTCGACAGCTTCGCGTTGTTTGGGATTGAGCGATTCCAGAAAGTTTTTGTTCATCGAAATTATTATAAATTATTTTGAGGCGAAAGGGGAAATTGAATTTGAGACCTCGCCCCAGCCCTCTCCTAGAAGGAGAGGGAGTTATTTGTAAAATTTCGCGGGATTTTTGAATATAAATTTAGATCCCCGCCTGCGCGGGGATAAATTCCACCAACAGCTCGTTCCTCGCTGGGTGTCATTTAATTTCGCGGGATTTTAATCATAAAAAAAGTCCTGAATTGTCAGGACTTTTTTATTATAAGTTTTTAAACCTAATTATTTTTTGTAAACAACTTCTTCAATAACGATTCCGTCATCCATTAATTTAATAACAGTTTCCGTTCCGTCAGCGTTAACCAAAGTCAAAGTAGAGCCTTCTGCAGACCATTTTGAAACCCCTTCTAAATCAGAAACGGTTCCATCTTCATTTAGAGTAAAACTTTTAGCGTCTTCGCCTTCTGATGTCCAAGTTCCCGCGAAATTTTCCGTTTTCGCTTCAGTTTTTTTCTCCAACATTTGATCAACAACACTTGAATCAAGTGGTTGAGCTTCTGGGGCTGGGTGTTGTTGGAGATAAATTTGCCAACCGAAAACGAGAACAGCCGCTCCCATTAGTAGTCCAATAAAGACATTGGTGTAGTTTATTTTGTTTTTGTTTTTCATAATAAAGAAGTTAAGAAATAAATATTATGCTTGCAGATAATATATTATTTCGCGGGATTTTAAAAGAAAATCTAAAAAAGAGGTTGCACAGCAACCTCTTTTAGTTTTTTGTCTAAAATTTCGCCACCGCCTTACGGGGCACAGCGGGATTTTATTCCGTAATTTCTAGTTTGATAGCCGGTCCCATAGTGGCGTTGATGTTTACAGATTTGATGTAAACACCTTTTTGTCCGGATGGTTTAGCATTTTTAATCGCTTGGATAAGTGCTTTTAGGTTTTCTTCTAGTTTTTTCTCATCAAAACTTAATTTTCCGAAAACAGAGTGAACACTTCCACCTTTATCATTTCGGAATTCGATTTTACCAGCGGCTAGTTCTTTAACCGCTTTTGCTACATCCATAGTCACAGTTCCTGCTTTTGGGTTTGGCATTAATCCGCGTGGACCAAGAATTCGCGCGATTTTTGATAAATGTCGCATCATGCTTGGTGTCGCTACTGCCACATCAAAGTCAGTCCAGCCTTTGGCCACTTTTTCAATCAGATTTTCAGCGCCAGCCTCAACTGCACCGGCAGCTTTGGCTTCTTTGACTTTGTCGTCTTCACAGAAAACAACGACACGAACGGTTTTTCCTGTTCCGTGCGGTAAAGTCACAGTTGATCGAACTTGTTGATCGGCGTGTTTTGGATTAATTCCTAAATTGAAATGTGCTTCAGCTGTCGCATCAAATTTAACAGTTGAAGTTTCCTTCATTAGCTTAATAGCTTCCGGAATCGAATAAGTTTTTTCGCGAGAAATTTTTTCGTAAGCTGCTCGCAAAGCTTTAGATTTTTTACTCATTTTTTATAAGGTTAAGTGGTAAAAAGCGTCCCGTAAATCGGAACTCCCACGATTTGTGGCAAGGTTTAGTCAACAATATTTAATCCCATTCGTTTAGCAGTTCCCGCGACAATTTTTTTTGCCGCTTCCATATCATTCGCATTCAAATCTTTCATTTTTTGTTTCGCAACATTCTCTAGTTGAGCTTGTGTGATATTTCCAATTTTTTCAGTGTTTGGTTTTCCAGATCCTTTTTTAATTCCCAGCTCTTTTTTAATCAAATCAGAAGTCAAAGGTGTTTTTAGTTCCAACTCAAATGTTTTGTCTTCAAAAACATAACAAATCACCGGAATTTTTAGTCCAGATCCTTTTAAATCAGCTGTTTTATCATTAAACTGAGTTGTGAATTGTTGGATATTTACTCCGTGCTGTCCCAAGATAGGACCAACCGGTGGAGCTGGTGTAGCCATTCCGGCTACTAATTGGATTTTAAATTTTGATACATACGGTTTTTTTGGTGCCATTTTTTTAGTTTTTTTAGAAATATAATTTTTTAGTGCGTAATACTTTGTTAAATTTTCGCGACAACTTGATCAAAATCAAGTTCCACAGGTGTTTCGCGGTCAAAAATTGAAACCATAACGGTGATTTTTCCGCGAGATTTACTAACTTCGGAAATAACTCCTTCGTAATTGGCGAACGGACCTTCTTTAATTTTAACTAAATCTCCAACTTTCATCTTAATCTCAGTTGTTGCAGTGTCTGCTCCCATACGGCGTTTAATGATTCCAAATTCTTCTGGCAAAATTGGCACAGGAATATTTCCAGAACCGACAAATCCAGTCACATTTGGTGTATTCCGAACAACAAACCAAGAAGCATCTGTCACAATCATATCAACTAAGACATATCCAGAAAATAAGTTTTTTTCAACAATAACGCGTTTCCCGTTCTTAATTGTCGCGACTTTTTCTTTTGGGACAATTACATCGAAAATGTATTCTTGCATATTCATTGATTCAATACGGTGTTCTAGCGCTTGTTTAACACTGTCTTCATACCCTGCATAAGTATGAACAGCATACCAGTTTCGTCCCGCACTCGAATCTTGTTTAGCCATTATTTCGCGAGAAGATTAAGAATTACTTCATTCAATAAATAATCCACAATAGTTAGAGCTACTCCAACTAGAAGCATAATCACAAGAACGGTAATCATTGAGTGAATGGCTTGTTGTTTAGTTGGCCAGCTGACTGCGTGCAATTCAGCTATTCTGTCTTTAAAAAATTTTTCCATTTATTGCAGATTAATCGCCCGTATTTTTGATATTTTGCTTTTTTTGTCAAAAGAAAATCCCGCGAAAAAATAATTGTTAACTTTTAAATATCAATATTGCTTTTTAGCTATTACAAAAATCCCGCGATTTTTCCCCTTATTTATTGCAAAGATAAATGATGAATTAACCTATTTTATTTTAATTTAACCCCCTATGTCCCCCTTGAAAGGGGGACAAAAATCCCGCGAAATTTTACAATTTCTTCAAGTCTATCAACTTCCCATACTCATCAAGTAAAACAACTTCTGGCTCAAGGAGTATGCCAAATTTTTCATAAACTTTGTCCTGCCATTTTTTCGCGAGTTTTAATAAATCGGCTTGCTTGGCATCGCCCGTGTTCATAAAAAAATTCGCGTGTTTTTCGGAAACCTGCGCCGTTCCGATTTTATCGCCTTTGGCGCCGGCTTCATCAAGCAATTTTCCCGCGAAAATTTTTTCTACTTTTTCACCGGTGTGT
>JALVIB010000047.1 GCA_027028725.1 Candidatus Altimarinota bacterium
TTTTTTATTTCCGCATTTGGGACATTTTTTACTCATTTTTTATTTGGGGTTATAAATATTTCCCCTTTATCCTACTATTCATGCATAAATACTCCATTTTTACGCACCCAAAAAGTTACACCTGCCACAAATGATTATAGTCTTTTTCTGATATTTTATATGAAGCTGGTTTAATTCCTTCTAAACCACCTTTATTGTTTATGATTAATATTGGATTTGTTGGGTCAAATATAAATCTCCCCTTTTTTGTTTTTAATATAATATAGGCATGACCATCATTAGAATCCCCTAATTTGCAATTATCTGAAAAAATAATATGGGAATCTATTCCCAGAAATTTTAAATAATTATGTGCTACGGAGGCTTTTTCTGCACAAACGGCAAACTCCTTTCCTTTTAGTTCAGATAAATTTATTGTATCAGAATTAGCAGTAGTGTGATCTAAGTAAAATTCTTTATTTTTATCTTCAGCTTCTTGTGTCCCATAATAATTCCCGAAGTATTCTCCTAAAGAATAAATAATTGAGTTCGGTACTATTTGTTTTAAATTTTGTTTTTTTGAATTCTTATAAAATTTTTCCAAATTTTTCAATAAAATAGTGTAAATTTCAGGATCATTAATTTTAAATCCATCACAAATAGGAATTCTCTCAATTTTATTTTTAGGATGAATAAATAGACCTTCCGCTTCATTTTTACGAAGAGATAGTAAGTTTGTTTCTTTGGTGGCATTTTTAAGTAGTTCGCTCAGTCTTTTGTTTATAAAGACCTGTATTGTTTGTTTTCGCGTTTCTGAATCTTCAATATTTATAATTTCTTGTAAATTATCTAGAATTTCGTTATCTGTATATTTAAGTTGTTCTTGAGATTTAATAGTATTCCCTTGGTTTTGTGGGACATTTTTTATTTTGTTTTTGTAAGATTCTGGTGTTTTAGGGTTTTCCGAATACATAATATATTTTATTTAGGAATATAAATTCTTGTCATTATATCATTTTTTTATAAAAAAATAAATTTATATTTAAAATCCTGCGAAATTTTCCATCCTGTCTTTTCGACTGGGGGTTAAAACTTGAGTTTGTATAGAATGGAGAAATCTTTTGCTGGGATCTCTCCACTGCTTTTTTTTGACTTTAAGTTCATCGGTCGAGATGACAATATTTTTTCGCGAAATTTTGCTTCTTTAAAAACTTTCTGTTAGAATTTGTGTACAAAATGTTGAAAACACACAAAAAATATCGTCCAGTGGCGTCTCTGATTTTGTCGGATAACTTTGTGGACGGGGAGAAATTTTTAATCGTCAAAAAGCCGCGAAAAAATCACGCGTGGCAATTTCCACAAGGCGGAGTTGATGATGGAGAGTCCTTTTTAGCCGCTGCCGAAAGGGAATTGTTGGAGGAATGTGGAAAAGATTTGCGAATAATTTTTTTGTTCAGTTGGCCGATTGGAGAGTATCAATATGACTTTCCAGAAGATTTCAAAAAACAGGGTGAAGATTATGATGGGGCGATTGTTCATTTTTTTCGCGGGATTTTAGAAGGTGGTGAGGTGCAGGTTGATAACAAGGAAATTGTTGATTATAAATGGGTGCGGAAAGACGAATTTGATAAATATTTTTCGTCGGAGTATTTGCGGGTAGTACAAGGGATGGAATTATAAATCCCGCGAAAAAAGAAAAGTCCCTCTTTTTTCAAAGAGGGATTTAGGGTGATTTGTTAAAGATGAATTAATTCTTTCTCTTGCTTTTTTTATGAGAAAAAAAGTAAGCAAAAAACTCACCCCGTTAAGAAATTAGCAATTCTCAAGCAACTCAGTCGCTAAACTCCGCAAGGAAAAATCCCGCGAAATTTTTTGAAAATAAAGGGATTTTTCTGGTGCTCCGTTTGGACGCTCCTTTCGTTGTGAGAATTTAACTAATTTCTTAAATGGGGATTGATTGGAATTTTTTTTAAAAAATTTCGCGGGATTTTCATTGAGATCCTGAAATAAATTCAGGATGACAGGATGATAATTTTCCTTATAATTCCCGCGAAATTTTACAAACAAAACAAATGAAAATAACTGCTCAACAAAAAATTACCGCGACCGACTTATTTTGTATTTTTCTGTACAAAAAAACGGGGGCGGCTATCTTGAAAAAACAATTTGGGAAAACTATTTCCGATGGCTTGGTAAAGGAAATTCTCGCGAGATTTAAACACAAAGATTTCAAAGGCGAGCTAGGTGAAAGTTTGCAGATTTTTGTGGACAGAAATCCCGCGAAAAAAATCTTTTTAATCGGTTTAGGTGATGGGAAGAAATCGCTATTTGCCAAAAAAGCAGCAGGGAGCGCCGTAAAAATTGCGAAAAAAACAAAATCAAAAGATGTTTCCTTTTTACTCCCTCTCCTAGCAGGAGAGGGTCGGGGTGAGGTAGCCGAAAACTTTGCGAAAAAAATTGTCTTCGGAGCAGTCGGTGGAAATTACGAATTCAAAATAGGAGATACCAAAGAACAAGTTTTTATTGAAAAATTAACCTTGATTAGTCCGGTAAAATTAGACGAAAAGAAAATTTCGCGGGATTTTGCGCTGGCGGAAGCAGTCAATACCACTCGCGAATTAGTGAATTTACCGCCAAATATTTTGACTACTAAAGAAATGGTGGAACGCGCCAAAAAACTCGTGAAAAAATACAAAAATTTGTCGATCACAATTCTTGATCAAAAGAAGTTAGAAAAATTGAAAATGGGCGGATTATTGGCTGTCGGAAAAGGATCGGATAGCGATTCGTATATGGTGATTTTAGAATACAAGGGCGACAAAAAATCCCCCACGCGGGGCGGGGCGCAGCGCGAAAAAACAGCCTTGGTTGGAAAAGGAGTTTGTTTTGATTCTGGTGGATACAATCTGAAACCAACTTCAAGTATTGCCGATATGAAAATGGATATGGCGGGAGCCGGAACGGTTTTGGGGATTATGGAGTTTTTGGCGCGTACAAAATTCGCGGGAAATGTCGTCGGAGTGCTTGGTTTGGTGGAAAATATGGTGAACGGAAAAGCTTATAGACCAGACGACATCATCACGATGTACAACGGACAAACTTGTCTGATTACCAACACAGATGCAGAAGGACGGCTAGTTCTAGCGGATTGTTTGAGTTATGTGACGGAAAAATATAAACCCGCGAAAGTGCTGGATTTCGCGACTTTGACGGGGGCTTGTATTTCCGCTTTGGGGAACGAAATCACTGGAATTATGGGGAACGACAAAAAAATTGTCGCGGGAATTAAAGAGTCCGCGAAAAAAACAGAAGAACTGGTTTGGGAATTGCCGATTACGGAATTATTCCGCGAAAAAATTAAAGCAGAGCAAGCGGATTTGCAAAACTGGACAGCGGGAGTTAGTGCCGGAAGCTCGATGGCTGGAGCATTTTTGGAAAATTTTGTCCGCGAAACTCCGTGGTGTCATTTTGATATTGCGGGAACGGCTTGGACCAAATCCGGTCACGAATATTGTCCCAAAGGCGGAACTGGCGCGATGGTGGAAACGGTTTGCGAGTATTTTTCAAATAACTCCCTCTCCTACTAGGAGAGGGTTGGGGTGAGGTTTTTCGCGGGATTTTAAACTTGATTTCAAACTTTCAAAAGAATAAATTCAAAATAATGAAAAAAATATTATCAATCGCTTTCGGATTAGTTTTAGTGTTAGGACTTGTAGGGTGTGAAACGGAAAATCTCGCGAAAAACCCCCCCTAATTTGTGCGGAAGATGTAAAACAATGTCCAGATGGCACTTTTGTTGAAAGGGCTGGTCCAAATTGTGAATTTGCTCCGTGTCCAAAGGTGAAAGATATTGAAAATTTTCCACGCGAAGTGGGACACGGCGCGAAAAAATGCAAAGAAGGAGATCGTCAAAAATGTATAACTTCTCCTAATGGAAGTAAGGTTTGTGTTGCTGATGCCATTCATATTTGCCGAAATGGGGAATGGCAAATTGAAGGAACTATGCCTGATCCAATTAAAGATAATGATGAAAAGATTTGCACAATGGAGTATTCGCCAGTTTGTGGGCAACCACCAATTCCTGAATGTTTGAAAAAAATGCTTTGCAAAATGCCAACACCATTGCCTAAAACCTACTCTAATAAATGTTTAATGGAAAGTGATGGCGCGGAATTTTTATACGAAGGGCAATGCCAAGATAAAATCCCGCGAAATTTTGAAATTCCTGAAAATTGTGTCAGCTGGTTTGATGGTTGCAATACTTGTGGTGTAGAAAATGGACAACTTAAATATTGTACAAAAAGGGCGTGTCGAGAAAATCCAGATGGAGCGCGATGTTTGAAGTTTAAATAAAATTTCGCGGGATTTTATTAAATGCAGCGGTATTTATCGTCAATTTCTTGAAAGACATTGGTACTAAGTCTTTTCTTGCATTGAGCAATTGGGTTTTTGGGGACTAATTCATCTATTTTTTCCTGAATATTCTTAATTTCTTGTTTTATTGAATCACAATCTAGCGCCTTTAATTCTTTCTCAATTGTTTTCAATCGCGAATTTATTTTATCGATAATCTCTAATTCTTCAGAATATCTGTGAATGTCTAAGTAATAAACAACTTCAAAGGTTTCGGGAGGATTTAGGTATTTCATTACTACTTCATTGTTCCATTTCCAAATTTTACCTAATTTCATTTCTTTTATTTCTTTTATGGCTTTTTTTCGTCTTGTGTTTGCTTCTTTCCACTTCTCGTAATCATCTATTTCAGCATACTTAGGACGCTCATATATTTCTTCAATTCTTGTTATCTCTACCTCTTTTTTATCTGAAGATAAAGAAGAATCTTTAATTCTTCGTAATAATGATTGGAGAATTATTTTTAAACTCCATAAATATTTAATGTGTTCTAGTTTTTGAATTTCTGTATCTCTTTTTTCTAATTCAGTTTTTAATGTTTTAGTGCTTATGTTTTCAGCACAAGCAGTAGAAAAATATTTTAAATAAGAATTATTTAGAAGACATTTATTACAACCAATTTCTTTATTGTGAGGACGAAAAATGTTTAAAGGAGACATTTGAAAAGGGAGAAATATATCGTCTTAAAAATTGCAAAAAAATGTCACTTTGTCAAGACTTGTGTTGTTTTTATAAAATTTCGCGGGATTTTATTTTTCGCGAAATTTCGCGAAATAATTTATAATCCGAACGATGATAGGATATTTATTTGGTATCGTACGCGAAATAAGCGAGAACAATATTCTTATTCAGACTTCTGGTGGAGTGGGATATAATGTTGTTCCGAGCGGTTCACTTTTGAGTATGGTAAAAAAAGACGGCGAATTTTCCGCGAAAATTTTCACCGTAGTTCGTGAGCAGGAAATCACTTTATACGGATTTGGGTCAGATGATGAAAAAAACTTGTTTGAAAAACTGATCAAAGTTTCGGGAATTGGACCAAAAACCGCTTTGGGGATGATTTCCGTGCCAGTGGATTTGTTTATGAAATCGGTAGAAAACGGCGATGTCGCCTTTCTTACCAAAATGCCGGGAATTGGGAAAAAAACCGCCGAGCGCTTAATTATTGAACTGCGGGGGAAAATTAATCTCCAAAATCCCGCGAAATTTTCCGCCGGCAATAAAAATTTAGAAGAAGCTGTCGATGCTTTGAAAAACCTTGGCTACGACAACAACACGATTAATAGTGTCTTGAAAGACGCACCAAACGACGCCGATACCGAAGAATTAATTAAATTTTTCCTCTCGTCCGGTGCTTAAAATTTCCTTTTGTTCCCCCTTGAGAAAGGGGGTTAGGGGGATTTGCTTTTAAATTTTCTAAACAATGAATTTCCTCCTCAAATTCCCAAACTGGCTCGACCAAAAATTCGCGGGATTTTTAATTTGGCTCATTCGTGGCTACCAAAAAACTATTTCCCCCGACCATTCAGAGCTGGGAAAATGCGATAAACTTTCTGGATGTAAGTTTTATCCAACCTGTTCGCAATATTCCATCGAAGTGCTGAAATCTCGCGGGTTTTTGTTCGGACTACCAAAAGTGATTTGGCGAGTTTTGCGCTGTCATCCGTGGAGTGATGGTGGAGTGGATAAGCCGTGATAGAGTTTACAAGATTATAAGTTCACGAGATTACAAGAAAATCCCGCGAAATTTTTTAAAACCCACTCAAATTATCCTGTGCTAAGTCCGCAAATTTCATTTTTTTACGATCAAACTCAACAACCACGCGTCCAATCGTCCCGTTACGGTGTTTGATAACATTAATTTCTAACTGGTTTGGTGTTTCCGAATCTTCGTTATAATAATCATCACGATAAAGCATCATCACAACATCCGCATCTTGCTCAATTGATCCTGAATCACGCAAATCAGATAAAATTGGTCGTTTATCATTACGACCTTCCACATTTCTTGATAACTGAGAAAGAGCAATTACGGGGATATGTAGTTCTCGGGCAAGAGCCTTTAAATTTCGCGATATTTCTGAAATTTCTTGCACACGATTAAAAGATTTGGCATTTCCACCAGACATTAACTGCAAATAGTCGATAATTAACATATTCAATCCATATTCCATTTGCAAACGACGCGCTTTGGCACGAAGTTCAGAAATCGTACTCCCCATCGAGTCATCAATGAAAATCGGCGCGCTAGACAATTTATCAATAACCGGTCCCATTTTTTCAAAATCTTTTTCGTTAAGTTTTCCTTTGTGTAGTTTCCACGCATCAATTTCTAATTCAGAAACAAACATCCTCTCAACAATTTGCTCTTTAGACATTTCCAAAGAAATAATTCCCACATGTTTTTTTTCTCGAATGGCGGCGTGTTGTGCCATTTTTAAAGCTAAGGCGGTTTTTCCCATTGAGGGACGAGCAGCAAGAATTATCAGATCGGAAGGCGCAAATCCTCCGTTTAATTTGTAATCTAAATCTCGCAAACCGGTTGAAATACGATCCTTCCCAACCAAGTCTGGATTATCCGCAATTTCGCAGAATTTCTCATAGCTTTTAATCAAAACGTCTTTAATTGGCACAAAACGGTCTTTAATAAAATGTTGAGAAATTGAAAAAATCCGTTTTTCAGCTTCTTCCAAAAGTTCTTTAACTGTTTTTTCTGTATCATATCCCAGCGCGGTAACTTCTTGACCGGTTTTAATCAATTTTCGCAGAGTGGAACGATGTTTCACAATCTGGGCATACTGGAAAACATGAGTGGCAGTTGGCACTTCTTCTTGTAATTCCGCGAGAAATTCAGGTCCCCCGATTAGTTCCAACTTATTTTTCGCCTGTAAAGCTGTGGCAACCGTTACCAAATCAATTGGTTGCGATTTATTAAACAAATCAATAATCGCTTCAAAAATGAATTTATGATGATCGTGATAAAAGTCGTCTTTGGTAATTAAATCCGCGATTTTTACAACAGCTTCTTTATCTAAAAGCAAGCATCCTAAAACAGATCTTTCCGCCTCGGGAGAAGTCGGAGCGACCTTTTTTTCTATATCAAAGTTTTGTAAAACACTTGAATCACTCATTTTTTTGTGGGGGATTGCAGAGTTCTTTCTCTCTTATTTTGCCTCAAAAGTCAACTAAAATAACATTTTTTAATTTAGATCCCCGCCTACGCGGGGACCAACAGCTCGTTCCTCGCTGGATGTCATTTAATTTCGCGGGATTTTTGACAGAAGAATAGAAGAAATTTAGAGGTCGGAAGAGAAGTTATGGTTATTTAGCAGATTTTTTAAACCAAAAAAAGAACGACTCTGTCGTTCTTTTTTAATTTGATTTATCCAGAAACTTTTAAGCCTCGTCAGCTGAAGAGTACTTCCCTTGGCAAGCTAAACTATTCATTTTTGCTCGATGAAGTAGGGCTTTTTGCGCTCCTTCTATGTCATTTCCCGCGAATTTTTTCAAAGCAGAAGCTTGTAAAGCTCGTCCGTAGGAAAAAGTTAGATTCCATGGCAAATTAGAATTTTTGGCATTCATTTCGTTGAGATTCTCAGTAGCTTGTACTTCTGTTTGTCCACCGGAAAGGAAGGCAATTCCTGGAACATCAGCAGGCACACATTCTTTCAAAACTTTAACAGTTTTGTCCGCGACTTCGGCAACCGATGCTTGATTTGGACATTCACTTCCGGAGATAACCATTGAAGGTTTTAAAACAATTCCACTTAAATCAACCTTGAATTCTTTTAGCTCTTTGAAAACAGTAGTTAGAACATCAATCATCACTTCCTCACTGCGTTCAATTGTGTGATCACCGTTAATCAAAACTTCCGGCTCAACAATTGGTACAATGCCGGCTTCTTGGCAAAGTGCCGCGTAATGAGCTAATTCGTGAGCACTAGTGTGAATTGCATTGTGACTTGGTAGTTCATCTGTAATTGTTAAAGCTGCTCGCCATTTCGCGAATTTTGCTCCGTTTTTTACATAGTTTGCTAATCGTTCTCGTAATCCATCTAATCCCGAAGTATGTTTTTCGTTTGGGAAATTTACCAAATCCTTCAAGCCCATATCAACTTTAATTCCGGGCATAATTCCTTTTTCTAAAAGCAATTCCGGAAAAGGTTTTCCGTCATCTGTTTTTTGGAAAAAGGTTTCATCATAAAGAATAACTCCACCGATGTAATTTTCTAATCCGGGAGTTGTCAATAAAGTTTGTCGGTAAAGTCGGCGATTTTCTTCTGTTTTTTCGATTCCCACAGAATCAAATCGTTTACCGCAAGTTCCATTACTTTCGTCAGCGGCAAGAATTCCTTTGCCATTTCCAGTCATAATGGCGGCAATTTCTTGTAAATTCATTTTTTTGGGGGTTATAAAATTTCAGCACGATTATAGATATTTTGTAAAAATAAAAAACAAAAATCCCGCGAAATTTTTGAAAAAATATTAAGTCCGGACTTAAAAACCTTTCTATTCTGTGCCAAGTCCGGACTTGATTTTTTCTTTTTTCTGCTAAACTTCTCCCGATGAAAAACAAAGTCGTTCTTGTAAACAAAAAAGATGAAGTTCTGGGCGAAATGAAAAAACTCGCGGCGCATCAAAATGGTGGCAAACTGCATCGGGCTTTTTCGCTTTTTGTTTTTAATTCTCGCGGGGAAATGCTTTTACAAAGACGCGCGAGCTGTAAATATCATTGTCCGAATTTGTGGACAAACGCTTGTTGCAGTCATCCGAATTTAGAAATATCTATCGAAGATTTCGCGAGAAATCGTTTGCAAGAAGAAATGGGGATGAGTTGTAGCAAAATCTCGCGGGAATTTAGTTTTATTTATCGTCAGGATTTCGACAACGGCTTAACGGAATACGAATTGGACCATGTTTTGACGACTATTTCAGACGAATTACCAAATCCTAATCCCGAGGAGGTGGGAGATTTTCGGTATATAAAAATTTCCGACTTGTATCAGGAACTAGCAAAAAATCCCGCGAAATTCACGATTTGGTTTCAAATCATCTGTGCCGATGAGCGGTTTAAGAAAGTTTTGGAAAGGTTTTTAAAATAAGAAATAGTCTTCTTAATTTTAGTTTTTAGCTAAAAAATGAAATAACAGAAAATTTCGCGGGATTTCTACTTGCGAGATTTTTTTCAATCACTAATATCTCGTTGGTTTGACATGCAGGCGTAGCTCAGCTGGATAGAGCACCGGTCTTCGGAACCGGGTGTCGGGGGTTCGAATCCCTCCGCCTGTACCACTTTTTGGCGAGAGATGAGAACCCGCGAAAACTTGCATTTTTTGTGAGTTTTCTTATAATCAAAATACTTTTTATCAAGAAGTGTGGAGAGACTTGGCTCAACGAAGCGCTCGCAACCTACAAGACAGAACTTGCAAGGTGCGAAATCCAAGATAGATAAAAAAACTTGATAAGAGGTTAAATTTTTTAACCCCTTTTAAAATGATAGGCAAAGAACCAGTATTCCTTATTTCAGGGAAATATTTTTCTAAATTATCTAAAAAAGATCAACAGGATTTAGCGAAATCGTTAGCCAAACTAATGGAAGTAGCGAAGGAAGAATCAAAAAAAGAAAATTGCTAAATAACAATTTTAATCCCGCGAAATTTTATTTCTTCCAGCTATAAAAATAGAGGGAAAGGATTATTACGCTCATTATTCCTAAGGCAATTATCTTTTGCCAGCCAGTAAAAAAGATAGAAATTCCCGCGAAAATTCCAGAAATTGCCATAAATAATAAAACCGCCTTTCGTTCACCGATTTTTCGCGAGATTAAGTGATGTAAATGCTTTCCGTCGCCGCGAAAAGGTGATTTTTTATCGATGAAAATTCGGCGCAAAGTGACTAAAACCAAATCAATAATCGGCAAACCGAGAATGAGTAAA
>JALVIB010000048.1 GCA_027028725.1 Candidatus Altimarinota bacterium
GCCGTGCCACAATTGACGCGAATATTCCGCTGATAATCAATTTGCAAGTTGCCAAATTACTGGCGAAATCTTTGGAGAAATTTCCAACTATGGACGATCTGCCGTTGTAAAATTTCGCGGGAATTTTGGAATAAGCTTAAAAGTCGAAAAGTCGAAGAGATAAAAAGCTCTAAATTTTTTACTTTGGAAAGCGCAAATTCTATCCCCCTCAATGAGGGGGAAGAAATACGAAGAATGAGTATTTCAGGGGGAGCTAAAAAATCGCGGGAATCCCGAAAGTGCGACGGTGCCGTCGCACCTACAATTTTTTCACATTTCGGAAAGCGCGAATTCGAATTCGCGCCTACAAAAAAGGAATCACTTTTAGGTTTAAGCTGTCCTAAATTACTAACTTTTAACTATTAACTATTAACTATTAACTATCCAAAAACTTCTTCCGTGAAATATCCCGCGAAATAATTTTAGAGATAGCCAAAGAAAAACCGCTAATACTTTTATAGAAACCCAAAATGAACATTTTTATTATTATTTTACTTGTAAACTCGCGAACTTGCGAACTTGTTAGCTAAAAAATACTTATACTCGGCAATAACCGCTTTTTATACTTTAAAATATTTTGACAGCCTCGCGCAAGCGAAATTCGTTTAAATCGCTTGCCAAGTACAAATCCGAAAGATTACAATTCGCGTAGCTTATTTTTATATTTTCTAACCCCTTAAAAAATGGCTTACTCAAAAGGAGACCTAGTAGCTTCAATGGCTGCTCAAACAGGTGCAACAAAAAAAATGGCTGCTGACATGCTAGACGCAATGTTGGACGCTGTTACAGGAGAACTAATGAAAGGAGGTTCTGTTACTTTGACAGGATTCGGAACTTTCAAAGTTTCTCACCGAGCTGCTCGAAACGGAGTTAACCCTGCTACAGGAGCAAAAATTAAAATTGCTGCTCGAAAAGCTCCAGTTTTCAAAGCTGGTAAAAAACTAAAAGAAGCTGTTAACTAATTTAACAGACTTTTTACAAGTAAAAAATCCCGCGACCTGTCCTCAGAAGCCTTGGCGAAGGAGGAAATTTCGCGGGATTTTTTTTATGTCTCATTCCCGTGAAAAAATAATCCTGTTTTTTTGGGCTCCCTCTCCTCATAGGAGAGGGTGGGGGTGAGGTAGGAATTTCGCGGGATTTTTATTTTTTAGAAAAATATCTAAAATGCCTTTGATGAAAATCATAAATCCCGACGGACGAAAAAAAGTTGTCGTGAAAGAAAACGAGATTTTACATATTTGGTTAGAAGATTTTGCGCCAAAATCCCGCGAATTTTTTCTGGAAATA
Organism: Candidatus Altimarinota bacterium; assembly: GCA_027028725.1. Lineage (GTDB taxonomy): Bacteria > Patescibacteriota > Gracilibacteria > UBA4473 > UBA4473 > JALVIB01. Next base: position 1,327 of record JALVIB010000048.1, read on the forward strand.
GAGTTATTGGGCGATATGGCACAATGTGTGGTTGAAGGGCGAATTCATTGCCAAAATTCGGATAAAAAAGTCTGGAATATCCAGCAAATTTTTCGCGGGAAAAATCAGCTGGGAAAAATTAATTTACACGGAGTTGCCGAAGACAAAAGTCATTTAGAGCTGAATGCCACCGGCTTAATTTCGCGGGATTCTCATCAAGCCAGCGCTCTAATCGCGGAGAAAATTCTGTTATTCGAAAAAGCCAAGGGGCAACTTCTGCCGGTTTTAACAGTTAAAACTGATGATGTCAAAACAGCTAACCATTCCGCCAGCATTACACCAGTCAAAAATGAGGATTTATTTTTCCTAACTTCCCGCGGAATTCCTTTAGAAGAAGCCAAAGATATTTTGAAAAAAGGGTTTTTGAAGTAATTTCCCGCGAAACTTACTGATGATCTAAAATTTCAGTAACCACAAAAGAATTATTTTCAATATAACCAAGTGCTCGATATTTTTTATCTATTTTGAAATACAAAATCTTTAATTTTTTAGGTTCTCGTTTACGCAAATCAACCAACTCAAACAAATCCTGCTCCATATATTTCTTTGCTTTGAGATAAGGCTTTACGAGATTCCTCTTTTTCAAATATTCAACAATTCCCTCTTCTTCAAAGACTTTCATCCCTGAAAATTCGTTAAATTTTTTCGCGGGTTTTGTTGTGATTTTTTTATTTTTTCTAACGATTTTTCTGGAATATCTTCTTCATCAACAAAATATAAATTTAATGGCATTAGCTCTTTTCGTAAAAATACAAACAACTCTGTGATATTCTCAAAGTTAGTTTTAGAAAACTTTTTCCCGTTTTTAATAGTAAAAGTCGTCATCTAGATTGATTTTAAGTACACCCAAATAATACCAAAACTACTGGTGATTGCAAATTCCCGCGAAATTTTACTACAACTGCGCAATAAATCTATCAAACAAGTATTCGGCGTCCTCCGGACCGGCACACGCCTCGGGATGGAATTGGACTGCCGAAACTTTCTTTGTTTTGTGAATTATTCCTTCCACTGTTCCATCATTTAGATTTTTAAACCAAACTTGGAAATTAGTATTTTTTTCCAAACTTTCTTCGTCCACTTCAAATCCATGATTTTGCGTCGTGATTAAACATTTTTTGCCCTGAATATCCTCCACCGGCTGATTTACTCCGCGATGACCATATTTCATTTTTTTGGTTTTCGCGCCCGCCGCCAATGCAAAAATTTGGCAACCTAGACAAATCCCAAACGCCGGAATATCCCGCGCCAAAACTCCGCGCGCGATTTCAATCGTTTCGACCATTGTTTCCGGATCACCCGGACCATTGGAAAAGAAAACTCCATCAAATTTTTCTTGAAGTTCAAAAGGGTTTTGATTAAACGGCATACGGTAAACAATAATATCCCGCGACAAAAAATTACGGAAAATTCCGTTTTTTGCCCCACAATCAATGAAGGCGATTTTTTTGCATTTCTGCGTATGACAATTATCCGGAGTTAGAATTTCTAATTTTCGCGGAGAAACACTCGGCACGAAACGCCCGCCCAGTTCATCGACAAATTTCGCGGGTTTTCTGGTTCCTAAATGCCCCAAAATAGTTCCTTTTTCTCGTAAAACTTGTGTCAAAGCGCGCGTATCAACTCCGGAAATCGCCGGAATATTTTGTGATTTAAGCCAGTCCGCAAAGCTTGTTTCTGCTAATTCATGGGAAAATTTCGCGGAATTTTCGGTCAAAACAACTCCCCGCACCCAGATTTTGGGTGATTCATAAACTTCATCAATTCCCGCGAAAAATTCTTTTTGGTCAAAAACTCCGTAGTTTCCAATTAAAGGAAAAGTAAAAACCACGATTTGCCCGAAATAACTGGGATCGGTTAGAATTTCCAAATATCCCGTCATTCCCGTGCAAAAAACGACTTCTCCGCTGGCTTCCGTGTCAGCACCAAAACTATTTCCCTCTATTTCTTGTCCGTTTTCGAGAAATAATTTCATTTTGGGGGAAATTTTTACCTCGTAAATTTTAGAAAAAAAATGAAATAACTCAAACAAAAATCCCGCAAAAAATAATAAATCCAAACTCTTCCCTCTTTTTTGAAAGAGGGAGTGAGGGTGATTTTTTAATAAAATCCTCCTAAATCCTCCTTTACAAAAAGGAGGACTTTGCAAAAAATCCCGCGAAATTTTATACTTTCGAAAGCGCGACGACACCGTCAAAAAAGGAAAATTATTAGGGACGGTTTGAAACCGTCCCCTACAAAAATTA
>JALVIB010000049.1 GCA_027028725.1 Candidatus Altimarinota bacterium
AGTCCTCGGGATTAACCAATTGTATAAATCGTTCTTCAAAAATTTCAGAATATTTATAAAATACAATCACCTTTAATCCCGGGTAGCTCAGTGGTAGAGCAATTGGCTGTTAACCAATTGGCCGCCGGTTCGAACCCGGCCCCGGGAGCCACTTTTTATTTTATTTGGATGACGAAGTTTTTTACTTACCTTCTGGAAAACAAAGAAGGCGTTATTTATATTGGGTCAACTTCTAATCTAGAATTAAGATTGAAAAATCATAATGACTCCAGCCAAAAAGGTTGGACTAAAAAGCGTGGTCCATGGAAAATGATTTATTTTGAAGAATTTTCTAGTCGTTCAGAAGCAGTTTCCCGCGAAATTTTCTTAAAAAGCTTGAAAGCGGGCAAGAGAATAAAGGACATTCTTAAAATATCATAATAAAATCCTGCAAAAATTCGCGGGATTTTTTATTCTTTTTAAAAAAGACTGATAAAAAATAAATTTGAATTTTTGCTTTTATATAACTCTCTAATAGCATGAGCTTTTCATTTACCCGAGTTTCCCCAATAAATTTTTTCATTAAATCTATTGACATTTTTCGCGGGATTCTCAAAATGCGTGGGATTTTTAAATTATTAAAAAAATGACAGACAAATCCCCTACAATCGTAAAAGTTGCCGGACCGCTGGTGGTCGCAAACAATATGGAAAACGCTAAAATGTACGAAGTTGTGCGAGTTGGTGATGAAGGTCTGGTTGGAGAAATTATCCGACTAGAAGACGGAAAAGCGTCTATTCAGGTTTATGAAGAAACTGCTGGTGTTGGACCAGGGGAAAAAGTGGTTTGTACCGGACAAACTCTTTCTGTGGAACTTGGACCGGGATTGTTGCAATCAATTTATGATGGTGTGCAACGACCATTGAAAATTTTGGAAGAAAAATCCGGACGATTCTTGGCGCGTGGAATTGACGCGGACGGATTAGACCAAACTAAAAAATGGGATTTTGTGCCGGTTGTTTCCAAAGGAGACACTGTTTCCGAAGGAGATGTTTTGGGAACTGTGCAAGAATCAACTTTGATTTTACACAAAATCATGGTTCCGGTTGGAATTAAAAACGCAACTGTTGAAAAAATTGAAGCCGGACACTTTAATGTGACGGAAACTATCGCTGTTTTGAATGAAAATGGTGAGAAGAAAGAAGTTCAAATGCGCCAATTTTGGCCAATCCGAAACCCGCGAAAAATTAAACAAAAACGAATTCCAGACACACCATTGAAAACTGGTGGACGATCAATTGATATGTTCTTCCCGCTTGTTCACGGAGGGGCTGGTTGTATTCCCGGTCCATTCGGATCCGGTAAAACCGTGACACAGCAAACTCTCGCGAAATATTGTGATGCGGAAGTGATTATTTATATCGGATGTGGAGAACGAGGGAACGAGATGACGGAGGTTTTGAACGAGTTTCCGGAACTAATCGATCCAAACACCGGAGAACCTTTGATGCAACGAACCGTGATGATCGCGAATACTTCAAACATGCCGGTGGCAGCGCGTGAAGCGTCTGTTTATACGGGAATTACTATCGCGGAGTATTATCGAGATATGGGATACAAAGTAGCGCTAATGGCGGACTCAACTTCTCGTTGGGCAGAGGCGATGCGTGAAATTTCCGGTCGTCTGGAAGAAATGCCGGGGGAAGAAGGTTATCCTGCTTACTTGGGATCAAAAACCGCGGAATTCTACGAACGAGCGGGATCTGTTGAATGTTTGGGAAGTGATGGACGAACAGGATCATTGACAGTTATTGGAGCGGTTTCGCCTCCAGGTGGAGACCTTTCTGAACCGGTTAGTCAAAACACTTTGCGTGTGACTAAAACTTACTGGGGACTGGATTCTAAACTTGCTTATCAGCGACACTTCCCGGCTATTAACTGGTTGAAATCTTATTCTTTGTATGTTCCAAACTTGGAAAAATACATGATTGAAAATGTTGCACCTGATTACTGGGATGTACGAGCCACAGCTTTAGGACTTTTACAAGAAGAAGCGAAACTAGAAGAAATCGTGAAACTAGTTGGACCGGAAGCGTTAAGTTTCCGCGAAAAATTGGTTCTTTTGACAGCGAAATCAATCCGTGAGGACTTCCTTTATCAAGACTCATTTGATCCGGAAGACGCTTATACTGTACCAAAACGACAATACAACATGCTAAAAACTATTGTTCACTTGTACAATGAAGGATTGAAATTAGCAGAAATTGAAGACTTTGATTTCTCAAAAATCGAAAACCTAGAAATTATTAACAAAATCGCGGGAGTTAAGAGATTACCAATTGATAATGATTACGCAGAATTTGAGAAACTTCGCGAAGAAATTTCGCGGGAATTAGCAGCTCTAGCTTAATTATTGAAAACTGCCGAAAATATAGCAAAAAAGACGTCCCGAGTACTCGGGATCTTTTTTGTTGATAAAATGTGCAAAATTCCCGCGAAAAATTTTTTCCTGTCATCTTGGCAAAAGTAGTACAACGAGCAGAGAGATTTCTCCAAAAATAAATAGAAAGCGCGAATTCGAATTCGCGCCTACAATACGAAAGCGCGGTCACGTGACGGTAGTGTACACTTTTATGTGTCTGGGATAGAAGGTAAAATAAAAAAAGTAATCACTAACCCCCTATCCCATGAAAACATCATACAAAGAAATGCTAGGAAAATCAATCGAAACTGTACTAAAAAACGGGAACACCTGTTTTGAGGAGGTTTTAATACTAGTAATAGAAAGCCTAATGGAGGCGGAAAGAACAAGTTTTTTAAAGTATCCATATGGAGAATTCCCGCTTAAGGGGAACAAACGCAATGGTTATTATAAAAGATTTATAGAACAAATGACGGGAAAAATATCATTAAGAATACCACGAGATCGCAAAGGGTTATTCCAGCCACTAGTCTTGGAATTAGTAAAACAAGATACTGAAAGAATGAATAATTTAGCTTTAAAGTTATACAGTAACGGAGTATCTCAACGCGGGATAAGTGAAATATTTAGAGAAATATTTGGAAGTAGTTATTCTCCCCAAAGAGTATCAAGTTTAGTAAAAGAATTTCAAGTAGAACGAGAGCAGTGGCAAACCAGAAAACTAGATGAAAACTATTATGCCATAATCGTTGATGCTGTTCACATAAACATCAGAAGAGACACCGTCGCAAAAGAAGCTATTTATATAGTCATGGGATTAAAAGAAGATTTTACCCGCGAAATTTTGGGAATATATAACTTACCACAAGAATCAGCTGCCGGTTGGCAAGATGTATTTATGGATTTAAGAACCCGCGGAATAAACCATGTTGGAATATTCATTTGTGATGAATGTGCGGGGATCGAAAAAGGGATTATGGCAGAATTTCCCAATAGTCTGATTCAGTTCTGTTTGGTTCATAAAAGTCGTAATCTGCAGAAAAAGGTTCGAGCTAGTAAAAAAGAAGAAATTTCGCGGGATTTTAAGCAAGTAATTGATATTGAAAATCCTCAAAACACTCCAG
>JALVIB010000050.1 GCA_027028725.1 Candidatus Altimarinota bacterium
ACCCTCTACCTCCCGCGTTCGCGAGGACAAGCTTAGGGAAAGACTAAAAGAATAGGGCAGAACTCAATTATTAACTATTAACTTTGGTTCAAGATAACTTGAGAGGATAAAAAATCCTGCGAAATTTTTTGACTTATCTCGCTTTGTTTCGCTATATTTTTACTGATGAATATAAAAGTTTCCAAGAATGATGATGGGTTTTTGGCACAGGTTGATTCTGTGCAGGGAGCTTTTGCAGAAGGAGACACCCCCTACGAAGCAATTTATAATTTAATGGATGTTTTGAACCTGATTTCTGAATATAAAAATCAGAAATTTCCCGCGAAAAAATTTGCTAAACCCATTTCTTTTACCTTACCTGAGTTTGCCTAATGCCTTCATATACTTATCGAAAATTGATAAAAAAGTTGAAAAAATTAGGTTTTAGAAAATATCGCCAAGGAAAAGGTTCACATGTTTTATGGGTACGAGATGAGGACGGGATTGTCGTTCCGGTGCCTTTTCACGCCAGCAAGGATATTCGTTCAGGGACTTTGCGTGCGATTTGTAAAGAAATTGGATTGAAAAATGTGCAAGAACTAGATGAGATTTGAAAATTTCGCGGGATTTTCTTTACGAAAATTTTGACTTCATCATCTCTATTCATTTAGAATTTACATGATGAAAATTAATATTAGCCAGTTCGATTTATTAGAAAGCTTGAAAATAGTTTCCAGAGCGGTTTCTGGGGCGAATACTTTGCCAGTTTTGGGTAACATCTTAATCAAAGCCGAAGGCAAAAAAGTTTACTTTGCCGCAACAAATTTAGAGCTTTCGATTACGACTTCTAGCGAAGCAACTATCAAAAACGAAGGAGCAATCACAGTTCCCGCGAAAATTTTGACTTCTTATACTTCACTCCTCAAAAAAGACGAAGATGTGGAATTATCTGTTTCCGACGGGACAACTTTGGAAGTTAAATCAAAAACTTCGCGAACTAAAATTAAAGGAATTTCCGCGGACGAATTTCCGTCAATTACAACCGTTGATGCGGGGACAAAACTAGATTTAGATGCCAAAGATTTTCGTGAATCTGTTCACAAAGTAGCTTTTGCGGCGCAAGAAAATTCTTCTCGCCCAATTCTCGCGGGAGTTTATTTCGCCACAGATAAAGACCAGTTAACAATGGCAGCGACTGATTCTTACCGATTATCTGAAAAAGTTTTGAAACTAGGTGGGGAAGTCGCGAAAACAACTTGTGTAATTCCAGTGCGGGCGGTTTCCGAGGCGGATCGTCTGGCGAGCGCTGGCGAAAAAGTAAGTATCACAATTTCTGAAAATCAAGTGATGTTTACGGTTGGAAATACAAAATTAACTTCTCGTTTGATTGACGGGCAGTTTCCGGATTACAAACAAATTATTCCGAAAAGTGCTTTGACCAAAATTGAAATTCCGAAGGATGAATTTGAATTGGCTGTTCGCAGAGTGTCAATTTTCGCGCGACAAAACAATCAACACATGAAATTGGAAGTTCAAGGTGATGGTAATTTACTTGTTTCAACCGATGCTACTGAAATAGGGGAAGACAAAACTACAATTCCTGTCAAAGTTGACGGAAGTTCCAATGCCATCGCTTTGAATGCTGACTATGTCCTAGATGTTTTGGGATCATTGGCAAGCGAAGAAGCAATTGTAATGGAATTAGATAGCAAGATGTCACCAGCAGTGATCAAAGGAGCAAAAACAAAAGATTTTGTTCACTTGATTATGCCGTTGAAGATGTAGTTAGAAACTTATTAGGGGATTTTTTCGCGGGATTTTACTTTATAATTGATTTTATAGGTTTTTTGAGGTATAATTCTCAGATTATTTAAAACAATCTGATGAGCTTTGATAATTCTACCGCGAAAAATATGGAGGTTTATAAGCCTTCTTTTGATCGTGATCAGGAAGATTTAAAATCCCGCGAAAATTTAATTCAAAACGAAAAGCTTCCTAGAATTGATACAAATGAAAGTTTGGAAGAAGCTTTCGATAAAATCGAAAAAGCAGCTCAAAAAAATTTAGATGAAGCCAGATCAATGGCAGAAGCATTTTTATTGAAAAAAAAATATTTTGGAAAAGTCGCGGGGATTAAGCCGGAAATGTTGAATTTTTTAATTGAGGAAGCGGAGAAATTATTTGAAAATTATTTTTCAGCTTTAGAGGCCGCTAATAAGCTTATGAAAGAGAAATTACAAAAAGAATTAGAAAGAGATAAGAAGTTAAACAATGCCAATACGCGTGAAGAATTTGAAGAAATAAACAAAATGGGAAACTTTGAAATAAATTTAATTACTCAAAGTTATCAGAGAATGTCAGAACTATATCATCTTGCTGAACAAAAAATAGAAGAACTTTTTCGTGAATATTTCCCGCGAAAAAATAAGGTTGCCCTAAATACAAATAATTAACTAGCCGCTTAAAAAAATGACTAAAACAAATCAACAGACTCAGAAAATTTTCCAAGACTTTCATCAAACAATGAATGACGAACAGGCGAAATTAAAAAAGGGATTAAATCATTTAGTTCGGAAATCTGCCATAGAAGCAGAAAAGTTGATGAAAATCCGAGAAAAAGAAGAATTGAAAAAAATAGAAGAGGATTTGGCTAAAACAGAAACACCGAAAGAAGAAAAACCAAAATCTCGCGGGATTTTTTCTTTTTTTCGAAAATCCTAAATTGACGTGTTATTTAGAGTGTCGTTAGATTTTTGTTTAGAGTTTTGCAAAATTCGCGGGATTTAGATTTGACATTTTTTGTTTTATTTTTATTTTGTGGTTAGTTTTAACTTAATTCAAATGTCAAAAGAGAGAATGTATTCAAATCAACATGATGTAGAAGATTTTTTAGACTATATTCCAGAAACATCTGAAAAATGCAGAATAAACAAATTTATTGAGTCACTGGAAGGACTTGAGCCTGATAAAGCTTTGGCTAGAGTCAATAGGTATGTAAAATTCTGGATAAAAAAAGGAGTTTTAGCTAAACAAAATCAGGAAGAATTTTCTAAGATGATAGAGGATTACGATGAGGAGTATGGGGATGGCTCTTTTTTGGAAAATTATAAAACAGGAAAGTTTGTCGGTGAAGGATACGATTTTATTGAAGGGGGAGATGGTCCTTATTTTAAAGTTGCTGCATTGAAAATTAGCGATAAATTTGATGTTCCGGAAACGAATGATAAAGAATTGTTTAAGAGTTTATTTTTAGGTGCAATTCAGATTTTATTGCAGGATTTCTACTTTCGATACGAAAATAAAATTCGAAAGACAATAGAAAATTCTGATGAATAAAATAAGGCTTTCTATGAAATCCCGCGAATTTTTTACTTTTTTTCGAAAATCTTAATCGGCGGTTTGCCGAGAGTTTCGGAAATCATTTGATTCATCTTTAAGACAGGCACACCAAGAATATTGTTCCAGTCTCCCGCGATTTTTTCTATTAAAAATATGCAAGGTCCTTCCACGGCAATCCCGCCGGCTTTTCCTTGCCAGCTGTTATAGCTCAAAAAATCACGGATTTGGCAGTTTGTTGTTTCTTTTTTGAAATGAATGTAGGAAACTTCGAAATCAGTTACTTGGAAAGTTTTTTCGCGGGATTTTCCGACAATAGAAATCCCTGAATAAAGACCAATTCGTTGTCCGCGATATTTTTGAAAAGTTTCCAGAGCCTCTTTTTTAGTTTTTAATTTTCCTAAAATTTCGCCATTTAGTTCTACCAAAGAATCAAATCCCAAAACTATGAAATCGTTTTTTTGTTCAAATTTTTTGTACACAGATTTAGCTTTTTCTTCCGCCAGGTATTGGACGAGTTCAGCTATTTTTTCGCGGGATTTTGCCCTCACCCCAGCCCTCTCCCCGAGGGAGAGAGAGCTTAAATGAGGCGGGGTTTGTTCGTCAAAATCTGATGGAATTACTTCAAACTTTATTCCTAAATTTTCAAATATTTTTCGGCGAGTAGGGGAGGCGGAAGCGAGAATTGTACGCATTCGAAAAATTATTTATAAACATCATGATCGCCAATTCCTAAAAGGACTGCTTGATCGTCTTTTTCATACTTAAAAATAATTCGGTATTGATAGTTTACCGAAAAACTGAATTTTCCCGCGAGTTTTCCTTTTAGTTTATGTGTTTTTAGAAAAGAGTGTTGGGGGTCTTTTGAAAATAGTTCTATTTTTTCTTTTACTTCTTCGATTAATTCTGAAGGAAGTTTTTTTAAACTTCGCAAAAAAGATGGTTTATATAGGATTTTAGGCATTATATTTTTTCTAATAAGTCATCTAAATCTCCAGACAAACTTGGTTCAGATTCTGCTTTTAAAATTGCTTCAACTGCCAGTTCTTCCAGATACTTTTTCATAGATTGGCGTCCAAATTCTGCGATATTTGGAAAAACTCCTTGGGCAACAAGGTGTTTAATTTTTTTCGCGACATTGTCATCTACCGGAATAGAAAATGTTGTCATCTTTAAATATATTAAATTTTCATATGAAATTATAATATTTATTTTTTTAATAAGCAAATTTTCGCGGGATTTTTTATATTTCTAGGGGGAGGAGATGTTTTTTTACAGAAAAGTTAGAACTATTCCCAAAATCGCGCAATAAGGCGCAAACCAAATCCAGTTTTTTTCAACCAGTTTAGTCATCAATTTGATTGAAACTAGCGAAACAATAATACTGGCGAAAAATCCCGCGAAATTTTCCACAGAGATGACTAAACCACTGCCTGCGTCGTGCATTGCCATTAGCATTGCGCCTAAAATCGTAGGAATGGCTAGAAAAAACGAAATTTTAAGGGCTTCCTGGCGCTTGATGCCGATTAGGATTAGAAAAGCAACGGTTATTCCCGAGCGGGAAATTCCAGGGAGGACGGCGATTGATTGGATAATTCCGAGTAAGGCGGCGGTTTGCCAGGTGAAAAACCCCCTAGCCCCCTTGTCAGGGGGAATAGAGATTTTTTTCTGTTCTGCTTTTTGCAAGAGGGACTTTTTGTTATCAACCCCCTTCAACTTCCCCTTGTCAGGGGGAGAGACAAAGGAAATCCCGCTGTGCCCCGCAAGGCGGTGGCGAAATTTTTCGGCAATCAGGATTATTCCGGCGGTGATAATTAGAGTTATCCCAACCAATTGAAAAGTCATTTCAGGATTCCAGATTTTTCGCAATAAGATTGCTCCGGGAGCGGTGAGGATTGTAGCGAGAATAAGTTTTCCGACGAACCCCCTAGCCCCCTTATCAGGGGGAAAAGTTTGAGTTTTTTCAGTGAAAAATTTTATCGCGAGATCTTTTATCTCGATCCAGTAATAAATAAGAATGGCGATTAAGCTTCCGAAATGAAGGAGGATTTCTAGATTCAAATTTTCAGTTAATCCGAGCCATTTTTCCGCGAGGAAAAGGTGTCCACTCGAGGAAATTGGTAAAAATTCAGTCAATCCTTGCAGAATTCCGAGAGCGAGCGCTTGTAGGATGTTCATTTTGTTCTTTATTATTCCCCCTTGAGAAAGGGGGACTGAGGGGGATTTTATAATAAATCACCCTAGCCCTCTTTCAAAAAAGAGGGAGCAATAGGAATTTTAGTAAAATTTCGCGGGATTTTTGAAAAAAGTTGTGTTTTAGCTTGAGTTTTTTGATTTTTTGTTGTATAATTTGCGGATTTATTGATTTTTATTAAAAAAATGAAAAAGAAAGAGATTCGTTTTATTCCATTTAATGATAAAGATTTACCTGAGAATATTAGGTGGAAAAAGGAGATTGTTGCTGGAGAAGATGGATATTTAGTTGAGACAGGTAGGAAATACCCTGTTTATGCATCAGAACATGTTTTGCAAGTAATTGATGATGAAAACATAATACCAGAGGTCCAATACCATGGAGTAACAGATTTTGCGCTTCATAATTCTTATCAAGAAATAGCTAGACGTGTTTTAGAGGAAGGTAATAATGATTAAAAATCCCGCGAAATTATGAAAAAACAGGTTTGTCGCCTGTTTTTTGTTTTGTCATTTCGACTGGATGTTGGAATTTTAGTTAGTATAGAATGGAGAAATCTTTTCTTGAGATCTCTCCGCTTCTCATTTTTCAATCAAAAGTCAATCGGTCGAGATGACAGCAAGTGATTTTTTGACTTTTTGTGGTTTTCTGTATAGAATTCAAACGATGATAAATTTTACTTTTTGGCGAGACGGAGAGTATTTTGTGGGGTTTCTCACAGATTTTCCAGAATATCAAACACAAGGATTAACAATGGCTGAATTACAAGAAAATTTAAGAGATATTTATAAAGAAGTTCAAGGGAATAAAGTGCCGTTTATTCGTAGAACTATGTCCTTATCTATTTAAGGAAACTCTGATAAATAAAAATTCCACGCGACAAAGGAATTAGGCAGGCGCAAAAATAAAATTCATCTTTTTGGCTAATTTTCCCTCGAAATAGCGATTTCCGTAGCCTGCTACGAAAATCAATTTCTCGAAAAAATTATCTCAAAAATCTTAAAATTTTCTGTTTTGCGTTATTTATCAGAGTTTCCTTGAAATCCCGCGAAATTATGAAAAGACGGGATTTAATTAAAGCAATAGAGAAAGCAGGTGCTGTTCTTGTTCGTAATGGTGCAAAACACGATTGGTATACAAATTATGAGAAAAATTATTCTCAGCCAATTCCGCGACATAATGAAATAAACGAATATTTGGCAAAAAGAATCATAAAAAAATTATCGTAAATAAAAATTTCGCGGGATTTTTTCACCTCACCCTCCGCCCTCTCCTAGAAGGAGAGGGGACTATTGGGTTTTCTAAAAATCTCATCAAAACTATTGACATCAAAAATAATGTTTCTAAAATTTCGCGGAAAATTAATCTATATCTTTTCAAATGCAAAAAATATATCAAGATGTCAGCTCAATTGCCGGTCCGATTTTAGTTGTGGACGGGGTTGAAGGAGTTAAATACGAAGAACTCGTAGAAGTTAAATTGTCAGACGGGACTGTCCGAATGGGTAAAGTTCTGGAGGCTGATGGAGACCGCGCCATGGTTCAGATGTTTGAATCGACACAAGGTCTTTCTACAACCGGTCTGAAAGCGAAATTTACTGGGAAAGTTGCTCAATTGGGAGTTTCGCCAGATATGTTGGGGCGAGTGTTTAACGGAGCAGGAAAACCTCTTGATGGTGGAGCAGAAGTTATTCCGGAAAAGATTGTGGATATTTCAGGAATGGCAATTAATCCTTATTCGCGAAAATTTCCATCTGACTTTATTCAGACAGGGATTTCGTCACTTGATGTGATGAACACTTTGGTGCGTGGTCAGAAACTACCAATTTTCTCTGGATCTGGTTTGCCACATGCTGAACTAGCGACACAAATTGCGCGACAAGCAAAAGTGAACGACGGATCAGATTTCGCGGTGGTTTTTGGAGCAATGGGAGTAACTTTTGAAGAAGGAATGTTCTTCCAAAAAGAATTTGAGCGAACAGGAGCGATTGAAAACGCGACACTATTTATTAATACCGCAGCCGATCCAGTGGTGGAACGAATTGCTGTGCCACGAATGGCGCTTTCTTATGCGGAATATTTGGCGTTTGAAAAAGATATGCATGTGTTGGTGATTTTGACAGATATGACAAACTACGCGGAAGCGTTGCGAGAAGTTTCAGCAGCGCGTAAAGAAGTTCCGGGGCGACGAGGTTATCCTGGTTACTTGTATACTGACCTTTCGACAATTTACGAACGAGCTGGTCAGTTGAAAGGTTCAAAAGGGTCTTTGACTCAAATTCCGATTCTTTCCATGCCAGAAGACGATATTACTCACCCAATTCCAGATTTGACTGGATATATTACAGAGGGGCAATTCGTGCTTGATCGTGGGCTTTACCAAAACAAAATCTTGCCTCCGGTGGATGTATTGAAATCACTTTCTCGTCTAGCCGGTGCCGGAATGGGAGAAGGAAAAACCCGCGAAGATCACTCCAAAGTTAAAGATCAACTTTTCGCGTGTTATGCGCGTGGTAAAGATGTTCGTGAGTTGGCAGTGGTATTGGGAGAAAGTTCTCTTTCAGATATTGATAAAACTTACCTAAAATTCGCGGACGAATACGAAAAACAATTTATTGGGCAAGGTTTCCACGAAGAACGAACAATTATTGAATCACTAGAACTAGGTTGGGAACTATTGCGACAATTCCCAATTACTGAATTGAAACGAATTAACCAAAAAACTTTGGATAAATATCATCCGGATTTACGGAAATAATCAACCCCTAAATCCCCTTGTCAGGGGACTTAAAAGGTGAAAATCCCGCGAAATTTTCAGAAAAATAATTACAAAAAACGCCCGAAAGGGCGTTTTTTTTTAATCAAACACCCCCTCGCCCCCTCTTCATCTGAAGAGGGGGGAATAAAAAGGAATTCAAATTTCTCTCCTCTTTAGACAAAGAGGAGAATTAAAGAGGTGTTTGAATTTTTCGCGGGATTTTTTGACAATGAGATGATATTAAGATAACATTGAGATGATTTTAAAATAAAAAATGATTACAGTTTCAACCAAAGATTTTCGTCAGAATTTACAGCTAATTCTAGATAAGATTGCTTCAGGAGAAGAAATTTTGTGGATTCATCGGAGTTTGCCAGTAGCGGAAATTAAAAAACCGCGAAATTTTAAAACTTTTGCTGAAGCTACGGCAAAGGATATTGAAGTAGCAAATGTTCAAGATACTTCACAGGACTTTCTTTCTCAAGAAGAACTAGATTATTACTTGTCATTACAATGAAAAAAGGAGAAATTTGGCTAGTTAATTTTGATCCAGCGATTGGATCAGAATATAAAAAAGTTAGACCAGCTCTTGTCATTCAATCGGATAAAATAAAATCTCCCTTATTAACGGTTATTCCGCTTTCTTCACAATTAAAATCCCGCGAAAAAAATGATATTTTGGTTTTGAAAGACTCTAAAAACCGACTTTTTGCGGATTCCGTCTTGAAAGTTCAGCAAATTTCGTCTTTTGATAGAAAACGGTTTATTCACTTTGTGGGAACTATTTCCAAAGAATGTTTAGCGGATTTGCAAAGTTATCTAAAAAAACATTTTGAATTATAAAATTTCGCGGGATTTTATTGCGAAAATTCCATATTTTCGCTAAAAACGAAGCACGATGAAGTTGTTGCATTTTGATTTTAGCAAGAGGACGAAATTTGTTTATTTTCGCGTGGAATCGAATGACAAATACAAAAATATTTTAGACCAATTCAAGCAAAATCTAGACCAAAACACGCGGTCGATGAATTTTGAAAGCGGAGTTTCGGACAATGTTTTTTCTACTTTGGAAAATGGCAATAACGATAAAGTGGAAACAGCGACCAATAAATCCCGCGAAATTTTGACCGGTTTAAACAAGGGACAACTTGTTTCCGATCTCGCCAAGCAGGAAAATCTTTTTTCTGACAATATCAATCCACAAAATTTGGAGGATTTTTTTCAAAAATATCTACAACAAAATTCGCTGGAAAATCTTACCGATGAAGAATGGAAACAAGTTTTGAGCTCGCTTTCCACAGAAATCGGAGAAGTCTATTTGGAAGCTAGTCAGGAATTTTCGCGGAATAAATTTCCGCCAGAAAAAGTGAATAAAGAGCTGAAAGAAGCTTTCAAAAACGGGCGGGAGCTGGAAAAAATTATTTACCAAAAAGGTTTACGCTCGCCGGACGAGATTTGGAAGTTTTTGCAGGAAAATCCCGCGAATTTACCAGCCGAGATTCGCGAGGCCTTTGCCATTGATTATCCGGAACTAGAAAGTTTTTTGAAAGACCAAGCAATTCTTGATTTGGCGGCGAAATTTGAGAAACGGGATAAGCTTCCCGCCAAGAAAAAAGCGGAAACCAAAGAACTTTTGCTGTCTTTCGCGGAAAAAATTAAATCGCAAAAAGGGTGGGAAAATTTTTCCGACAAAGATCTAACCAAAGAATGGATAAAAATTTTCGGGAAAGAATTGGATTTGAACAAAATGCCGGGCTATATGGCACAAAATATTAGAATT
>JALVIB010000051.1 GCA_027028725.1 Candidatus Altimarinota bacterium
TCGTTGCTCCAACACCGGGAGATGTTTGGGAATTACAAGCTGATAAATCTATGAAAAAACTGGCTTGGAAAAATCCTGTTTCCGAGGAAATTGGAGAGATTTTGGCATAAAATTTCGCGGGATTTTAACTATGCGGATGAGAAAATTCTGCTTGTGCCAGCTTTTCAGTATCTAACTGATTACCGCAGTTTTTACAAAACTTAGCGTCGTGATCGTGGTGCGGATAATGACATCTTTCGCAATGATGGAGGCGTTTTCCAAAAAAGTGGTCGATAAAAACTTTGGTCAAAACCGCTGTCATAATCGCAATCGCCGCCAATCCTATAAACATAATAATTGTCGCGAGAATTTTCCCCGCGACCGTAATCGGCACTGTGTCACCATAACCAACGGTTGTAATGGTCACAATCGTCCACCACATCGCGTCCGGAACGGTTGCAAAACCAGGATTAAGTTGCCCTTCGATGGAAAACATCGCCAGCGATCCAACAATTACCACCAGAAAAAAAGTTATTACAAAAATCTGAATTTCGTCGCGATAATGCCGAAACGAGCGTAGGAACATCAGCATCAAATTGGAATACCGAATCGTCCGTAAAAGCTGCAAAATCCGAAAAACTCGAAATCCTCGCAAAAAAACCAATCCCTGACTGACATGCGCGAAAAGTGGCAAAATCACCAAAAAATCAATAATCCCCAAAAACGAGAAAATAAATTTTAGTTTTTTCCGCGAAATTAGCAGACGAATGACATATTCCACCGCAAAAATCCCCAAAATTATTTTATCGGCAATCGCCAATTCTTCTCGCCACGGACGAAAAACCACCAAATTTTCACAAATAAAAATCCCAATCGACAGCGTGATTAAAATTACTAAAAAATGCCCAAAAAACTTCCCCCACAGACCTTTGTGGGTTTCCAGCATATCGTGGAAAAATTCGCGGGTTTTTTCGTTCATTTTTTATTTTTTAAATCAGCGTCTTTGAGAATTGCCGAAAGTGTCCCTTTGGGAATGTCTCGATTGTGAATTGGGACGATTATAATTTTATTTCCAGCTTTTTTATAAACAGCATGACTTCCCGATTGTCGCACAAAATAAAACCCATTTTTCTCCAAAAGAGTCACTAATTCTCTGGGTTTCATGCCGATAAATTAAAATATTCTTTGGCTAATGATTCTTCCATTACTGTTTCAAAATACAAATTCGCAGCATCTTTCAAGTTTTCCATAGCTTCTTTGACCGTGCGTCCATGCGTATGACAACCTGGCAGTTCCGGACACCAAGCGTGAAATTCGTCGCCGTCTTGTTGTATTTGAAAGGTAATCATCGGCTTGATTTTAAGAAATTTTGACAAATAATGCAAAACAGAAAAGTGGAATTGAAAATCCCGCGAAAAAAAGGAAAATGAGCGCACGATGTTAAAAATTAAAAATCTGTCGGCTTCTGTTGAAAAAAATCCTGTCCTCAAAAACATTAATTTGGAAGTGAAACCGGGCGAACTACATGTCATTCTCGGTCCGAACGGGGCAGGGAAATCTAGTTTGGGACGAGTTTTGCTGGGCGAAGAAAAATACGAGGTGACTGGCGGGGAAGTAAAATTTTCTCCCTACGCCAAGGCTTCGGAAGACAGGCGCGTTTTTAATTTTTTAAAAATGCCGACACACGAGCGCGCGCAGGCAGGATTTTTCTTAAGTTTTCAGGCGCCGCCCGAACTTGACGGAGTGAGTGCGCGGGAAATGCTTTTTGCCGCGAAAAAAACTATCGATCCGGACTTAATTTCTAGTTTTCGGTTCAAAAAAGCGTTTCAAAAAAATCTCGCGGAAGTTCATCTGGACAAGGACTTTGCCGATCGGGAAATGAATAAAGGGGCGAGTGGAGGAGAACGGAAAAAAATGGAATTAGCGACTTTGCTGACTCTTAATCCACAACTAATTTTTCTCGACGAAATTGATTCGGGGATTGATGTTGATGCGATGAATATTTTGGCGGAAACGATTAATAAATTTATGGAAAATCCCGCGAAATCTGCAATAATCGTTTCCCACACAGACAAATTTCCCAATAAACTCAGCCCGACACATGTGCATATTTTAATCAACGGAGAAATTATCAAATCCGGCGACAAAAAACTGATTGATGAAGTCCACCAGTGCGGATTTTGCCCGTATATGAAGAATTGTGAAAACCTAAAATAATAAAATCCCGCGAAATTTTAAAAAAGCAGAGAAATTCTCTGCTTTTGGATTTAATAATCAATTATTTTTTATTTAAATTTATCTTTAACTTCTTTTTCGATAGGAATGATGAATCTCATTAAAGCGGAATTTTCTTTCCCATAAGCATCATATGTCTTTACCCTTCCGTTAATAATCCGCGCACTTACATATATATCTGGTTTCCCATTTTGTTTACTGGTTGCATCAAATCCTCCATATTCATTCCCTATAATTGTAACTCGTTCTCCTTCACTCCCTTGATATTCAAGCATCCCCCATTTTTTATCAATTATTTTCGCGACATTTTCAACTGCTTGCTTATTTCCATTCCATTTAGGAGTGTTTTGATATTCTTCATCATCAAAAATCAATCCTGTTGGATGATGTTTCGGTTCATCTTTTTGTCCAACATGTTCTTTTAAAATAGATAAAAGCTTATTTATATTTTCTGCAAATCTAACATCCGTACCATCATTTTTAATTTCTATTTCTTTCCCATGTTTCCCAGAATAATGTGCAAAATTTCCTTCAACGATAAAGGTAGAGTTATTTGTTGTTATTTCTAACCTTTCTGCCCCAAATCCATGTTTTACTGCATAAGTAATAATTTCTCCAGGATTATATTTATTATTAACCTTGATAAAAATGCCGTCCTTTGAATAATAATTTCCTGAACCTTTCTCTTCAATAATTGAAATAATTTCTTTTGCATCTGCGGCATACGGTGGCTCTTTTCCTTGCGCCTCAATCTGCGCTATAAAATCCTGATCAACATCTGGATCGTCTTGCACAACTTTTGGAGAATGAAATTTCCCTTCGACATCAGAAACATCGTTATAATCCGGAACATTTAAGACGCTGTCTTCTGCTGATTCCGCAGAGTTCATAATTTCTCCTTTGTAAATAAATTTTTTCGCGGGATTTCCGCAAGCCGATGCCGAGTTGAAAAGATTTTTCATTTTGTTTTGGTGTTAGGAAATGCTTTTCTTTTTGCTTAAATTCTTAAACAAATCTGTTAATTATACATCAAAAAAAAAAAACGCAAGAGAATTTTCTACTTTTCCCTAAAATCCCGCGAAATTTTGTTTACACTCGTTTTGAAAAAAATGAACAATAAACACCTCGACTACACCCGTGCGGATTCGCAAGACTATGCGAAAAAGTTTTCGCAAGGATTGAGCGAGGAATTAATTCGCGGGATTTCCGCGAAAAAAGGTGAGCCAAAATGGCTTTTGGATATTCGCCTGCAAGCTTTCGCGAAGTTTCAGGAAATGGAAATGCCGAAATGGGGACCGAGTTTGGAGAAACTAGATTTGGATAAAATTCGGTATTATGCGCAGGCGAGCGACAAAAAATCCGCGAAAAATTGGGACGAAGTTGATCCACAGATTAAAAAAACTTTTGAACGCTTAAAAATCCCCGAGGCCGAACGCCATTATCTCGCTGGGTCCGGCGCGCAGTACGAAAGCGAAAATGTTTATCATCGACTTAAAGACAATTGGGAAGCGCTCGGCGTGATTTTTCTGGATTTTGATGAAGCGGTCAAAAGACACCCCGAAATTGTCCAAAAATATTTCGCGAAATGTGTGCCGATTACTGACCACAAATTCGCAGCTTTGCATTACGCGGTTTTTTCGGGCGGAACTTTTCTGTATATTCCCGAAAATGTGAAAGTTGATGCGCCGTTGCAGGCGTATTTCCGCATGAATTCGATGAATCAGGGACAATTTGAACACACTTTGATAATTGTTGAAAAAGGCGCGTCCGCACACTACATTGAAGGTTGCAGCGCACCGAAATATGGTTCAGAAAGTTTACACGCCGGCTGTGTGGAGATTTTTCTCGCGGAAAATTCGGATTTCCGTTATTCGTCAGTAGAAAACTGGTCGTCCGATACTTATAATTTGAATACGAAACGCGCGATTGTCGAAAATTCCGCGAAAATTGAGTGGGTTGGTGGGAATTTTGGGTCAGGCGTGACGATGCTTTATCCGTGCTCGATTTTGAAAGGTGATAACGCGCAAGCCGACCATTTGGGAGTGGCTTTCGCGGGAAAAGGACAAATTCAGGACACCGGAGCGAAAATAATAATTCGCGGGAAAAATTGTCGAGCGAGTTCGGTCGCAAAAAGTATTTCCAAAGACGGCGGAATCAGTGTTTATCGCGGACTGGTGCAAATCCAAAATCCCGCGAAAAACGCGCTCGTTAATGTCAATTGCGATGCTTTGATGATGGATAACAAATCTGTTTCAGACACTGTACCGGTGATTAAAAATAGTTGTCCATCTGCCTCGGTTGTCCACGAAGCCAGCGCGGGAAAAATTTCCGAAGAAGTTTTGTTCTTTTTCGCTAGTCGCGGAATTGATGAAGAAACCGCGAAAGGAATTATTGTGAACGGTTTCCTGAGCGAAGTCGTCAAAACTCTTCCACTGGAATTTGCTTCGGAATTAAATCAAATTATTGAAATGGAGATGGAAGGAAGTATTGGGTAAAATTTCGCGGGATTTTGCCTTTGAAGCTTTTTGACTCTTTTGCTTTTAAGCTATAAAATTTCGCAGAAATTTAATACTTGAAAATGGCAGATAAATTTATGACCGAACGGATTGAAAAAATTAAAGATTGGGAGGAATTGGGATTTGATGGATACGCGAAAAAGTTTGATCGCACGCATACTTCGGCAAAAGCCCGCGAATTTTGCGAGAAAAATAAGAACAAACTTCGCGATGCCAAAACAATTATGGAAAATCCAAAAGAAGACGCGCGGATGTGTGGGCGGATTATTAATTTCCGGACAATGGGAAAACTCGCTTTTCTGCGTATTTCTGATGTAGCGGGCGATTTCCAAATTTGTTTGACCAAAAATGTTCTAGGAGATTTGTTTAAAAAAGCCGAAAAAATCCTTGATCTCGGAGATTTCGCGGGATTTTCAGGTGAATTTTTTCTGACAAATCACGGCGAGCCGACTTTGCTCGTGAAATCTTTTACGCCTTTAGCCAAAGCTTTGCGACCAATGCCCGAAAAATGGGCGGGATTAAAAGATCGCGAAGCGTGTTATCGCGAACGAAACATCGATTTAATGAGTAATCGTGAGACTTTGGAGCGGTTTATACTTCGTTCCAAAATGATTCGAGAAATCCGCGAATTTTTTTACGAGAAAAATTTTCTAGAAGTGGAAACTCCGATTTTACAAGGTCAAGCGGGAGGAGCGATGGCGAAAGTTTTTGAAACGCATCATAACGCGCTGGATCACGATTTTGTGTTGCGGATTGCATTGGAATTGGATTTGAAAAAAGTTGTCGGCGGAGGAATGGAGCGAGTTTTTGAAATCGGGAAAAATTTCCGTAACGAAGGAAGCGATCCGTCACATTTACAAGAATTTACGATGTGCGAATGGTATGCGGCTTACGAGGATTTAGAAAAAAATAAAAAATGGACGGAGGAATTGTTTCACCGCTTGTGTGAAAAGGTTTTTGAGAAAGAAGTTTTTACCGTTGTGGACACCGAAGGCAACGAAACAGAGATAAATTTCGCGGGAAAATTCGCGGAAAAACGCTTTCCGGATTTGCTCAAAGAATTCGCGGGAATTGATATGTTCACCGCGACAGACGAAGAAGTTTACCAAAAAGCCAAAGAACTTGGTGTGGAAAAATTAAAGGGAGTAAGTCGCGCAAATCTTTTAGACGATATTTACAAAAAAACAGCCCGCGAAAAATTGGTTCAGCCGACTTTCGTTTTTGATTATCCGGAAGACTTGAAACCGCTCGCCCGACCAAACGGCGACGGAACGGCGTCTTGTTTCCAACTTGTGGTGAACGGCTGGGAAATTGTGAATTCTTATGGCGAACTGATTGACCCGCGCGTGCAACGAAAACTTCTCGAAGCGCAGGCGGCGGCAAAAGCCGGCGGAGACGAGGAAGCGATGGATATTGACGAAGTTTTCTTGAAAGCCATGGAACACGGATTTCCACCGATGACAGGATCTGGATTTGGAATAGATCGCTTGATGGCGATTTTCACCGGACAACCAAATTTGCGCGATGTGGTTTTGTTTCCGACGATGCGACCGATTAAGTAATTTCGCGGGATTTTTTAGAAATTAATAATTAAAAGTTAATAGTTAATAATTTTTTCTTTGCTTTGTAGGGGCGATCCCTTGTGGTCGCCCATTAATTTGAATCTGTTTTTTTGGACACCCATAAAGAGCGTCCCTACAAAATCCCGCGAAATTTGCTATTTCCCGCGAAAAAATTAGAATTCCAAACGATGAGCAAAAAACAAGATGACCGAATTGTTTCCTTTTTGAGCGATATTCAGAAAGAAGGGAAAGCAACAGGGAAAGTCGCAATTGAGGATTTTGAAGAAGCATTATCCACAATTTCGGTGATTATGAATGAAGATGTGGCGCAGGCCTATCGTGATAAAGCAGAAGAAGATTGGCCAACTGCCAAAATGGCGATTTATTGCCACGATTGTCAGGATATTGTGCCGGCGGGAATTGGGAAAAGTCTGCGTGGAAATGACCGAACGGTTTGCGGTGCCTGCGGATCAAAGAAAATTTCCAGTGGTCGTCGGGAAGTTTTGGAAAGTTTTTATCATATTGAAGAAAATAAGAAAAAACGAGCCGAGAAGGAGGCGGAAAACAGATAACCACTAACTCCTTTTATCAGGGGACTTGTTCGACAAAATTTCGCGGGATTTTGGTTTTTGTGTTAACATTCTACAGATGTTAAAAAATAGAAAAACAAAAGGATTTACACTAATTGAACTATTGGTCACAATCGTAATTATCGGTGTTTTGGTAACTATTTCTGTAGCAACTTTTAGTAGTTATCAGAAAAAGTCGCGTGATGCTAAGCGGGAAATGGAATTAACACAAATGGCGAAAGCAATAGCAATAGATTATACGATAAATGAAAAAGGTTGTGGCAAAGGAAATGCTTATGCAGCTAGACCTTGTGTTATGAAAATAATTAAGGATGCCGGAATAACCCTCCCCCCAGCAGAAAAGGACTGTTATGTTTATGGATTTGATATGGGGAATCCAACAGACTTTTTTGTTATATCTACAGAGCAGTATTTAGATAAAGTATTAGTATTTCATGGGACATCTCCTGTTAAAAATTTATTTGATCCAAACGCCCCTACAAATGATCGTTTTAAAGGAACTAATTTTTATAGAATGAGTAGTTATATAAAAAATTATAAAAGTTCAGGTTGCAACAGACGGGGTAATGCTGCCGCTTTTCACAGAGAGGTAAATGGTTATCCTAATGGGAAACATTACTATTACTATTTAACGCCACTAGATCCGTCACTTCAATAATTTCGCGGGATTTTCAAACTTCCCCCTGACAAGAAGTCTAGGGGGTTAAAACAGCCTTAATCCTTCGTACTCCGCGAGAAGATGCTTGTTCTTTCTTTATTTTGAAAGTTCCCAACTCTCCCGTGCGTTGGACATGCGGACCACCGCAAATTTCCCGCGAAAATTCTCCCATCGTATACATTTTCACCTTTTCGCCATATTTATCGCCAAATAAACCAATCGCTCCCTGTTTTTTAGCATCTTCCACGGTTGTTTCAATGCAAGAAACAGGCGCATCTGCTTTTATCGCGGAATTTACATAATCCTCAACTGCTTTAATTTGTTCAGGTGTTAGTTTTTCCGGATGAGAAAAATCAAACCGCAAGCGCTCCGGCGTAATATTTGAACCGCGTTGCTCGACATGATCGCCCAAAACTTTCCGCAATCCCGCGTGAAGTAAGTGTGTCGCTGTATGCAAACGAGTTGTTTCAACAGAATGATCGCCCAAACCTCCTTTGAATTTTTTCTCCGCGCCCGCCCGCGACGCTTCTTGGTGCTTTTTTTCCGCTTCCTTAAATCCCGCGAAATCTACGGTTAAACCTTGTTCTTGTGCCAGTTCTATCGTCATTTCTACCGGAAACCCAAAAGTTTCATAAAGCCAAAACGCTTTTTTTCCCGAAATTTCTTTTTTATTAGAAAATTCGCGGATTTTTCCAGCTAGTTTCAAAAACTCTTTTTCTCCTTGTTCCAGTGTTTTTGCAAATTGTTTTTCTTCGATTTCTAGTTCTTTGAGAATGAATTCGCGGTTTTTCAAAAGTTCCGGATAAGCGTCCTGCAAAGACTTAATTGCTTCATCGGCTACAAATCCCGCGAAATTTTCCTTAATTCCTAATTTCCGTCCGTGGCGAATCGCCCGCCGAATTAAACGGCGCAAAATATAACCTTGATCAAGGTTTGATGGTACAATTTTGTCCGCCAGTAAAACGGTCGCGGTTCGCAAATGATCGGCGATAATTCGCGCGGAATTTCCCGTTTCTGTATCAGCAGCAGGATTTTTTATAATCTCTGGTTTTTTAGCAATTTCCGCGATTTTTCCCAAAATCCCGCGAAAAATATCTGTTTCATAAACTGATTTTAGTCCGTTTAAAACAGTGATTGTTCGTTCCAGTCCCATTCCTGTATCTATATTTCTCTGAAGAAGAGGAGAAAGTTTAGAGGTCTGAAGAAACGCTTTAAAATGCTCAGATTCAAAATTATTTAAACGATTTATTTGAATTTTAGAATTCGCGAAATTTAGCAATAGTCCAGCAAATCCTCCCCCTAGTTCTAGATAACTGCGTAGCTGTTTAAATCCTTTTTTAATATCTCCGGTATGAGTGGTGTTTTTTAGTTCAACAAAAATATAATCATTTACAACCAAATCAATATACCGATTTCCGTATTTTTTTCCGTCTTCAATAATTTCTACCGTTTTTTCTGTTTCAACTTTATGTCCTAATTGCCTGATTTTATCAGCCAACATTTCCTTAATTTGTTTTTCAGTTAATCCTCCCTGATATTTTTTATGAATTTGAATAGCTTTTCCGATAATATCTTCCGTTGTTTTGTTTAAATTTTTCTGAATTTCTTCAGATGTTTCTTCTTCTGACCTCATATTGTATTGCATGAAGACATCATTCCAAATTTCCACCCAGCGTGGATCATCGTGAGTTTCCTGAAAATTCGCGGGAATTTCGCCTTCACCAGTCCAGTAAAACATTTCTGTATCCGTTCCACACGGACCGATTTCGCCTTTTGCCCACCAGTTATCTTTTTTGCCAAGGTAGGCGATTTTTTTCGCTGGAATTCCCATTTCTAGCCATTTTTTCGCGGCTTCTTCGTCGCGTGGAGCATCGTCATCTCCCGCGAAAACGGAAACCGCCAATTTTTCTACCGGTAATTTCAAAACTTCCGTCAAAAATTCCCAGCTCCATGCGATTTGTTCTTCTTTAAAATAATCTCCCAGCGACCAGTTTCCCAGCATTTCAAAAAAAGTCAGATGGGTGGCGTCGCCAACTTCGTCGATATCTCCTGTTCGGATACATTTTTGCGCGTTCGCTAACCGCTTTCCAGCTGGGTGTTTTTCTCCCATTAAATAAGGCACAAGCGGGTGCATTCCAGAATTATGAAAAAGTGCCGTCGGGTCATTGTCAGGAATGGTCGAGGCACTCGGGATTATAGCGTGCCCTTTTTTTTTCCAAAAATTAAGCCATTTTTCGCGAAGTTCAGAAGCAGTAATTTTCATAATATATTTGGTGACATTTTATCCTTCGGAGGACAAGCGCGGAGAATTTAGCATATTTTTATGAATTTATGAAATTTTTCAAAATTTCGCGGGATTTTTAATATCTCTTGATAAAG
>JALVIB010000052.1 GCA_027028725.1 Candidatus Altimarinota bacterium
CTCTAAACCCCATTTATCATTTATCATTTATCATTTTAAATTTCCTAAAATCCCGCGACCTGTCCGCTGAAGCCTTGGCGAAGGGGGAAATTTTCTGAAAATTCTTGGTAATTTCCAGCCAATCATCAATTTCTAAAACCTCCGCGCGCTTATCACCATCAACTTTTCCCAATAAATCTGACGAATTACAGCCAAAGAATTTCCCCAGATGATTGCTCAACTTCTTGCGTTTTTCCGCAAACCCCGCCCGCACAATGGTAAAAAAATCTTTTTCCAAATCTGGCGAAACCAATGATTTTTCGCGGGATTTTAGCAAAATAATCGCCGAATCCACCCGCGGTGCCGGCGAAAACATCTCCCGATTTACCACAAAACAATTCTCCACATCAGCAAAAACCTCCACCGAAATGGACAAAATCGAACGACCTTTAATAACTTTATTTTTCCCCGCTTTTTTTCGCGAGATTTTTTCCGCCACCTCCTTCTGAACCATCAAAATCGCCATTTCCGGTTTATTTTTCGTTTCCGCGAAAAATTTGCGCAAAATTGGTGCGGTAATGTTGTAAGGAATATTTGCAATTACTGAATACTTTTTTTGTGCAAAAAGTTTATCTAAATCCTGATCAAGAATTGAGCCTTGAATTAAATTAAAATTAGAAAATCCCGCGAATTTTTTATTCAAAATCTCTACACTCCGTTCGTCCAACTCTACGGCTGTCAAATTTGCCCCGCGCTTCAGAATTTCCTCAGTCAAAAACCCCAGCCCCGGTCCCACTTCCAAAATTTCTTTTCCTTTGATGTCGCCGGCTAAATCAATGATGCGGTCGCGCAAAATCGGATCGTTTAGAAAATTCTGCCCCAAATCCTTTTTCGCGAACTTTGATTGCGCCCGATTTTCCTGCACTTGCCGTAGTTTGTATTTATACTTTGCCATCCGCGGGAAGTATAAAGGATTTTCCAAAATTAGAAAATTTCGCGGGAATTTAGAAATCTCATACCAAATAAGGCATATTATCTAAAAAAATCTTAAATCGAAAAGCTTCCTTGGGATTATCTTCTATAGCACCGAAATCTGTTTCATCAAACCATAATTTTTGCATATCCCATTGTTTATAATACGAACTTAACTCTTGAAGCAAGTTAATATCAAAAGTTAAAAAAGTAGGATACATTCTCAACATATTTTCCACAGAATTAGAAATAATTTCTGCTGCCTTAATCCGGCTTTCATCAAATCCCAAATTATCTCTATACATATCTTCAAGTTTGCAGTTTTCTATCATATTAAATTTAGGCAATAAAATAATGCTTGAAAGATTATTAGCATCAATTTTAGCAACCTTTCTATATTCTTCTTCTGTTTCTAAATCAAAATATGGATAAAATAAATTTTTCATATCACGATTATGAATAATTTCTAAAAAAGCCTCTTCTATATTCGTCTCAAATAATCCGTATTTATTATCATCAAATCTTGTAAAAACATATCGAAACATCTTTTCTCGATTTTCTATATTATTCATCATAGTTAGAAAAAATGGATACAAAATGACTTTATCCAAACTAAGTGCTAATAATATCTCAATGTTTTCTACTTTTTTGCTTTTTAAAGAATCTTGAATTAGTTTAATCAATAAGAACTTCAAGAATTCTAATTTTCTCTTTACTATTTTTTCTTTATCTTCTATGGATTTATATAATTCTTGATTTTTAGAATTAGCTGCTTTTTTATCTTCTAGTTCTACAAAATTTGTTTCATTAACCTTTTCTGGATTGAGTACAATCGCTAAAAGATCTTCTTTGGTCATTATTCCTAAATTAACCCAGAAATCCTTTATCTCTTTATATTTTTGAATATCATTAGTATTCTCAGCTTCCTCTTTGTCCGAACCTAAAAACTCATCTAATAAAATCAGGTTATTAATAAATTCCTTCATATTTTTTTCGCGGGATTTTGGATTATTGAACTTCTTATCCAAAATATTGGTAATCTTTTTTCTCTCTCCTTCGCTTATCAACCCATACTCTACCCTCTCGGCAACTTCTTTCTTAAAACTTTCAATAAACTTGTCTGCATCATCAAGTCTTTTCGAAAAATCACGTAATGTATTTAAAGAAAATTCTTTGTTATCCATGTTTAAAATATAACACAAAATATAAAATCAAGTCAACATCTTAAAATCCCGCGAAATTTTTAACCCCACACCCGTGTACTAGTACACTGGCTCAACAAATCCTCCTCGTTCTTTTTCTCAAGGAAAAATATATTCACAAAAGACTAGCAAACCATTATTAATTGTTAACTTTTAACTGTTAATTATCTTCACCAACTTCTGCGCACTCCCCGCCCCTGCCACAATTTCCACTTTTTTCGCGGAAAATTCTTTTTTCAAAAACTTCTGAATTTCCTTATTTGCCTTTCCTTTCTCCGGAATCGCCGCCACGCGAATTTTCAAAACCTGCTCCTCACCATTCAAAACCTCGACAACTTTGGTCGTCTGCGCATTCGGAATAATTTTTAGAGAAAGATACAAAACGCCCTCTTTTGCCAAAATTTCGCGCGCGTCATCCATAGCTTTAGCGACGGATGAGGATTTTGTTTCTGCTATTTCCATAATTATTAACTTTTAACTATTAATTTTTAACTTTCTTTGTGCAATCCCCCACGCAACCCCAATCATCCCCAAACAAAGCCATTGTCCCGTTGATAATCCCCAAAGTTCCCAACCATCTGGCGACTTCCAAAACTCAATCACAAACCGCGTAATTCCGTATCCCGCGAGAAAACTTGCCGTCAAAATCCCGCTGCACCCCGCAAGGCGGTGGCGAAATTTTCCACATTTTTTCCACACTAACCACAAAATTCCCGCGAGAATAAAGCTTCCCAGCGCTTCGTAAAGTTGTGTCGGATGACGCAGTAAATTATCAACCTGCGGAAAAATTACTCCCCAATCAGAATTTGTCGGCTGTCCCGCCAGTTCGCCATTGAGGAAGTTGGTAATCCGCCCCAGCCCCAAAGCCAGCGAAAGCGGAATTACCACCGCATCGATGATTTTTAAAAGTGAAACCGAATGTTTGCGCGTCCAGTAAATCGCGAAAATTAACGCTCCCAAAAGCCCACCGTGAATAGACATTCCGCCGTGCCAGATTTGGAAAATTTCTAATGGATTTTGCCAAAAAACTTGCGGTGAATAAAACAAAAACTCCCCTACTCGTCCGCCCAAAATTCCCGCGAAAAAAATCCCAAAAATCAAATCTTCCCACTTTTTGAAGTCCAGTTTGCGCGCGTCGTCCGACTCGTCCTCCATAGTTTTAACGAAGGAGGAAGTTTTAACGAAGGATGAAAAAATCCACCAGCCCAGATAAGTTGTCAGAAAAAATCCCGCGACATAAGCCAGCCCGTACCACCGCACATCCAATCCGAAAATCGAAAATGCCACCGCGTGATCTTGCCAAGTCCAAATCATCTTTCCGAGTCTAGAAATTTTCGCGGGAAAAGGCAAAATTTCGCGGGATTTTTCACGGAAGAAGTAAAAAAAATTAGAGATCAGAAGAGTGTAGGGGCTGGTCTTGTACCAGCACATAAAACAATCTGTAAGCGCGGTCACGTGACCGCGCTTTCTAAAATAATATAAAAATTTATAGCTCTTTCTCTTTTCGACTTTTTAGCTTTTTAGCTATCTAAAAAATTCCCGCGCTGCGCCCTGCAAGGCGGTAGATTTTTTTACTCCGTATCAGTGTACTAGTACATTGGTTTTGGAAAACATACTTTTGGTCTGATCTTATAACTTGTTGTCTTGTGAACTTGTAAACTTGTGAACTCACAAAACAACTCTTTATCTTTTCAACTTTTTAGCTTTTCAGCTATCCCAAATCATTCAAACGGCTCAAAATCCTTAAACCCAAAAAATTTGAAAAAGAAAGTCGGAAATCGTCGCAAATGATTATTCCAAGCATGTGCTGCCTTGTTGTAAGTTTTTTGCAGTTCAACTAGTTTGTGGTCAATAAACTCCAAATCGTGAATAACATGCTCAAATTTACTTTTGGGGCGGATTTTTCCCTGTTTATCCAAATCCGTAAAATACCGATACAAAATCTGAGAAACTCGTTTTTCCAGCTCTAAGCGTTTTCGCGGGCTTTTTTTGAAAGGTACTTCCCGACATTTTTGCCGAATTTCCAAAAGATCTTCCAAAGTCTCGTCATCCAAAAGTCCGTCCCGCTTGGCGAGAGCAACCACCAGCGGAATCATCATTTGGCGTTTAGAAAGAAAAAACAAAGTAAACAACCACAGTTTATGAATTTGTTTGCGCTGTTTTCGTTTATGATCGACCGCGAACTTAATCAGCAAAATAATGATTAAAAGACCGATAAACCACAAGATATGCTCATTTCCGAAAGCGATAAAATCCCAAACCCACTGCGGCAGAACCCGCTCCCAAAAAGTCGGGGGCTTGATTCCGGCTGGCAACGGAGTGTTGATATTCCCCATTTAAGCGAGTGTTTCAATAAATCCCCAAGAAGTTTCAAAACTTTTTGTTCCAAAAACTTCTTTTATCTTACGTGGTTTCAGAAAATCCCGCGCTGTGCCCCGCAAGGCGGTGGAAATTTCCCTCTTTTTGGACAATCCGCGAAAACCAAAGTTGATATTTTTTAATTTTTTTCCCATTTCAGAGAAAAGTATAACACATTTTCTAAAAATCAAAAATTTCGCGGGATTTATTTATTTTCCCAATATTGCTTATTAATTTTCCCTGCTTCTAAATCTTTCCAGTATTGTTCATTAAAAGAATTATCAATTTGGAACAATTCTTCTTTCATTTTTTTTATTTTAGCTTGCAAAACTCTATCTTTTGGATGCATTTTCCATTCGTGTAAAACAATTAAATCATAAAGTGTCTCAGCTTTATCTTCTTTTACACTACGCTGTGCATAAGCTGAACTAAAACCAAGAGGCCTACCATAATTATTTTTCTTATAATATTCTCTATAATTATTACCGTAAAACGATATTGCCCACTCAAAATCATCTTTATCTAGCACATCATCTATTACATGCGACACCTCATGAGCAAATGCTTTCATATCTGATAAAAACACATAGTCCTCATACAATCCATCTAGTTCTTTTCCATTTTTAACCATCTTTTTAACCATAAAGATGGTATCCAATTTTTTATGGAAAATCTGACGAAATTTAGGAGGAAATAAATAAATAACTTTTTCTAATTTCTCTAAACTCTCTGAAACCTCTAAATCATTGCTATATTTTGAATAAAAATAGGTGTCTTTGTACTCATTATATGATAGGAATAGAGTGTCCTTAAAGACTTTCACGTTTGCTATTTCACCAACAAAATATTTATCAAAAGGATTAGTTTTTTTCTCAAAAAAACCAATATCATCCTTAGATTCAGGAATATTATTGGATAAATTATCTGCTTCTAAGTTACTTTCTTTACATGAGTTCAACAAAATCAAGCTAAGTAAAACCCTGTATCCTATTTTTTTTATTAAAAATTTCACAGGAAAACTAAAAGACTTTTTAACGCTATTTCGTAATTCTAGTTTTTCTAACATCAAGAAAAAAATACAAAAAAAATAAAAAAAGTCAAACCAAAAATAGGTGATTTATCAACCACCTATTTAAAAATTATTTTCGAAGCACTTTTAACTTATTTTAACTTATTTCACTTTACTTTCCAATCTGTCTTTTAGTAAATTATAAAGCATTGTATTCCCTCTTGCTGTCAACCCTTTCCCAAGTTTATAGTTGGAGAACAGCTCTCCTGAAAAATTAGCCTTAAATGCCTCCTGCCTTTGTGGACCTGGAATATTTTTCATCATTTCATATGGACTATTTCCTAATTGCTCCATTGTAAATGGATTTTTAGATGACTCTCGTGCTTCTGCTTCATCTTCTAATTTTATAAGCCTTGCTCTGTCTCTATTTAATTCATCCAACTTATCTACTAATTCTGGATCGTTCTTTCCTGTATTCTCTTTCAAATATTCTTGTATTTCTTCAACTTCCTTAATTTTTTTGTTTAGTCTATCTAGCTCTTGCTTTAGTTTATTTTCCGCTATCACCAGATCTATATAGCTTTCACCTGAACTTGCTCGCAAATTCATTCTTTTTTCCTGAGCCATTTCATCAATCTGAGCGTAGTACTGCTCTTTTTGTACCTGCTTAAGTCTATTTACTTCCTTCTGAACTAAAACAGGTTTTAATACTTCTCTATTTGTTTTGCCTGGTTGTGGAGAGAGTCCATTTTCTGCCATAAGGGAAAGCTCTTGCGCTGTTGTTAAAACCATTAATTTTTTATTTACATTTTCTTCAGCATTCTTTTCTAACTGTTTATTGGAATACTCATTCATCATCTGTGTTTTTTCCCAATCTGCTTTTTGTTGTTCTGCCCATTTATCAATTTGTTTTTTTTGAGCATTTAATTCTTTTAACTTTGCTTGCAGTTCAGTTAAAGTAGTTTTCGTGATATCAATATGTTTTTCCATAACATTTTTAGCTTTTCCAGAAACAACTTCAGTAACAGTAGGAGCTTCTATTATATTATATTCTTCTGCTGTATTTCCTGGACGAATATTCTGCCACACAAATTTCGCGGGATTCCCGCACGATGCCGATTTGAAAAGATTTTTCATTTTTGTTTTTGGGTTAAGAAATAAAGGTCTTTTCTATTGCCAATTTCTCAGCAAATCAAGACATTATACCAGAACTTTTTCAAAAAATCAAACAAAATCCCGCGAAATTTTTACATTGTCATTGCGAGGAGTGACGACGAAGCAATCTACTTCCTTTTTGATTTTTTAAAAAAATAACACACTTTTCATTCAAAATTTGAATATATAGAATCACCAAAAATTTCGCGGGATTTTGTTATTGAAAAATATCCTAACTCCGCTAAAATTCGCGAGATTTCACAAAAAATAAATGAAAAAAATTGCACCCAAAAACACTCGCAAACCGGTTAATCCGTTTTTAGTTCTGCTCGTAATCGCCTTAATCGGAGCATTTATTTCGCTGACTTTTAAGCCGGATTTGTCGTTTTTTCAGAACAAAACACAAGAAATTTCGCTGACTGAATTAATTCAAAAATATAATCAGGACGAGCTAAAAGATATCAAAATTAAAGGTAGCGAAGTGACAGCGGAAGATTTTCAAGGAAACAAATTTAAGACTTTCAAAGAACCTTTTGCGACTGTGGCTGATTTGAAGCTGGATAATCCCGCGAAAAAAACTAAGGTGGAAATTCTCGATACTTCTGGTGAAAAAATGTGGGAAGACATTATTTTGGGGATTGGCCCAGTAATTTTACTGGTTTTCTTATTTATGTTTATGTTTCGAAGAGTAGGTGCCGGTGGAGAACACGGTCCGTTCGGATTTGGGAAATCCAAAGCAAAAATTTATGACCCGAAAATGCATAAAACCAAACTTTCCGAAGTCGCGGGAATGGAGGAAGCCAAAGAAGAAGTAGTGGAAATTATAGATTTTTTGAAAAACCCGAAAAAATACCAATCCATGGGCGCAAAAATCCCGAAAGGAGTACTGCTTGTCGGAGCACCGGGAACGGGGAAAACTTTATTGGCGCGGGCAATTGCCGGTGAAGCGCATGTGCCGTTTTTCACGGTTTCGGGATCAGAGTTTGTGGAAATGTTTGTCGGAGTGGGAGCTTCGCGTGTTCGCGATTTGTTTAAAACTGCGAAACGGAATGCGCCTGCGATTATTTTTATCGACGAAATTGACGCGATTGGAAAACAGCGCGGAAGCGGTTCCGGTGGCGGACACGATGAGCGCGAACAAACTTTGAACCAAATTTTAACGGAAATGGATGGATTTGAGCCGGGCGCAGCGGTGATAGTTTTGGCAGCGACCAATCGACCAGATGTTTTGGATAAAGCGCTATTGCGACCAGGGCGATTTGACCGACGAGTTCATATCGACATGCCAGACATGAATGCCCGCGAAAAAATTCTGAATATTCACGCGCAAAACAAGCATCTTTCGCAAGATGTTGATTTGAAAAAAATCGCGAGCAAAACTGTGGGATATTCTGGAGCGGAGTTGGAAAATGTGATGAATGAAGCGGCAATTGCAGCGGTGAAAAATCGGAAAAAATCTATTTCACAGGAAAATCTCGAAAACGCGGTAGAAAAAATTTCTATGGGAATGGCTAGAAAGTCGCGAAAAATCACGGACAAAGAACTAAAAATTATCGCTTATCACGAAGTCGGACACGCTTTGGCGGGACATTTCACGGAAAATTGCGAACCAGTTCACAAGATTTCGATAATTTCGCGGGGAAGTGCTTTGGGAGTAACTTGGTTTTTGCCAGAGGAAGACACTTACCTCAATTCGGAACAGAAAATGTTTGATGAAATGGTTTCGCTACACGGCGGACGAATGGCGGAAAAAATGATTTTTGGACAGACAACAACGGGCGCGAGCAACGATTTAGAACGAATTTCAAAAATTGCTCGCAGCATGGTTATGACTTACGGAATGGGCGGAAAAGACATTGGTCCAGTTGTTTTCGCGGAAAAATCGCGGGGATTTGCCGGACTGGAATTCCACGAAAAGGAATTCTCGGAAGCTACGGCAGAAAAGATTGATCAGGCGGTCAAAAATTTAGTGGAAAAAGCGGAGAAAGAAGCGGAACGAATTTTGAAAAAACACGCCGATTTATTGGAAAAAATCGCTCAAGACTTGTTGGAGAAAGAAACAATTTCCCGCGAAGAATTTTTGGCTTACTTTGAGTAAAATCCCGCGAAATTTCTTCTGTCGTCATTGCGAGGAGGAACGACGAAGCAATCTTCTTCCTATTTTAAAATCCCCCTAAATCCCCCTTTCTCAAGGGGGACTTTTTGGAAAATCCCGCGAAATTTTCTATTTATTTGCACAAAAAACAAATCTTTGTATCATATTTGTGATCAATGAAAAAAATAAAGAGGTTTTTGTTATCGTTTTTGCTTATACCGTTTTTTTTCGCGGGATTTGCTAGCGCGCAAAAACCTGACCACAAACCATTAAACCTGGTTTTTGATGATCAGATTTATAAACTAAATTTTGAAGTAAATCCCAATCTGATAACTAAAATCCCGCGATATTTTTTGGTTATTGGCGGTAAGGAGATTGAGCTGGATTTTGGAAAAAATATCTCGCGAAAAAATGATTTACTGGAAATTAAAACAACCTTTGAGGATGGAATTTCCCCTGAATATTTAAAAAAGTTTTTTGATGAATTTTTGAGTGTTAAATCAGATCAAAACACGGTTATTATTAGTCGCGATGAAGACGGAAAAATAAATTTCGCGGGAAATCCGGTTTCCGGATACGATATTGATTTTGATGAGTTTTACTTTTTGGTAAATGAGGCGTTCAAAAAGGGCGTCCGCTATGTTCGAATTCCCGCGAAAAAATCATTTTCTAAAGTTATTGTGAAAGATGATGAGCTAAAAAAACGCGGAATTAAAGAAATTATCACTATTGGGGAATCAAATTTCGCGGGATCTTCGTGGGCGCGAATGCGAAATATTCAAGTCGCTGCAAATTTGTATAACGGACAAATTGTTAAAAAAGGACAGATTTTTTCCTTCAATGATATTTTGCAAGATGTTTCAGAAGAACGAGGATTTACGCAAGAACTGGTCATCAAGGGAAACAAAACCGAAAAAGAATACGGCGGAGGAGTTTGTCAGGTTTCAACGACGGCTTTCCGCGCGGCATTTTTTGGTGGACTGGAAATTGTTCGCCGACGAAGTCATTCCTACGCTGTGCCGTATTACAAGCCTTATGGACTAGATGCGACCATTTATTTAGATGTGCAGGATTTCAAATTCCGCAACGACACTGACGGCGATATTTTGATTCAAACCATCGTTGATAAAGAGAATTCAACGATTAAGTTTATTTATTATGGAACGATGGACGACCGAGAAGTAGAAATTGAAGGGCCATTTATTTCTGGGTATAAAAAGGCACCGGCCCCAATCATTGAAAAAACTGACCAAATCCCTGTCGGAGAACGCTATATGGTGTCTTACGCACATAACGGATTTTTTGCGCGCTGGCGACGAAAAGTGAAGAAAGACGGCGAAACTGAAGAATATATTTTGGATTCCAATTATCGTCCGTGGCCGGCGCGGATTCTGGAAGGCGTTCCTGCTGAAGAATTGGAAAAGCAAAGATAGAATCTTCGTATTATAAGCTAAAAAATTTTACCAACTTCCACCGCCTCCGCCACCAGAACCTCCGCCGGAAAATCCGCCACCGCCAAATCCACTTCCGCCAGATGAAGAATGTGGCGCCTGAATATTCCCCGCAATGTCTGAAGTAATTTGGTCTAAATTTTTCGCGAGATTTCCCACCCCACCAGATCCTCGCATCCAACGCGGTTCAACAATTGTATCACCAAAAACTTTCGCCCATTTCTCAGTCAAACCAAACGCCACCGCGTACGGCAGGTTTTTTTCGAAAATTTCCTGTTTTTCCGCCCAGTCTAATTTATCAATATCGGCGGTTTCCAAAAATTCGCGATAACATTTTGCTTCATGCGCTAGTTCAAAACCTTCTTTGGTTCTTTTGGGAAACAAAATAAGAAGCCCCAATAACCCAATAATCCCTCCACCAAATAAGCCCATCACTACTATTTCTGAAATATACATCGACATCGTTGCCAGTAGTCCCAATCCTCCAACTCCAACAATTAATGCCAAAATAATACCTATACCTTGCCCAGAAATCCCGCGAAAATATTGTTTTCCGATTTTTTTTATTTGAAACTCTATATTTTTAAATATTGAATACAAAATAGATCTAAGTTTTGTCATAGAAACCTCATCAACCATTTTCCCCGTTTCTTTTGCCGTATTTCCATTTAAAACAACCATATTGGCAAAATCATTTTTTGTTAGCTTTGAAAGATCCTTAAAATATAGAGCATCTAAATTTAGATATTCTTTGAATAATCCCTCATAAATTTCTTTTTGTATTTCTGATGAAAACCTTTTTTTCGCGGGATTTCTTTTTAAAAAATATTCATCCGAAAAACCCCACAAAACACCTTTTACTTTTCTCTTTTCAATTTCCAAATACCCATTAACCGCCAAATCAATAATCCCCGCGGTAAAATCTTTTTTATCAAAACTATTATCAATCACTGTTCCTAATAAAGACGGATGAATACCCTGCGGCGGCTCGTATTTTGGAATAATCGGTTTATCAACCGCGACTTTTTTCTTTTCTTGGCGAGCGTAAAAAATCGGATAAACCAACGCCAATAACCCCAATCCCCAACCACCAATCTTATTGAAAAAAATCTCTAACCAAGTCGGCTCAGGGTCTTGAATATAATGCAAATTATCCTGAGGAGGCAGTTCCTCAAAGTCAAAAGTCTGCACAATTCCCTCATCAAATCCGTAAACAACTGTCAATCCTTCCCCTGGATAAAGTGGTAATTGGGTCGCGAAATTTGCTTTGCCATCGGCAAAAGTCGCTGTACAATTTTTTTCTTTACTCCCGTGCTTTCCCGTGAAACAAATTGTTTTATTAGTTTGAGAATGTTTTGGCATAGAAATTGTCGCCGACGCCTTTT
The DNA here is from genome assembly GCA_027028725.1 of Candidatus Altimarinota bacterium. Lineage (GTDB taxonomy): Bacteria > Patescibacteriota > Gracilibacteria > UBA4473 > UBA4473 > JALVIB01. The sequence continues at coordinate 11,607 of JALVIB010000052.1, forward strand.
TTATAGTTGTTTCCCAATCGCTCCCTGTCACATTCCAGTAAAATTCAGCAAAATTATTCTCAGGAAATTCTTTTGGCACATTTTCAATAAGATATTTAATTACATAAGTTTCCTGCGGTTGTACCGTTCGATTTGGATCACCAATGACAAGTAAAATATTATCATTTTTTGTTTCTTGGCGAAAATTTCGCGGGATTTTCATTTCATTGAAAACTGAAACCTGCGAAATCGGTGTACGATTCAACATTCCTGTATCTGTTTTGGATTGAAGCGGAATAAATCGATAAATTCCGTGTTTCTGTAAATCCCGCGAAAAATTCGCCTGAATCGTTTCCGTCACATTTGCCGAGCCGTCCGCATTTAGCTGGATATCTGAATGGAAATCGGTAATTGTCCATGCGTAGGAATTTCCCGCGAAAATTAAAGAAATGAGCAGTCCGAGAGCGATTTTAAGGTTTTTCATATTTTTTAGAATTTTTTTTAATATCTTTGTAAGCTTGAATTAGGTTCAAAAGCCGGTTTGGCTTTTTTTGCATATTTTCTTGGTATATCCAATCTTGCGCCGACAACTTCATTGCAAAATCCGTTACCCAGTCATTAGATATTCCAAAAGCCGCAGCATAAGGCAAATGTTTTTCAAAATCTATCGTTTTATCATTAATAGAAATTGTTTTGAGAAACTCTTTATAACATTCCATATCGTAAATAAGTTTTCTTCCTTCCGCTGATTTCCCGTTGAAGAATAGGTCATACGACAAAATTATTCCTGAAAAAACAACAAACAAAAACATTTCCAAACTCATTTTTAAATCTATTCCTCTCATATTTGAAGCTAAAATAAGAGATGGCACAACTACCAAAAAGATAATTCCCATAAAGGCGATTCGCAAAAACCTTAATTGCTCGTATTCAGTAGGCAAAATCCCGCGAAAAAAATATTTTCTCAGGAAATTTCTGTTTCTCAAATATCGTGATAAAAAGCCGTAAGTTCCTAATTCCCTATGTTTATGGGGGAAAATCCCTTCTTTTTCGGCAGGCAATCTTTTAATGTGTTTAAAAATATAATCATAAAATTTTTCGCGGAATTTATCCGTTATTTTTTTATTTTTTCCTAAATCACGAAAAAAATATCTCTCAATTCCGTTTTCTTTAATTTTTTCAATTTTTAGCAGCTTGTTGATGACCAAATCTAAGATTCCCGCGATATAATCCTGCTTATTAAACTCCCCATCAATTAAAATCCCAATCAAACTTGGATGCACATTGTCCGGCATTTCGTATTTCGGAATAACCAATTTTGCTTTATTCTGTTTTCTTCTTTTTATTAGAGAAAGAATGATAAAAAACACTGGAATAAAGTAGATTATAAGAAGGTAAACAGGTGATTGTGATAAATTTATTTCCATAATTTCGCGGGATTTTAATTATAGTTATTAAATATGGATAACAAAACACTTCCCAATGCCAAAACAAAATAAAAAAGTATAACCATAAAGTCGTCCCAACTCTCTTTTATTTGTCTGTCTTTCATTTCCTCATTATATGACTCAACTTCTTTGGAAGAGACCGGTTTTACTGCATCTGAACTTGTTTTAGAACTCTTTTCTACTAAATCCCCATCAAACATATCTATTAAACCAAAAGCCACTGCATATGGAAAATGCCTTTCAAATCCGCTTCCTTTCTTCATACTTAATTCATGCAAATCAGTAGTTGCCAAAAAATCATAATATCCTTTCAAATAATGTGCTAACTTATATCCTTCTTTATTTCTTTGTTTATACATGAATATTCCAACTATTATAAGAAATAAAGCAGCACCAATAACCTTAAACAACATTAAATCCCCTCTTTTATGACCGTTAGCACTTACTCCCAAGATTAATGTACCGGCAGTGATCATCATTATTCCAAATAAGACTTTCAACCCTATGAATAAATTAGATTCTCTAAAATATTTGGTATTACTTATATAATTTTCTATGTCTGAATAGACAAAAGAAATGTGATCATCCCTATTATTTCGAATAAACCAACCTTGCTGTTCTTCTTTAATTGAGAATACTGGAGGGTTATTTTCATCGCCCCTTTCTTCTATTCCAAATTTGAATAATCTTTCATAAAATAATTTCCGAAGTTTAAATTTGTAAAGCTTTTCGTAATCAATTTTATCTCGAGGAATTTGTCTCCATATCTGAAAAATTTCTCCATCTATTTCTTTCTCTTCTATTGTCATCAATCCATTTATAACTAAATCAACAATTCCTGCATCAAAATCACTACTATCAAAAGACCCATCAATTACTGCTCCAACCAAAGAAGGATGCAATTTTTCGTGCAAGTCATAATGTGGAATAACAGCTTTATGAACTGTTAATTTTTTTGCTCGAAAATAAAAATACAACAGAAAAGATATAATAACGCCTAAAACAACCATAAACGCCCAAAAAACAGTAGGTGATCCTTTAATAATTATCCCGTAATCAGCTAACTTTTGAGTTAAAAATCCTGAATAAACATATTTGATATAAAGAAAAACAAAAGTCCCTATCAAAAAAACATGTTTAGCTACTTTTAATAGCATCATCTCAAGCTTGTATTTCTTCATTAAATCTAATTTCATAATTTCGCGGGATTTTTAGAACTTAACATCAACCACATTCCGCTCATTATCACTTTCTAATTCAAAGAAATTTTCTGCCTTATAACCTAGCATTTGCGCGACCAAAAGGTTTGGGAAAGTCTCAATTTTCGTATTAAATTGCTTGACCGAACCGTTGTAATATCGGCGTGCCATTTGAATGTCGTCCTCAACTTTCGCGATTTCTTTTTGGAGTTGCAAAAAATTCTGATTCGCTTTCAAATCAGGATAATTTTCCGCGACCGCGAAAATTGATTTCAACGCTCCTGAAAGCATTGACTCCTTGTGCGCCTTATCCGGAACAGAAGAGGAATTCATCGCCGCTGTCCGCATTTCCGTCACTTTTTCAAGCGTTGAAGATTCGTGTTTGGCGTATCCTTTCACAATTTCCACCAACTTGGGAATTAAATCGTAACGCTTTTTAAGTTGGACATCAATGTCGCTCCACGCTGACTTAATCTTGTTTTTCAAGGAAATAAAAGAATTGAATGTTGCTATCAAATAAACAACAACTATGAAACCGATACCGAGTAAAATATACATCATCTTTTGTATTCTACCTGAAAAACCAAAATCCCGCGAAAAATTTGCAATTAACTTTTGAAGAAAATATAATTAACTCGATGAATACTCAATCTATTTCGTATCTAACTGATGAAAAAGGAGAAAAAACTGGCGTTTTTATTCCGATTAAAATGTTGCGTGATCCAGAATACATTGAAGACTTACACGATATAATTATTTCAAAATTTCGTCTGGATAATGATGAGTTTATACCATTTGAATAATGTTTAAAATTCAAATTGCGCGGTCTGCAATGAAAGAATTAAACGATTTTTCTGATGAGGAGATTTTCAAAATTCGCAAGAAAATTCTTGAGCTTAAGAAATTTCCAGATATTCAAAACTGCAAGAAACTTCAGAGTGAAAAAACTCTTTTTCGTTTACGAATAGGAAAATTTCGCGTAATTTTTGCGGTTTTCAAATCTGAAGAAATAATTAAAATTACTCGTGTTCGTTTACGAAACGAAAAAACTTATAAAAACCTTTAAAATGTGTGGAATTTTCGCGATATCTGGGACAGACGACCAAGCGGGACAAAAAGTCCTAGCTGGACTAAAAAAACTAGAATATCGTGGTTATGATTCTTGGGGAATTGCTCTAAAATACCGCGAAAAAAATGAAGTCATCATCAAAAAAGAAGTCGGAAAAATCTCTAACATTGATCAAGAATTTCCGCCAGCTCAAGAGGCTTTTGGGCACTCACGCTGGGCAACTCATGGCGGTGTGACCAAGGAAAATGCTCACCCGCACAAATTCGGAAAAGTCACTTTGGTGCACAACGGAATTTTTGAAAACTATCTAGAAGAAAAAAAATTGTTTACTGAAAAATTCCTTTCTGAAACTGATTCTGAGGTTATCGCCGCTTTGCTCGATAAAAATATCGCGGAAATCTGTACCCAAAAGCAATGCATATTCCCTCTCCTAGCAGGAGAGGGCGAGGGTGAGGTAGATCAAGAATTCGCGAAAAAAATTATTTTCGACGCCATCGTCAAAACCGTGGAAAAAATCGAAGGCCGTTTTGCGATTCTGGTTTTCGTGGACGGCGTGGATGGAATTTTCGCGGCGCGTCGCGGTTCGCCATTAATTCTTGGTCGCGGGAAAAACGAAACTTTTATTGCTTCAGATATTCCTGCATTTTTGAAATACACCAATGTCGTGAATTATCTTGACGATGACGAAATGGTTTGGGTGCATCAGGGCGAAGCTGTTTATCAAAACATGAAATCCCGCGAAATTATCCAAAAACGCGATATTGAAGTGCCGTGGAAAGAAGAACAAGCCGAAAAAGGCGATTTTCCGCACTTTATGATTAAGGAAATTTTTGAACAAAAAGACACTATCGCGCGAGCGATTAACCATGATGATGAAGAACTTTTGAAGGCCGCGAAATTATTGGAAAACTGCAATGGAGCTTATATTGTCGCCTGCGGAACAGCGCACAAAGTGGCGATGGTCGCGGAATATTATTTCGCGAGAATTTCCGGACGGAAAGTAAATGTTGTTCCCGCTAGTGAGATGCCGGATTTTGAGCGGTTTATTAACGAAAAAACTGCAGTTATCGCCATTTCGCAATCAGGGGAAACTGCCGATGTCATGGAAGTTTTGGAACGCAGTAAGAAAAAATCCGCGAAAATTTTGGCTTTAACGAATGTGGAAAGTTCGTCGATGGCACGACTGGCGGATGTCCATTTGGCGATAAACGCCGGACCGGAAAAAGCCGTCGCTTCGACCAAGGCTGCGACTTCGCAAATGGCGTTGGCGTTTTTATTGGCTTATGCCGACGCAGAAATTCGCGGGATTTCCAAAATCAATGTGGGACGAGAAATCTTACGCTCAACCGCTGGAATTATCAACGATAACCTAAATCCGCGTTACGAAGAGCATATTCGCGAAATCGCGCGAAAATTATTCCCTGAGGAAAAACTCTTTATCATCGGTCGCGGAACGCTTTATCCGATGGCGCTCGAAGCCGCGATAAAAATCCAAGAGGTTTCTTATATTCCGGCACTGGCTTTCGCCGCGGGAGAATTGAAACACGGACCAATTGCCTTAATTGAGAACGGCACGCCGTGTATTGTCTTGGGAAGTGATTTGGAGACGATTTCCAACGCCACGGAGCTAAAATCTCGCGGGGCGCGGATTATCGGTGTGGCGACTAAAAATGATGAAGTTTTTGATGAATGGATTCGCGTGGCAGACTGCGACGGCGCGCAAGCGATTGCCTCCGTCATTCCCGTGCAAATTCTCGCCTACCATCTGGCAATTTTCCGCGGACTTGATCCCGATATGCCACGAAATCTCGCGAAAAGTGTGACGGTGAAGTAAAAAATTCTTGAAACATTTTTGTAGGGACAGGTCGCGACCTGTCCTTTTAAAAAATCCCGCGAAATTTTCCTTTTAATTGTCATTGCGAGGAACGAAGCAATCTACTTCCTATAAAATTCTCTCGTCATTCTCGCCAAAAACAAATTCCGGACAAGCCAGAATGACAAATCATCGTTTATCTACTAAACTTCCCCCGAATGCAGTTCTACAATGTTTGGCTTCGAGGAATTCGCGGGATTTTTACTTGGCATAGTGCCGAAAAGGTGAAAATCGGCGCTCGCGTCAAAATTTATTTTCGCGGGAAACCGCGTTTTGGTGTTGTTATCGCGGAAATTTTGGAAAAACCAGATTTCCAAACTCAACCAATTTTAGAAGTTTTGGACGATAACTTCATCAACAAAAAATATCTGGAAATCGCTCACGAAGTCGCTTACGAAAACCTCACCTCACTCGAAAAAGTCCTCAATCTCATCGTCCCGGAAAAATTTTCCTTCGTCCAAAATCCCGCGAAAAAAGAGGTTTTTTATTCTTTTTTTCAAAAACCAAGTCCGGACTTGTCTCAGGATAAAAAGTTGTCTAAGTCCGGACTTAAGGTTTTTGAAATTTCAAAAATTCGCGGGAAAAAACAGCTCGCGATTATTGAATATCTACAAAAAAATGGAGAAGCCCGCGAAGAAGAACTTTTGGAAATTGCGTCGATGGCAACGATTAAAACTTTGCTGAAAAAAGAAATCATCGAGAAACGAGCGGGCAAATTAATTCCCGCGAAAATCCCCGTGGAAAAAATCCCGCGAAAAATTCACGAATTAACCGCCGAACAACAAACCGTTTTTGAAAAAATTGAACAAAAAAAGTGTCCAAGTCTTTTGTTTGGAGTTACAGGAAGTGGGAAAACTGAGATTTACAAAAATCTCGCGAAAAATATTTCGCTCCAAAAAAACAAAGGACAAACTCTATTTTTGTTACCAGAAATCGCTCTAACTCCGCAATTATTGGCAGAATTTCGCGGGATTTTTGGTGACCAAATGGCGGTTTGGCATTCCAAATTATCAGCGGGCGAAAAAATTCAAGAATGGACTCGTTGCACTTCTGGTGAGGCGAAAATTCTGATTGGGGCGCGCAGTGCGGCGTTTGTGCCGTTGCGCAATCCAAAATTAATAATTTTGGACGAAGAACACGAATGGACTTTTAAATCCGAGTTTTCTCCGCGAATTTGGACACACGATTTAGCGGAAAAAATCTCGCGAAAATTTGAGGCAAAACTGGTTTTGGGATCGGCAACGCCACGCGTGGAAAGTTTTGTGAAATGCGAAAACGGCGAATGGGATTTGGTGGTTCTGGAAAAACGCGTGACGGAAGTTCAGATGCCGGAAATTTCGTTTATTGATCTGAAAAACGAGGCGAAAAAAGGTAATTACGGACCGATTTCCGAACGCTTGGAAGAAGAAATAAATCTAATGCTCGCGAAAAAAAAGCAGGGAATTTTGTTTCTCAATCGGCGCGGATTTTTCGGCTCGACGACTTGTAAAAAATGCGGAACGACCTCGGAATGCCCGAATTGTTCTTTCCCGATGAAGCTGCACCGCAACCGAACGCGCGAGATTATGCTCTGTCATGTTTGCGGTCATTTGGAAAATTTCGCGGGAAAATGCCCCGAGTGTGGGGAAAAAGATTTTGAGTTTCGTGGTTGGGGCACCCAGCAGTTGGAAGAAATTCTTCGCGAAAAATTCCCGAAACTACGAGTTTTGCGCGCGGACGCGGATTCAACGAGAAGGAAAAACGGATTCCGCGAAATTATGGAAAAATTCCACCAAGGCGAAGCCGATATTTTGCTCGGCACGCAGATGATTGCCAAAGGATTGGATTTTGAAAATGTTGATTTGGTCGGTGTTATTCTCGCGGACATTGGACTTTCTTTGCCAGATTTTCGCGCGGAAGAACGCGTTTTTCAGCTTCTGACGCAAGTAGCAGGGCGCGCTGGAAGACGAAAAAATCGCGGGAAAATTTTAATTCAGACTTTTCGCCCTGAGGAAAATTTATTTAAGTTTGTTAAAAGACACGACACTGCCGGATTTATTGAATGGCAAAAAAGTCATCGCCAGCAAATGCAGATGCCGCCGTTTATAAATCTCGCGAAAATTACTTTTTCTCGCCGAAAAAAAGAGGAAGCGTTTAAGTTAGCGAAAAATTTCGCGGGAATTTGCCAAGAAAAATTAGGTAAAGAAAAAGTGGACTGGGCACCCGCGTTTTTTCCGCGAAGCCACAACCAGTACCACTTTCATGTTTTTATTCGTTTAAAATCCCGCGAAAAATTGATAAAATTCCTCCATTCCGTAGAAATTCCCCAACCGGCAAAAATTGATATTATGCCGGTGAGTTTACTTTAACTAATATTGTCCAAAACATTTTGAGCAACATCTACAATATATCTTCTGTCTTTATTAAATTTTTCCCAAAGTTTTTGTTTCTCAGGATCTTTAAATTCATCTATCGGCTTAACCGGTACCCAAATTAAAACATTTTCATCAGGATTTTTTTCACTAAAATCACGATCTCTAATATAGCCATGCTTTTCTAATCCTTCTCTGTTTTTTTCTGTATCAAGGCCAACAAACATCTCTCCAAATTCATTTACATAGGCTAGAACTCCTCCATTGTATCCATAAAGTCCAACACGATCCAGCCTGTCGGAATTAGGCACACTAACCGTTGAATTAAAATTATCAATATTGCTTGCAATTTGTTCTACATCTTCACTAAAAGCCCTTCTAACTTTTTCTCCATCAACTTTTATCCAGTGACCAGGAACTTTTCCTGGTTTAGCACCTCTTTCTAGAAATTTTCCAAGAAATTCGTTTAAAGTTTCTTTTAGATGGTCTGGCAAAAGAGCATCTTTTTCTTTACCAATCAGATCTTTTAATAATTCTTTTTGTGAATTAAGATCACCACCTTCCCTTTGGAAGTCTGGATTTGAGCCGGGTTTTGAACCTAATTTCATCTTTAAAATGGGTTAAAAAATATATGATTCTTTGAATTATATCTAAAAAATACACAAATGTCAAATTTGTATTCGTCTTTCACAAAACTTCTAAAAAAATCCCGCGAAAATTTCTCGTCTGTTATTTCGGCCGGGAGTTAAAACATAGTATAGAATGGAGAAATCTTTTGTTGAGATCTCTCCACTACTTTATTTCTTAAATAATCCCCCTCAATCCCCCGTTGTCAGGGGGGAATATAAAATTTCGCGGGATTTTGGAAAATACTCTATAATTTCGCGGGAAATTAATTTTTTACAAATGGAAAATTTCGGAGAAATAAAAACAGCATACTTGCTTATCGGATTGGGTGTTTTGATTTTGCTGGGAATAATTGTCGGTTTGTTTTTTCTATTCCGTTCACGAAAATCCCGCGAAATTTCTCTGCTTTTGGAAAAAATTGAAAACAGCGAAGAAAAAAATCTTATTCGCGAAAATGAGCGGCTGAAAAATCTAGTTGAGCAGTATATCAGCGAGCAGGCAACGCTGAAAAGCGATTTGGAAAATCTGAAAGAAGAAAAAAATAAGTTGGAAGGAACAGGGAAAGCGACTTGGGCGCAAAAAACGAAGTTGGAGGAGCAGTTGGCAAATATTCGCGAGAATTTGCGGGCGAAAGAAAAGGAGTTGGCGAAGTTTCAGGAGGAAGTAGAAAGACGGCAAAAAGAGTTTGAAACGCAAAGCAAGAATTTGGAAAACGCGCGAAAACATTTAGAGGAGGAGAAAATCCGCATTCAGCGGGAAGATGAAGAGGCGCAACAGAAAATTTTGGAGGAAAAAAATCGAAAATGGAATGACCACGAAAACGAGGTGATTTATTTGTTGAAAGATGTTTGTAAAAAGCCTGAACTGGATTTTACTTTCTTTGATAATACGAATTTGCCGGTGAAATTTGATGGTCGTTTGAAGCCCGATTTTATGATTGAGTTTCTGGGGCAGTACATTATTTTTGATGCCAAAAAATCCTCTAAACCGGAAAATATCAAAACTTATATCGCTGAGCAGGTCAAAAAATCCGCGGAAAAATACGCGAAAAATGATCTGATAAATTCGCAAGTGTTTTTCGTCGTCCCGCAGGAAGCCTTGCAATACCTGCCGAAACTGCATTTTTTTGAACGCGGGTTTCATTTTTTTATTATCACCAAAGAAGCGATTGAGCCGATTTTATTCAACTTCAAACGGATTACAGAATACGAAAATATTGAACAACTTGATCCGCAGGAACGCGAAAATATTGTTGATTTAATCGCGCATTATGATCGGCATATTTCATTTCAAAATGCCGCGAATATTATTCTCGCTAAGGAAAGTATTCCGCTGATGAAGTCTAAGAAAAAACTAAATCCGGAAATTCAGAAAGAAATTGAAATCAAAAAACAAAATATCCGCGAAAAAAAGCTGATGCCAACCGAAGTGAAACGAATTAGTAATAATTTGGAAAATCAGGACGCAGAAATTGAAGAATTAACTTCGACTAAGCCGTTAATCGCCGAAGATGATTTGGAAAACGCGGAAAAATTACTTGATATTTAATGGGGTATTTTCTGCTGATTTTGTTAATAATTGTCCTTGGTTTAGTCTGTCTTTGGGGGATTTTTATGGTTTTTATGTTGGTGTGGACGGGCGTGCCATTTATTCCAACTTCAAACAAAGTTGTAGAGGCGATGTTGGGAACAGTAAAATTTTCATCCTTCGCCAAAGCTTCCTCCTTCGTTGAAACTATGGAGGACGAGTTGGACGACAAGCGCGGGAATTTGAATATCTATGAACTCGGTTGTGGAAACGGGAAAATATTGTTCGCGATTAAGCAAAAATGTGATGAGGCAGGACTAAAAAATGTTAAAATCGTCGGCTACGAACTGATTAGACCACTGGTTTGGTGGGTAAAGTTCTGGCGGAGTTTTTTGCCGAAAACGAGTAATAAAGTAGAAATTTTTTCGCGGGATTTTTTGGTAATATGTTGATTACGCCAATTTCCAAAATAAAAAAATTGACAAAAGTCTCATCAATCATAAAATCGCGGGGCTTTTTTTAATTTTATTACAAAATAGGTAGATTTCACGGTCGCAGAAAACGTTTTGAAAAGCGTGAACCTGTGCGCAAACATCGTCTAAATCATCAAATCAAAGTCCCTGAAGTGCGACTTGTTGATGAACATGGTGAATTGCTTGGGGTGATGCCGACCGCTGAGGCGCAACAAAAAGCTCAAGAGCTGGGAGTTGACTTGGTAGAAATCTCACCTAAAGCTAATCCGCCAGTCTGTAAAGTTATAGACTATGGGAAAATGCTTTACGCGTTGAAAAAAAAGGAACAACAAGCCAAAAAAGCTACTAAACAAAAGGAGCAAAAAGGAACAAGATTGACCTTTAAAATGGATGTTGGAGACTTGGAAAGACAACGCAAAATGGCAGAAAAATTCCTAACAGACGGGCATCCGGTGCGAGTTCAGATGCGATTACGCGGACGAGAACGAGCACATATGGATCTAGCTTTTGAAAAATTAAACTCTTTTCTTGATTCGCTGAGCGAAGTTGGAAAAGTTGAGCAACCACCGAAACCATCAGGGTTTCAGATAATAGCAATCTTAAAACCTACTAAAAAGTCTAACAAATGAAACAAAAAACTCATTCAGGTACAAAGAAACGAATTAAAGTGACTGGTTCTGGAAAAATGATGTTCCAAAAAGCCGCGAAAAATCACTTGTTAAGTTCTAAAAACAAACGACAAAAGAAAGTTAATCGTTTAGGACAACTTGTTCCAGAAGGAATGAAGAAAACTTTTAAAAGATTATTAAACATTTAAAAAATGGTAAGAGTAAAAGGCGGAACCGCAGCACACGCACGACACAAAAAAGTTCGTGACGCAGCCAAAGGATATCGAGGTAAAAATCGAACAACTTTCCGATTGGCTAAACAAGCAACAATGAAAGCAGGAATGCACGCATATGTTGGACGAAAATTGAAAAAACGAGTTTTCCGAAGATTATGGATTTCACGAATTTCAGCAGCTTTGCGAAACATCGGAGAACGATACTCTGAAATCAAAAACAAATGGCTTCACGCTAAAATGGATGTTGACCGAAAGGCGCTTTCTGAACTAGCGGTAAACTATCCAAAAGTTTTTGAAAAAGTTGTAAAAGTCGCGAAAAAATAATAAAAATTTGGGTTAAAAAATGTGGGGACAGGTCGCGACCTGTCCTTTTTATAATTATTCCTTTTATCTTCCTCTCCTTCTAGTCCCGAGTTCTCAGGAGGGTTGGGGTGAGGTAAAAATTTCGCGGGATTTTTCTTTTTGGCTCCCTCTTTTTTCAAAGAGGGCGGGGGGTGATTTTAGCTTTCTTAAAAAATCCCCCTAAATCCCCCTTTCTCAAGGGGGACTTATTCGGAAAATCCCGCGAAATTTTCCAAATGACAAAAAATCAGAAATTCCTAAACTGCGGACGATGAAAAAAATAACCGAATTTGATGCAGTTTTGTGGGATTTTGATGGTGTTGTGGTTGATTCAGAACGCCTTTGGACACAGGAAGCACCGAATTTTTATCAGCAAGTTTGTCCAAATTTTAATCCAAAAGATATTCACCAGTTTGTCGGTGGAAGTTTACACAATGCTTGGGAAATTTTTCGCGGGAAATACGACATAAAGATGGATTATGACGAGTTCAAAAAGCAATGCGAGGATTACGCTTTGGAAAACATGTATCCGCACGCACAACTTTCGCCGAATGTTTGGCAGTGTTTCCAAAAACTCCGCGAAAAAAATATTCCCCAAGCCATCGCTAGTTCGGGGACAAAAAGATGGATTGAGCCGACTATTGAACGGCTCAGAATCCGTGATTTTTTTGAGGCAATTATTTCCTCTGACGACACAAATGGTCGCGGAAAACCTTTTCCGGATGTTTTTTTGCTGGCGGCAGAAAAGTTAGGCAAAAATCCCGCGAAATCTTTGATTATTGAGGATTCACAGAACGGAGTTAAAGCTGGAAAACTCACCGGGGCAACCGTTTACGGCTACCAAAACGGCTACAATCACACACAAGATCTATCCGAAGCCGATTTTTTGTTCTCTGATTTTTTGGAGATTTTGTAGAAAAAATCCCGCGAAATTTTTACTCAAAAAGCGGTGTACTCAAATATTTTTCTCCGCGGTCAGGAAAAATAACTACAATATTCCCCTCTTTTATTTTTTCGCGGATTTTTAAGGCGCCAAATAAGTTCGCCCCCGAGCTCATGCCTGCGAAAACACCTTCTTCTTTGGCTAATTCGCGAGTGGTTATAAAGGCTTCCTGTTGCGAAACTTCTATAAATTCGTCAACTAAATCAGTTTTTAATAAATCGCCATGAAAATCTTTTTGGAAATTCTGAATTCCTTGAATTTTGTAACCCTGTTCCGGCAATAAGCCAATGATTTTGGTCTGTGGAGAAATCTCGCGAAATTTTTTCGCAATTCCGGTAATTGTCCCAAAAGTTCCCCCACCAGCTACAATATAATCAACTTTTTCCAAATCAGCCAAAACTTCTGGCGCTGTCCCTAAATAATGAGCTTCTGTGTTTGCGGGATTATTAAACTGGTTCGCAAACCAAAATTTCGCGGGATTTTTGGTCAAAAACTCCTGAACTTTTTGAATCGCGCCCGCAGTTCCTAATTCTTTAGGCGTTTCAATCAGTTTCGCGCCAAAACCGCGCATTATTTTTTTGCGTTCCTCACTCATCGCTTCGGACATAACAATGTTTACTTCGTAACCTTTGTATGCTCCAATCATCGACAAAGCAATCCCCATATTTCCGCTAGTTGCTTCCAAAATTATTTTATCTTTTGTTAATTCGCCAGTCTTTTCAGCAGTCTCAATCATGTGCAAAGCTACACGGTCTTTAATTGAACCACTTGGATTCTGTCCTTCTAGTTTCGCGAAAATTTTTACTTGCGAAGAACTAAACTTTTTCAATTCAACTAATGGTGTATTACCAATTGTTTCCAATATGTTTGTGTATTTCATTTTTTAGCTTAAAAAGTCTGGAAAATGATATTTAATATCTCCAAAATGCAAACAAAAATCCCGCGAAATTTTATAAAAAAACATCTTTTTCTCTTTTTGCTATCTAAAATTTTTGACAGGTTGTATACACACTGTATACTTCTGTATGCAAAATCAATTTGAAATGAAAAAAACATCATTAAGTTCTCGTGAAATGGAGGCGCTCAAGGAAATAAAGAGTGCGCTTCGGCACTTGGGAAAATTTCCCTCTGTGCGGGAATTGATGGTGGTTATGGGCTATCGTTCTCCGCGATCGGTTTCGGTTATTTTGCAGAAATTAGAAGAAAAAGGATTTTTGCAACGAGATTTTCGCGGAAATTTACAATTAGTGGAGGAAGCGGAAGTTTTCAAAAACAATGTTGAAACAGTAGATGTTCCAATTGTGGGGACGGCACAGTGCGGAGCGCTGGCTTTTGCCGAGCAAAATATTGAAGGATTTGTGCGGGTCAGCACCAATCTCGCACCGCGTAATAAGGAACACTTTCTACTTCGTGCGGAAGGCGATTCAATGAATAAGGCCGGCATTTTTTCGGGGGATTTGGTGTTAGTGCGAGCACAAAATTTCGCGAAAAATGGCGACCGAGTCGTGGCTTTGGTTGACGATGAAGCGACAATTAAAGAATTTCAGCGACGGGGAAATGTAGTTGTGTTGTATCCTCGTTCAACAAATCCGGAACACAAGCCAATTATAGTTAGTGAAAACCTCCAAATTCAGGGAGTTGTTGTCACGGCAATACCAACTTTATAAATATTTTTTAAACACATATAACAATGAAAAACGATGCAAAAAAAGCAGCTCTAGCCGCCGCCATGGCGCAAATCGAAAAAAACTTCGGGAAAGGTTCAATCATGAAAATGGGAGAACAAGAACATGTTAAAGTAGAAACGGTTTCGTCCGGTTCGATTTCAATCGATTTAGCGCTTGGTGGAGGATGGCCACGAGGGCGAATTATCGAAATTTACGGACCGGAGTCTTCCGGTAAAACAACTCTGACTCTACACGCCGCCGCGGAATTTCAGAAAGCCGGTGGAGTGGTCGCTTTCGTTGATGCGGAGCACGCGCTTGATCCGGAATACGCGAAAAAAGTTGGAGTAAATATCGATGAACTACTTCTTTCTCAACCGGATTCCGGAGAACAAGCCCTGGAAATTGTGGAAGCCTTGGTTCGTTCCGGAGGAGTGGATTTAATTGTCGTCGATTCAGTTGCGGCGCTGACACCGCGCGCCGAAATCGAAGGAAATATGGGAGACGCGCAAATGGGACTACAAGCTCGTTTAATGAGTCAGGCCTTACGGAAATTAACCGCAATTGCCAATAAAACAGGGACAACGATTATCTTTATCAACCAAATCCGAATGAAGATTGGAATTGTTTTTGGTAACCCAGAAACTACCACTGGTGGAAACGCTTTGAAATTTTATTCTTCTGTTCGAGTAGAAGTTCGAAAAGGAAAAAAACTAGACGAAGGAACAGGTGATGACAAAGAAGTCAGCGGAAACGAAATGAAGGTGAAAGTAGTTAAAAATAAAGTTGCGCCACCTTTCAAAACCGCTTTGGTAAACATCATGTTCAACAAAGGAATTTCGCGGGAAGGAGATTTGCTCGAAGTTGGAGTAAATATGGGCGTAATCGAAAAATCCGGAGCGTTTTACTCATACGCCGGAACCAAATTGGGACAAGGAAAAGCCAAAGCCATGGCATTTTTAGAGGCAAATCCTGATTTAGCGATGGAAATTGAAACAGTTATCAGAGATAAAGTTAATTCAAAGGGAAAGGCAGACAAAAATCCCGCGAAAAAACCAGTTGCAAAAAAAGTGGCGTAAAATCCCGCGAAATTAAATGACACTCTGCGAGCTTGCGAGTAGTTAGTGGAATTTATCCCCGCGGAGGCGGGGATCTAAATTTCCTCCTTGAGAAAGGTGGCTGAGGGGATTTGCTGGTAGGGTTTTTGGTGCGAAAAATTGAAGTAGATTGCCGCGTCGCTTGTTCCTCGCTCCTCGCAACGACGATAAATAAAATTTCGCGGGATTTCCCACAAATAAAAAAAATCCCGTAAAAATTCGCGGGATTTTCTAAACTCTTTTTGGTAAGCCGAGTTCTGTTTGTCCCGAGGACTCGGGACAATCATCATTTATCTAATCCCTACAATTGCTTGCAGGTTTCATCCGCCAGACTCGTTTTTGGTTATCGCAAGAAAAACATTGCTACCAAAACAGAGGCCACTGGCGTCTCCACCGGAAGGGTTTACCACCATAAAATCTCGCGAAATTATGGACAGGCGCACGATGCACGCCTAACTTTTCACCGTTCCCCCGCAAAGCAGGGACGTTTTGTTTCTGTGGCACTTTCCCTCACTAATTCTCTCAAATTAGCGGATCGGCTGTTAGCCGTTTCCGTGTTTTTCGTGTGGCTCAGACTTTCCTCATCCCGAGGTTTTCGGGACGCGATGATAAAAAGAGCTACTAATTTATAGAGGAAAATAAAATAAATGCAAAATTTCGCGGGATTTCCATATCTCCCTCCTGACAAAGGTTACCGGCAGGCAGGTTGATGAGGGTTGATTTTAAAATAATTCTTCTTGCTTTTTTTATGAGAAAAAAAGTAAGCAAAAAACTCACCCCGTTAAGAAATTAGCAATTCTCAAGCAACTCAGTCGCTAAACTCCGCAAGGAAAAATCC
>JALVIB010000053.1 GCA_027028725.1 Candidatus Altimarinota bacterium
AACAAAATCCGTTCGGTGTTTTTTTTACAATAATCTGAAAACAAGTCCGGACTTGGCGCAGGATAAAAATTTTTAAGTCCGGACTTAAATTTTCAAAGCACTTTTTATAACTTAAAAAACACTTACAATGGAAACACTTCAAATAGAAACAATGAATTTATATGATTTAAAAATCGCCTCTTTGGGTTACGGAAATATGCAAAAAGGCATTATGAATCAGCTTTTTGCCAAAAATATTGTCGATAAAAATAAATACACCGCCGTTGTCAACCGCCCAAAATCCCGCGAAATTTTGCTCCAAGAAGGGCTTGCGGCGACTTTGGATCATGATGTGATTAAAGAAGCGGATTTAGTTTTTCTCGCTTACAAACAAGACGGATTTTGGGCGGAAAAAGTTCACGAAAATTTCGCGGGAAAAATTGTTATCTCAATTATCGCGGGAATTACCGAGGAGGAAATCGCGGAAAAATTTCCGGGGGCGAAAATCGTCCGCGCTATGCCAAATCGTGGTTCGGTGGTCGGCGAAGGATGTACTTTTCTGAAATTTTCCACCGCAGAGCGGGGCACGGCGCGGGATTTTACCGCGGAAGACAAGGAATTGGTCAAAGAAATTTTTCGCGAGAGCGGGAAATGCTACGAAGTTCAAACTACTAATGAAATAAATCAGGGAACGATTTTGAGCGCTTCAATGTTTGGAATTATCGCCTTTTTTCGCGATAAAATTCACAATGTTCTAAAAATTTCGCGAGAATCGAAAAAATCCCGCGAATTTTTTAGCGAGCTTGAAAAAATTGTCACCGATATTGCCCAAAAATATCAATTTATTACCGACCAAGCGGAAGAAATCACCAGCCAAACTTTTGCCGGAGTAGAGAAACTAGCGGAAAATTCATCTTATTCTGACATTCAGAAAAGCGTCACTTCCAAAAATGGAACTACGCAAGCCATGTTGGAAAATCTCGCGGAAAACGGAGTTGATGATTTTGTATCTGAAATTTTTACCGATGAAAGACAGTTAACTGACGAACAAAAGAAAAAATTCGCGGGATTTTTGGAAGAATCATATCTTGCTGGAATGAGGAGGGCGGAGGAACTGGCGGAAGGAAAATAATTTTGTAGGGATCACGAGTACTCGGGACGACCTGTCCTTTTTTAAAAACCCCGCGAATTTTTTAGCATCCCAAAAAGTCCCCTGATAAGGGGATTTAGGGGTTTTATTTTTTATGGTGCTCGGGGCGGGAATCGAACCCGCACGCCCATGAGGCAAGAGATTTTAAGTCTCTCGTGTCTACCGTTCCACCACCCGAGCGAGAGTGTTTTTGGAGGCGCCATCCGGATTCGAACCGGAGTACAAGGCTTTGCAGGCCTCTGCGTAGCCACTCCGCCATGGCGCCATTTTTCGCGAGATTTTTTCGCGAACGCAAAAGAACAAAAAGATTTTAAAAATTTCGCGGGATTTGTCTAATTTTTTGAATTATTCCTCCTCCGCTTCCTCCAAAGCAATTGAGTCCAAAATACCCGGACAATTAAGTTCGTCTAAATTCGCGACTTCTTGACTACAACTAACTAGTAGAAATTTTTCTTGCTGTGGACCAACTAGAATTTTTTGGTAAAACTCGCGCATTGGCGTTGTCGCCGATAATTTCCCGCGAAAAATTAGGGAATATTCGGTTTGTTCTAGTTTTTCAATAATATCCAAAGATTTAGCGTTTGTCTGAAAAAGTTTTTCGATAATGTCAGCGGAATATCCTTTTTCGTGTGTAATAACAATATTTTGCGTTCCATTACGAGCTAGAAAAATCACGCCTTTTTCCGGATAAGCCGGAATTTTTTCCCAAGTTTTTGGTAAACTCATCAGCCATTTATTTTCTCCCAGAGAAACAGCAATTTGTGAATTTGGA
The DNA here is from genome assembly GCA_027028725.1 of Candidatus Altimarinota bacterium. Classification (GTDB taxonomy): domain Bacteria; phylum Patescibacteriota; class Gracilibacteria; order UBA4473; family UBA4473; genus JALVIB01. The sequence continues at coordinate 1,902 of JALVIB010000053.1, forward strand.
ACATCGGTATCAACAGAATTCGCGGGATTTTCGGTATCATTAGATCCGCCACACCCATACAAAAACAATCCACAAACGAAAACAATTAACAATTTTTTCATTGCTAAAATTATAATTTGTTTTTGCGGAAAGGTAAAATTTCGCGGGATTTAACCCAAAATTGCCATAATTACGCCTGCAACTAGTGGGATTATCAAATTATCATCAATAAAAATTTTCCCAATTCGCCACTTAAAAGTTTCTAAAATTATCGCCACTGTTGAAGCGATTAGTGCGGAATACCACGGTACAAAAAATTGCGCGGCAAAAAATCCCGCGAAAATTCCGAGAAAAACGCCCAGCAAACTTTTTCGGCGATTCCACGGCAGGTTGAAGCGTTTCGGCATCCTATTTTTCGCGATAATATGGTTCAGCGAGTCGCCAACTGATAAAATTAAAATCGCGGCGTAAGCGACTTTCACCGGAAAAATCACAAAACAAATTCCCACCGCCAGCAGGAAATAAAAAGGTCCGCTTCCCGGGAAATCGTAAATTCGTTTGCGTTCAAATTTTTTTAGAATTGCCTGCACGAAATCTAGATGTCCGCGCGCAGTTAAAACGATTACTACTAAACCAATCAGCAGTAAAGTTAAAATTTCGCGGATTCTGAGCGCGCCGATCCAGTGGCTGAAAACAATTAAAAATCCAAAAATAAAATGAAAACTTTGTCGGCGAAATTCCCGCGAATTTTTCCACCATTTTTTCAAAAGTTTTTCCGTCGCTGGATGCGAAAAAATCGCCCCTACCACTCCACCGAGAAAAATCCCGCCAGCAATGTCTGACGGATAATGAACAAATTCATAAACCCGCGAAAATCCGATTAAAATTGCGAAAAGCGCCCAAGAAATTCCCAATAATTTAGAAACTCTGAGCATCGGCACAAGCAAAGCAAAGGCCACCGCGGTGTGTCCCGAGGGAAAACTCGCCAAATCAGCATGGACAAGTGGCTCCAAATTTTCCGTCACAAAAGGTCGCGGGATATTGAAAAAACTTTTCAAAATGGCGGTCGCAATGGCGGTAGAAAAAACGGCAAAAAGAGCGGGGACGGCTTTGGATTTATGGTCTTCATTTTTCCAAACTTTGAACAGCGTAAATCCCGCGAAAACAGCCAGCACAATATAAATCAGTTTCTCTGTCAGGAAAATCGCCAGCTGATCCATTTGCGGATTGTGCACATATTTCGCGAAAAACGGAAAAATCCAGCTATCCAGCCATTTTCCGATGATAAACAAAACAATTCCAATAAGCAGCCAAGTCCAAAACTCTTTTTTGAGAGCTTTGAGGTTGATTTTAACTTTATGAAAAGGGAGTTGTTGCATTGGGACAGAGTACAAGTTTACAAGATAACGAGAGCATATTAGCGATTTTTTTTATATTTGAAAATTTCGCGGGATTTTTCGTCATTGCGAGGAGCGAGGCACGAGCGACGCGGCAATCTACTTCCTTATTCTTTATTTATCTCGTTATCTCGCGGAATAAATAAACAATTTTTATAGAAAAATTTGAAGTAGATTGCTTCGTCCTTTTGTTTTAGAACAAAGCTTGTCGTCCTCGCAATGACGAAATATAAATTTTCGCGGGATTTTTTCTTTTCCACCCTTCAGCTTGCTAATTTCGCGGGATTTGCTATTTTCTCCGTGATGAATACGAATAAAGAACTAGCAACTATCGCCATAATCGGACGACCGAATGTTGGAAAATCTACACTTTTCAATCTTTTTTTAGGCGAACGGAAGTCAATTGTTTCCGCGATTTCGGGGACAACTCGCGACAATTTAATCGCCAAAGTCAATTCTAATCCGCGAACTCATCAGGGTTTATATAATTTTTTTCTGGTTGATACAGCTGGTTTGACTGATGAAAAAGGAGATTCGCTCGAAGAAGAAATCCAAAAACAATCTGAACTAGCGCAGGAAAACGCTGATGTGATTTTATTCCTCGTGGACGGACGCAAAGATTTAACCGCCGATGATTACGCGATTGCCGAAAAACTGCGAAAAAATAAAAAAGTTCCAGTGATTTTCTGCGCCAATAAAATTGATGACGCGACTTTGCAAAACTGGGATTTGATGAAATTAGGTTTGGGTGAACCAATCATAATTTCCGCGAAAAATCGCGTGGGAATGGACGAATTATCTTTGGCAATCGAGGATAAACTAAATTTCGCGGGATTTCCGACGGCGGACGAAATTTTCGCGGAAGAAGAGGATGATGATGCGATTAAAATCGCTTTTGTGGGGCGACCAAATGTTGGAAAAAGTTCCTTGATGAACAAATTGACCAATAAAAATTTGAGCGTCGTTTCCAATGTTTCGGGGACAACTCGCGACACGGTGGATACGGAATATGTTGATAAAGATGGGCAAAAATACTTACTTCTCGATACGGCCGGACTGCGTCGGGCGGGAAAAATTGGTAAAAAATTGGAATTTTGGAGTACGGTGCGGACGACGCGGGCGATTGAGCGAGCGGATGTTTGCGTGCTAATGTTGGACGCGTTGGATGGAGTAACGCATCAGGATTTAATTGTCGCGGGAAAAATTCTGGAAGCGGGGAAAGGAGTGATAATTGCGGTTAATAAGTTCGATTTGGCGATGGAAAAATCTCGCGCGAAAGAGGAAACTGATGACCGCGAAATTCCCGAAATTAAAATGTGGGACGAAGAAATTGAAGTAATTCGTGACCGATTTTTGAATTATCTCGCGCAAAAAATTCGTTTTTTGTCATGGGCGCCGGTGCTTTTTATTTCCGCGAAAACGGGGAAAGGTATTGAAGGAATTTTTGAATCAGCCAAAGGAATCGCTGCCGAAAGAAAAAAACACATTTCCACTTCGCGGTTAAATAAAGTTATTCCAGAAATTGTGCATAGTCATGTTTTGCCGGCAATTGGGACGAAACGCGGAAAAATTAAGTTTGTTTCGCAGGCCGACTCCGTTCCGCCGAAATTTATTTTTCATGTGAATAACGAAAAGGCGTTCCACTCAACTTATCGGCGATATTTAGAGAACAAACTCCGCGAAAAATTCGGGTTTCACGGGACACCAATTCGGATGGAATTTCGAGACGCGATGGATGAGTTTAAAGGTGGAAAGAAAAAACGGAAGTAAAAATTTCGCGGAAAAATTTTAGTAATTAACAGTTAATAGTTAAAAGTTAATAGTTTGAGGTGAGAAATTTAATATAGCGAAAAAAATCAAATCTTGAAGCGATAAGGGACTGTTAAGAATTTTGTGTCTGGACAAGTCTGCCGGCAGGCAGGGCAGAATGACAAGTGCTTTTTGAAAATCCCGCAAAATTTTTACAAGTCCCCTGATAAGGGGATTTAGGGGTTTTGTGTATTATGTTTAGTGTTTATGATGATCGTGTCCACAAGCCGAAACAGGCTTATGTGGCATATGCACAAACATCGCCAAGAAAAATCCGCCAACAAGAAAAACTAATCCTTGTGCATTTGGCGGAATAAAATCAAAGAAAGTTCGTCCAGTGTGATAAGCCAAAATCCAAATTCCCGCCATAAATAGAAATGACAAAATTTGGTGGGATTTCTTTTGCCAATAACTAGAAATCAAAACCGCCACAATGACATCAACAAAGAAATGGGCGATAAATCCGATTAACCCGATGAAAGCTTCTTTTTTCGCGAAATTCTCAAATAAAACCTCGCGGACAGCTGCTTCGGGAAAAAAGTGTAAACATAAGGCAATTATCGCGACAATGTGCGGAGTAATAGATTTATCTTTTTCGCCAGCACAATGTGTGTGGGCGCACGGCACCCATTTTTTCAAGAATGGACGATGCCAGAGCCAGACAAAGAAAATTAAAAGTAAAATTCCCGCGAAATTTTCGAAAATCTCATCAAAATTGAAATTTTTCAACAACAATTCATCAACTCCGTGTCCCGTCATATGAAAAACTAAAAAAGCAAAAGTCGGCAGAGCGATTAGTTCTAGCCAGTAGCGGATTTGGTAAATGGTTTTCATCATAATTTCGCGGGATTTTATTAAAGGCGAAAGAATTTATATCTCTTTTTTCGCGGGAAATCAAAAATTTCGCGGGATTTTCCATAAAAATCAAAGCACAAGCTATATTCCCCCCTTGAGAAAGGGGGCTAGGGGGATTTGCTAAAAATGATCCCTCTTCTGACTTTTTTCATGAGGAAAAAATAAAATCACCCCCCGCCCTCTTTGAAAAAAATGGAAGTAGATTGCCGCGCTACGCTCGCAATGACAACAATAAAAATCCCGCGAAATTTTTTGTGGGAATTTTCAAAAACTTAAGTCCGGACTTATCATCTATTCTGAAGTTGTTAAAGTCCGGACTTGTTTTTTGAAATTCAAACCCTAAACTGCCAGCGATGTTTTTACTCGCTATAATAATTTCATTTACGGCTTACGCCATTCAAGGAACACTAATGGCGAAATACGCCCGTCAAATGGACGGACTTTCGACCGTGGTTTACCGTAGCGGAAGTTTAATTTTTACAATGTTGCCGTTGCTTTTTTTTGCGAGTTGGGCAGAAATTCGCGGGATTTCTGATTATTGGCTAGAAATTTCTCTCGCGGGAATTACCGCGGTTGTTGGCTCAGCGTTGTCGTTTTACTCGATGAAATTTATGCCAGTCGGGATTAAAAACATTTTTTCTAAAATTATCGGAACTTTGTGGGCGATTGTGCTGGGATTTCTCTTTTTTCACGAATCCATAACGCTCACGCAAGCGGTTTTAATGGCTTTAGTACTGATTGCCGGTTATATGCTTTCCCGCGAAAAAAACGATTTTGATCATCTGGACAACAATCTTTGGAAAGGCTTAGTGCTGACTTTCTTTTCGCAAATTGTTGTGGGAGTTAGTTTTTATTATGTTTCGTATGTTTCCCGCGAACTTTCGCCATATGTGGCGGGATATTTCTGGGAAGCGTTAATCGGGATTTTTGCGATAATTATTGTAGCGTTTCGTCCGCTTTATGACGGCAAAAAACTTTATAAAATTTCTTTTCGTGAGTTTTTAAAAATCGCGGGAATTTGCTCGTTAACTTTATTTGGAACTGGGGGATTTTTATACGCGGTTAATCACGGGAATTACGCCATCACCAATGTTTTGATGAACGGATCTGTATTTGTATCAATTTTGGTCGCACACTACGCTTTCCACGAAAAAATGACCAAACGGCAATGGATTTGGATTATCGCTTTGGTGGTGGGGATTGTAGCGCTGAATTATTCGCAGGAAATTGCTGATTTTGTGGCGAGGTTAATATAATTTCGCGGGATCTTCTTGACTTTTTTTGCGAAAAAATGTAAAAAATAAACGATGAGAAGACTAGATGGAATAGATCGCTACGAAGATAAATCAAATTTTGAAAAAATGATGGGAATTTTTGGAAATTCTTTTTTGGCAGTAGTGGGAGTTTTAGGCGCTGGATTAGGTTTACATTTTGCTTTAGAAAATCTAGAACAACTAGATACCGCTGGAAAAGCTTTATATGGAACTGAAATTTTAGCAGCAAGTAGTCTAACAGTTTTTGCAGTAAAAAATGTTATAGGAAATTTCAAGTCATTGTTTAATTAAAATCCCGCGAAATTTTAACTTAAAAAATCTCGCACCGCTTCTTTCCAATCGCGCATTTCCTTTTTTAGTTTGGTGTTTTTTAAAACGGAATTTGTCGGTCGTTTGGCTGGACGATTCAAGGACTTTGCAGAAATTTTTTTAATCTTGGTTTTAATCCCATTATCTCGCAGGAAAAATTCTGCGAAATCTGCCCACGAAGTTGGTTGTCCCGAGTTTTGAATGTGATAATGACCGACTGGTTTTTCTTTTTCCACGAATTCCGCGAAAACAAATTCGGCTAAATCTTTAGCAGAAGTTGGGCGCCCGATTTCATCGGCGACAATTTCTAATTTCATATTTTCCTCCTTCGCCAAGGCTTCGGAGGACAAGTCGCGGGATTTTTTTAGAATCGCGGAAATAAAATTTTCTCCGCCTTTTCCAAAAAGCCAAGTCGTGCGGATATTCCACCATTTTTTCGCGAAATTTTCCAATAATTTTTCTGCTTCCAATTTAGTTTGTCCGTAGTAATTCAGAGGATTTCGCGGGAAATTTTCAGTTATTTCCGCATCTTTTTTTGCATCAAAAACATAATCTGTCGAAAAATGGATAATCGGAATTTCGTATTTCAAAATATTTTCCAGTGCTTCAACATTGAGCGCGTGGCATTCTTCGCGGGATTTTTCCGCTTGATCGACATTTGTATAAGCCACACAATAAATTATTAAATCAAAAAAATTGTCGGTTAGAACATCATCAACTTGTTCGAAATCCAAAACATCAAAATCCGCACGACTCGGCGCAATAAATTTTAAATCAGAATTTTCGCCACCCCCGCAGGGCGGGAGGGCGCAGCGGGATTTTTTTTCTAAAATTTTTAGAAACTCTGAGCCGAGCAAACCTGTTTTTCCCAACAATAAGATATTCATCGAGATTATTTTAGGAATTTTTAGAAATCCCGCGAAATTAAAATTACATTCTACGAGCTTGCGAGTAGTAAATGTAATTTTACCCTGAGCGACAAATGTTTTTAGAAGTGTTAGAAGTCGAACGGGTCTAACAATTTAGTATAAAAAAAGCCCCTAAAGGGGCATTTATCTTACAAGTGGAGCCACCTATCGGGATCGAACCGATGACCTACGGGTTACAAATCCGTTGCTCTAGCCAGCTGAGCTAAGGTGGCGCCGAAGCTTTTCAAAAAGCAGGAGAATTCTAGAAAAATTTTTTTTCTCGTCAAATTTTTCGCGGGATTTTTGTGAAAGCGAACAAAATAAAGATATAAGAAGCCTAAAAGCTTCGCTTACAAGTAGTTGGGAAATTGTTTTGAAACTAGTTTTTCTTTGCTTCAGTTTGAATTTCTTCTTCCTCGTAATTGCTTTGATAGTCTTTTCCTAAAACAATTTGAATATCAATAACATCATCAGTTGGCTCAATTTTGGGATTAATGTTTTTAATTCCAATGTAGTTTTTAATAAAATCGATAGTTTTCGGTTTTTCCGCGAAAATTTTAACAAAAGTTTTTTCCACTTCTTCGTCAGAATCATAGTTCCCAATTTCTGCGATATGAAAGCCAAGTCTTCTGAGACGGGAGCCAAGTTTGCCCGCCAAACCTTCTTCGCCCGATCCGTTTAAAACAGAAATTTGGGCGTTTTCCAACAAGGTTTCTGGATCAATTAAAGTTAATTCAATGAATTTTTTATTGTCTTTTTTCGAACGCGGTAAAAGCACAAATTGTCCACCATAAAATTCGCGGGCTGGCGGGTATAATAATCCGCCTTTTTGTGTCGGGTCGTCGTTCAAAACAGCCGAAATAACATTTCCATAATCAATTTTTGACCCGATTTTTGCCAAAGCAGACATTTGAATTAACCCCATATCCGTATTTATTCGCCGACGGAAAATGTCGTAAAATTCGCGGAGTTTTCCTAAATTTTCAGACCAACCATTTGCTTCAATCTTTGACCGAATGGCGAGGGCGATGTCTTGCTGTCTTTTAGCTCGTGAGTAATCCGAAGTTGTTTTTCGGCTTCGGGCATATTTTAACGCTGTTGAGCCATCAAAATGCTG
>JALVIB010000054.1 GCA_027028725.1 Candidatus Altimarinota bacterium
AACTAATTCTCTAGATGGATATTTTACACATCTCAAAGAAAAATTAGCAGTTCATCATGGTGCCTCCAAAAACACTCAAATTAATCTCATTTCTGAGTTAATTTTTTTGTAAAAAACGCACCCAAAAAGTTACACCTGCCGAAAAAATTGTAGGTGCGACGGGCGCCGTCGCACTTTCGGTATTCCCGCGATTTTTTAGCTCCTCCTGAAATACTCATTCTTCGTATTTCTTCCCCCTCAATGAGGGGGATAGAATTCGCGCTTTCCGAAGTAGAAAATTAGAGCTTTTTATCTTTTCGACTTTTTGACTTTTGAGCTGATTCAAAAAAATCCCCGCGCTGTGTCCCGCAAGGCGGTGGAAATTATTCCTCTTCCGCTGGTAAAATAAAACTGGACACCAAAAACGCCATGGCGGGAAGCGTGAACCAAATTTGGTAATAATCGATTAACATTTGCGTAATCCGTGATTGCGAATACATCGTAATTTGATGCGCTTCGGTAATCCCGGTGATAAACGATTTACCTGAAATATAAAGCAAAATCGTGCTGAGAAACAAAATTACCGCCATCGCGGAAAAAAGCGCGTGAATAACTAAGCGAATCGCCCAGTGATCATGGGGATCAATTTTTATATGAAACCCACCCCGCACTACAAAAGCAATAATAGCGATAAAAAACAACACTAGTCGCAAAAATGTGTAAAATCCGACCTCATGCTCGATAACAAGTGCTGACAAATTCGGCGAGGGCAGAATAATGAAATCTTGAATAATCTGTGTCAGCCCATCAGCCGTCAAAATTGAAATATAAATCGCCAAAATCAATTTCAAAGTTCCGTCCTGTCCCAGCATAAAGTTGTACGCAAACAAAATCCCAAAAATCCCCAGTAGCACTAAATCCCAAGACAAAGAAAATTCCATTAGTTTTATTTTAAAGTTCTTTGTTGTTTTAAGCAAAATTTCGCGGGATTTTAATGATTAAAAATTCCAATTTTCCTCGCCTATGGAAATTTCTAGAAATAATCTCTGAAAAAATCGTAAAATTCGCACAGTGAACTTATTGCTTAATCTACTGAGAACGTTTGCGAATTTAGATTTTGAGGAGTTTTATTTCAGAAATTGGAATACTGCGAGGTGAGTTTTTTGCTGACTTTTTTTCTCATAAAAAAAGTCAGAATAAGAATTATTTTTAGCAAATCCCCCTAGCCCCCTTTATCAAGGGGGAATAGTAAGGAATTATTTTTCAGTCTAGATCCCCGCCTACGCGGGGATAAATTCCACCAACAGCTCGTTCCTCGCTGGGTGTCATTTAATTTCGCGGGATTTTCCAAAACAACTATAATTTCTCCGATGAAAAAACTTTTCTGGCTGGCAGTTCTGGTAGGAATTGATCAATATTCTAAATATTGGGCAGTGCATAACCTAAAAATCCCGCGAAAAATCACCGATTTTTTCACTTTGAGATTTGTGGAAAACTCGGGAATTGCTTTTTCTATTCCGATTCCGCAAATTATACTTTTGGTAGTTATATCAGCCATAGTTCTATATCTTGTGTATTATTTGTGGAAAACTGAACTGACAAATCCCGCGAAAATTTCTGTTATTTTGATTACTGCGGGAGCGCTGGGGAATCTAATTGATCGCTTTCTAAATAACGGAAAAGTTATTGATTTTTTGAGTTTTTGGGATTTCCCAATTTTTAATTTAGCCGACACCTTTATTACTTGTGGTGTAGTTCTTTATTTGTTTTTAGAGATTTTATCCGTGCCGAAAACTTAGAAATAAATTGATGAAATTGACATAACTAAAACGGAATATCCAGAAACAGTTTTCCTAGTCCTGGCTTACCATTTACCGCTATTCCCGGAATTTCCCAACCGTCATCTAGTAGTTCTTGAATACCAGAACAATATTCTTCATTTGTTTCGTGATTTGCTGTTTTCTAAAATAAATTTTTTCTTAAATTACTGGCTAGAAATACCATTAACCCAAACTGCCTGAAATATGTTGTATCTACAATTAACACTATTTTTTGTGATTTTATTTTCGCGTTTTTCCCGCGAAATTTTCTATAAAATCCTCTTCAGGTCTTCCCGCAAATCTTTGGTTATCAAAACCCGAAATGGAACTTCTTTTTTTTGGTGATTAAAAATCAGCTCAACTTTTTGTGCCTTTTCATCAGTTGATTCGTTATTTTTCAAAAGATTTTTCAAATCCATAACCTGTGATTTCAAAGTTTTCGCGGGAATTTCTATCACAAATGATTTTTTCGCGCCGCGCCCCGCAAGGCGGTGGGGATTTTTTTCTGTTCCTTCTGACAAGGGGGTGGTTTCTTCTTCAAAACGATGCACTCGTTGAATTTTTTCCAAATCCCCTACTTTTATCTCGTCTGGAATAATATTAAAATTCCCGTCCCGTTCCTCAACTTTTCCTTTAACACGAATAAAAGCATCTTTTTCCATCGCCTTAGATGGTGTTTTGTCATATTTGAAAGGAAAAATCGGCAACTCAATTTTTCCCGAAGTGTCCTCCAAAGTAATTATCGCCATATTTTTCCCCGATTTAGTCGTGATTTTCCGCACATTCGTCACCAAGCCATGAATTGTCACTTTTTTCCCCACATTTTCCGGCCCGATTTTTCCGATAAGTTGCCCAAATTTCGCGAAATATCGCGACAAACCTTTTAACGGATGATCGGAAACATACATTCCCAAACTTTCCCGCTCCCATTGTAAAATATCTTTTTTGGTGGCAATCGTTTTTTTAAGCACAAAATCAACCGCCGCTGCACCGGTCCCACCAAAAAGTCCCATTTGACCAGCTTCCTGTTTTTCATGGTATTCTTTGGCAAAAGTCGCGAGATCATCAAGTGAATCAACAATAGCCCGCCGATCGCCAAACTCATCAAACGCTCCCGAAAAAGCCAGCGCCTCTAAAGTTTTTTTGTTCAGCAGTTTGGGATTTATTCGTTTCGCGAAATCCTGCAAAGACTCAAATTTCCCGCGAGATTTTCGCTCAGCAATAATTTGATCAACCGTTTCCTCCCCCAATCCCTTAATCGCCGTCAGTCCAAAGCGAATTTTCGCGGGATTTTTCTTTACAACTCCCTCTCCTTCTAGTCCCGAGTTCTCGGGAGGATTTGGGTGAGGTTGTTTTTCTGAATTTTCGCAGTTTAACTCCAAACTTTCCTGATTTTTTCGCGGGATTTCAAAATCAACTACGGTAAAATGACTCCAAGACTCGTTCACCGATGGAGGCAAAACCTCAATTCCCATCGTCTGACATTCGCTCATTTCTAGAACAATTCGATCGGTGTTATTCCGATCAGTCGTCATCATTGCCGCCATAAATTCCACCGGATAATTCGCGCGCAAATAAGCGGTTTCGTAGGCAATTCGCGAATAACAAACCGCATGCGAACGATTAAATCCGTAGCCGGAAAACGGCACGATGACATCATCAAAAATCTTAATCGCCAATTTTTTGGTAAAGCCGTTAGCCACCGCTCCATCGATAAATTTCAAACGCTGTTCGGCAAGAAGTTTTACTTTTTTCTTCCCAATCGCTTTTCGCAAAATATCCGCTTGTCCCAGTGAAAATCCCGCGAAAATTTGGGCGATTTTCAAAATTTGTTCCTGATAAACCGCAATTCCATAAGTTTTTTTCAGAACTGGTTCTAAAACTTTATCAATATATTTTACGCTTTTGGGATTGTGTTTTCCTTTAATGTAATCGGGAATATACTCCATCGGTCCCGGTCGATACAGCGCGTTCATCGCCACTAAATCTTCAAATTCCGTCGGCTCGAGTTCTTTTAAATATCGGCGCATTCCCGCTGATTCAAATTGGAAAACTCCAGTGGTTTCCCCGCGCGCGAACATTTCAAAAGTTTTTTTGTCGTCAATCGGAATTTTTTGCAAATCAAGCGTTTTTCCCGTAGTAATTTTGATTAAATCAATGGCTTTTTCGAGAATTGAGAGATTTTTCAGTCCCAAAAAATCCATTTTTAGAAGCCCAATATCTTCTAAACGCTGATAAGGATACTGTGTAATTTTAATTTCCTCCGCCCCCGGCGCCCATTGCAAAGGCGTATATTTACTCAAATCGTCTTTCCCAATAATCACCGCACAGGCATGCACGGAAACATGGCGAACACAACCTTCCACTTTTTTCGCGACTTCGTAAACTTTTTTCAAATGCGGTTTGGTGTCGATGAGAACTTTAAAATCCGCGATTTCTACCGCATCGGCTAGTTTGAAGCCTGGTCTGGTTGGCAGAAGTTTTGTAAAAGCGTTCATCTCGCTAAAATCAACTCCCTGCGCGCGCCCGACATCTTTGAGCGCGGCTTTCGCGGAAAGTGTCCCAAAAGTACAAACTTTGGAAACCTTTTCCATGCCGTATTTCTCGATAACATAAGCAAAAACTTCCTCCCGCCGTTCATCAGAAAAATCAATATCGATATCAGGCATCGAGATTCGCTCGGGATTGAGAAATCGTTCAAAAAGTAATTCGTATTCAATCGGATCAATCGTCGTAATTCCTAAAAGATAGGAAACAATTGACCCCGCCGCCGATCCTCGCCCCGGACCAACCGCAATATCATTTTTTTTCGCGAAATTTATGAAATCCTGCACGATGAGAAAATAGGCCTCAAAACCCATTTTCCCGATAATCGACAACTCATAATTTAGGCGGTCCTCAATAATCCCGCGAAATTTTGGATCTTTTTTCAGTTTTTCTCCGTAAAGACGCTCAATCTGGCTTTCGCAATTTTTTCGTAACTGGCTGGCTTCCGTTTCGCCTGTGGAAACTTCGCAATGTGGCAAAAGATTTTGCCCAAAAGGCAATTCAACCTGAATTTCTTCGGCTAGGCGAAGCGAAATTTCGCGGGATTTTTCTAAATCCTCAGCTGACACATAGTTCAAAATTTCGGTCATTTCTTCCCAGCTTGTAAACCAGTTTTTCTCCGCCATGCGAAAGCGGTTGGGATCGGAAACTTGTTGATTTCGGTGAATGCAGAATAAGGTGTCCACCGCTTCCTCGTCTTCGGGATTTTGGTAACGCGCATCCGAAGTAACGATAAAATCAGCGGAAAACTGCTCGACTAAAGTTAGTTTGAATTTATTTAAAGCGGTTTGTTGCGGATAATCCCGCGCGACCAGTTCCAGAAAAACATTCTCCGCACCAAAAATTTCGCGGGATTTTTCAAAAACTTCTGTCGCCTTTTTTTCACCGAAATTTTGCAAAGTTTTTCCAATCAATCCGCCTGTTCCTCCAGTTAAAACGATAATTCCCGCGGAATATTTCGCCAACAAATCCCAGTCGGCGCGCGGTTTGTGATAAAAACCTTTTAGCCACGCCTCGGAAACAATTTTCAAAATATTTTCGTATCCCTGCAAATTTTTCGCGAGTAAAACAAGCGATCCTTCGCGACCGTCAATCCCTGCGCGCCGCTCAAATAAAGAATCTTTGGCGACAGCCACTTCAATTCCCAAAATCGGTTTAATTCCCGCGTCGTGCCCCGTCTCTGCGGGGAAATTTTGCTGGGCAGTCTGGTAAAATTCAATCAAACCATACGCCCCACCAGAATCGGTCATCGCTACCGCTGGACAACCCTTATCCTGCGCGCATTGCAAAAGGTCGCGCGGACTCATATTTGATTCTAAAATAGAATAAAACGAGTGCGTGTGCAGATTGACGAACTTTTTGGGGGAATTTTCGGACATCAGAATTATTCTAACTAAAATCACAGAAAAATAAACCCCTAAATCCCCTTGTCAGGGGACTTTTTTCATCTAAATTTAAATTATGAAAATGAACACAATTCACTTTCCCCCTGATAAGGGGGCTAGGGGGTTTTATTTTTTAAGACCAAATACGGAAAAACAAAAACCGCGCGCCAAATGCGTTTCCCGCGAATTTTTGGTTCTAGAATTAAACGCCACAGCCATTCTAACCCGATTATACGAATAAATTTCGGAGCGCGCTTGGTCTTGCCCGCCCAGAAATCAAAAGTTCCGCCAATCCCAATTCCGATGCGCAAAGACGGAATTTTTCGCGGGAATTCATCCAACCAAAATTCCTGTTTCGGCGCACCGAAAGCGACCAAAATCGCATCTGGTTTAGTCACTAAAAGTTGGTCTGAAATTTTCGCGGGATTTCCGTCCTCAAATCCAGCAATTTTTAGTTTTGGATACTTTTCTTGCATTTTTTTCGCGGCTTTTTCCGCTACGCCGAACCCGCCTAAAAAATAAACCGATCTCCCCTCTTCTGCACAGACTCGACATAAAATTTCCGCCACTTCCACACCAGTAATGCGGTTTACTTTTTGCTGATAAAAAACCCGCGAAATTATCGAAATCCCCACTCCATCGCAGATATTCAAAGCCGTTTTATTCAAAATCCCGCGAAATTTTTTATTTTTCTCCGCCTCCACCAAAAACTCGGGATTAACTGTTGCGATATGTTGAAAAGATTTTCCGCGCAAAAATCTTGCTGTACCCCGCAAGGCGGTGGCGAAATTTTCCGCGACCTGCTGACGCGTCACATCGTCAATCCGCACGCCAAGAATTTTTAATTGTTTCACGAGAGGATTATAGGGAATTTTAGGAAAAATAAAATCCACCTTTTGCAAGGAGGATTAAGTTATTTTTTCGCGGGATTTTAGTGTAAATATTTTTGCAGTTCTTGATCAAAGGTTAGTACAGTAATTCCTTTTTCATTATTTAAATATCCCAAAACACAATCAGCAAAAGACATTCGATGCGGAGATTTTTTTCTCCAAAACTTAGTCCAAACTTCGTTTTGTTTGATTTTAGGGTCATAAAAAATAAAGCCACTTTTTTTCAAAGTTTGATCAAACAAAATTGCTTTTTTTGAATTAAAACGAATAGATATCAAAGTCATTAATTCTTCCCAAATTCGCGGGATTATAAAAAGATCTTGATTTTGATATTGACGGATTAAATCAACCGCCTTTTCGTGAAGGGAATCTTCTTGAATGAAAAAAGCGTAAACAACATTAGTGTCTAAAATAATCATTTTGTCGCTCCGTAAATGTATTTGTCGTGATTTTTTGCTCCATCATTTGGATATTTGCTTTTCCAATTAAAAGGTTTTACTGAAAAATATCGATTTACCTTAGTTCGCTGTTCTTCTTTTTGTAGCTTCTCCAAAGCGGCTTGTCGCATAAATTCCGCGAAAGATAAATTATGTTTTTGAGCAGCGTTCTTAATTTTCTGATAATCAGAAATTTCAAAGTAAACTTGCCCCGCTTGCCTTTTTTTAGTTGTCATTTTTTACTGTTAACAGTAACAGTATAAACGAAATTTTCATCTTAAGCAAATTTTTTATTTTTCTCCGCCTCCACCAAAAACTTGGGATTAACCGTCGCGATGTGATTAAACGATTTTCCGCGCAAAAATCTCGCGAAATTTTCCGCGACTTGCTGATGCGTCACATCGTCAATCCGCACGCCAAGAATTTTTAATTGTTTCACGAGAGGATTATAGGGAATTCTGATAAAGATAAAAATTTCGCGGGATTTTTATTTCTCCTTTTTATCCTCCTCATCCTTTATCCCTAAATACATTTTCAATTCTTTCAAATCTTCTGGTGAAAGTTCATAAATTATCTTTTTTCCGCCAAATATTCCTGCTCCTTTAGTCTTTTCTTGGAGATTGCTTTCGATTACTCTGGCTGCATTTTCAAGTTGGTTTTTTAAAGCTATTTTTTCAGTCTTCAACTCATGAATATCCGCGCTTAAAGCACCCCTCTTTTCAGTTAAATTATCCACTTCTTCTCTCAATTTTTCATTTTTTTCCTTTAATCTCTCAACCTGTCCTTCTAAATCTTTTAATCTTGCCAGTTCTTGTTTTAAAACATCTGCAGAAAGATTATTTTCATTTACGACATCCATGATTTCATTTATTTTTTTACGATACTCTTCTACTTGTTTATCAGCAGAATTCTCTATAGAGCTAGGAATTTTTCCGCGAAATTCTTTAATTTCTTTACCATCATTAATCCCCCTAATTATAAAGTTTTCATCGTCTAAAAATTCAATTAGATATTCGTCAGAATCGTCAGCTATTGAAGAAATAGGTTGTCCGTCAATAATGATTTTTATTCCGGTTTCCGTATTACTTTTACTTAAAATAACAAAGTGTTTTCCATTAGGGCTAATTTCGCTTGTCATTGTCATAGGATATTCTCCTTCATCAAAAACTCCTTCTATTTCTTGCGGAACATCACTTTTATTACCAAAAATAATTTTTTTGTTGTTAAAAGACTCATTATATGTAATAGCTAAAACAACCCCATTTCGAGCCGTGAATGAAACAAAATCTATACCATATTTTGATTCTGTTGGTTTATACCAACTAGATAATTTCCCATTTTTATTTAATATCGCGATTTCTGCTTGATCTGATTCATTTTTTCGAATACCTATAAGATTTCTTTCGTCTAATTGTTTTATTTTAAATCTACCTCCTACAAATCGATTAGGTAATTCCTTTAAAGGAACCTTAATTCCATTCAACCGATACTCATTGTTTAATTCCGTCACAAACATTCCATCTTTTGGATTCCAAAAGATAACATTCTCTTCAGGTTTGAGTGGTTTAACATACTCTCTTTTTCCTGTTTCTTTATTAAAAACAATTACTTTTCTTGCTCTTCCATTATTGTTTTCAAAAAGAACAAGCTGATTTTCATCTGAAACCACCCGCTTTTCTAACTTTCGACTAATCGCTACTCTATCAAAATCGTTGGCAAACAATTCCAAATCTACTTTTCCATTTAATTTGACCGGCAAACTTTTATCAAAATTGTATGATAAAATATTTCCGTAGGCATCGAATTTTACTCCCTCTTCATCAGTTGACTTTATCATTATCTTATTCTTTAAATCAAGTTCATTCTCACCGTCAAAAGGAATTGAAAAATAGAAGGATCTGCTCTTTTGTGGATGTTTGTTGTTAATTCTCAATTTGAATATAATTTTTTTATTTCCTTTTTCGTCTAACACAACTTTTTTATTCCATAACTCTAACTTTTCACCTTCTTCAACTTTTTCGTCCCCTAAAATTTCTTCCGTAACATCTTTATAGTTAAGATAAATTCTGTTGTTCCTTATTTCAACACCATCTACGGAAAACTCCGCTTCTTGTAATTCAAAATTATTTTCAACCTCTGTTGCTTCTAATTTATCAGAAGTCCCATCAGGTTCATTTTCATAGAGAAATTTCGCGGGATTTTCG
>JALVIB010000055.1 GCA_027028725.1 Candidatus Altimarinota bacterium
GAAATATTTGAACTCGCATATTGGAAGCTATGAAGAAGCTATCCAAAATTCCGCGAAAATGGAAAACCGTTTGCAGGCGGGCTTTGCCAAGTTGGAAAATCATCCGAAAATCGGAAAAATTCGCGAGAAATTTTCCGCTCTAAAAAATAATCGCCAGTTTCTCAACAAAAAAGGACAATACATTTCACCGCGAAGTTATGAGAAAAATCTGCAAAAAATTGCTGACGAGTTTTCTGCAATCGAAAAACAGGACAAACTAGATTGTGCCAAAGCCGAACGCGATATTGCGGCGCTAAATCCCGCGAAATTTTCGCACTTGAAAAATATCAAATCCAAAGAAGATTTAGCCAAAAAGTCGGGGATTTGGATGCCGGAATATTTGTGGCAAGAGTTTGGGCAAGCGCAGTTTTGGCAAAAAATTGACGAAATTTATCCGCAACTTGCCGAGTCGCAAGAAAAAGGTTTAGAAAAATCGCCGTCAGTGAAATTTGCCAAAGAAACTATCAAAAATTTGAGTCATGAAGATTTGGATTTTTCGCGGGATTTTGCTTCGCAACAAGCTTTTAATCGCCAGCGACACTTGCGCAACACCGTTTCGTTTTCCGATGAAGTTTGGGAGCAAGTGAAACCGGATTTTTACGCCAAAGCCGAGCAACTTTATGCGCAACACCAAAAAATTCGCGAGGAAATGAAGAAATTATCGCGGGGAATTGCGGAGTTGAAGCCGAAAGATTTGGATTTTTCCCAAAACTACAAAACTTTGGCGGAATTCTCGCACCAGCCGGCGTTTTTCGAGTTTTTTAAAAATCAGCAAGTTTCCAATTTGGCGTATGATCAGCTCAAAAATTCGGAATTTACACCAAAAGTTTTAGATCTTTACGGCGAATATTTGAAACAAAAAAATGGTTTAGATTATTCCCCAGAAACAGCCAAAGCTCGCGAAATTATTGATAATTTAGAAATTTCGGATTTGGATATTTCGCAAGATTTCGCGAGTTTTACCGAATTCAAAAGACAACCTTATTTGCAAAAAACAGTCAGTTTTGATGAGGAAACTTGGAAAAAAGTTCAGCCGAATTTTGAGCAAAAAGCGTTGCAACTTTACAAAGAACATTTGCAACTTCGCGACGAACAACAGAAGTTTGAAAAGGCTTTATCGACTTTGACAACGGACGATTTGGAGACGGATTATGAAAGTTTTTCCGAATTTGTGCACCAGCCGGCGATGCGTGAGTTTTTCAAAGAACTGAATATTTCCGATTTGGCTTACGACACTTTGGCGGAAAATTTCGCGAGAAAAATGGATCAACTTTGGGAAAGTGTCAAAGGAACGGAAAGCTCGGAAGAGTTTAGTGATGAGGATATTCAGAAAATTGGAACGAAGCACGGTTGGGATTTTTTCAAATTAAATCTAGATTCCCGCGAAAATTTGGCGTTGAAATTTGAACGACTGGATCGCTTATTAACCAAAAATTCATCGCTCGCGAATTTTTTCCGAAAACAAGAAGAGTTTTTGTTGCCCGTCTTTCTCGGCGTTCTTGGAGAAATGACTAACGAGGATTTAACGCGATTAGAAGGGGAGTTGGGGACTTCTGAAAAAACACCGGCGGAAATTATCGAAGCTTTTTTTGGCTCACCGCGACAGAAATATTTGTTATCGGAAGTTCGCAAAAATGATGCGGACGCTTGGCGGAAATTGGAAATTGCCGAGCGGAATTCAGATGGAGATATGGATATTCGCGGGATTATTTTGAATAAAGATGAAAACCCCCTAACCCCCTTGTCAGGGGGAATAGAAGAGGAACAGGAGAAAAATGGAATAGAGGAGGATTTGGACGCAGATGAAGATGTTGCGGAAGAAGATGAGCAAATCCCCCCAGCCTCCCGCCTTGCGGGAGGAGCAGAAGTTGAACAGGAGGAAAATGAAGAAGATGGAGCGGAAAAATCCCGCGAAAATTTGGAAGAAGATTTGGAAAATGATGATGAGGAAGAAAACAACCCCCTAACCCCCTTGTCAGGGGGAATAGAAGAGGAGCAGGATAAAGATGAAGGTGAGGATGATTTGGAAGCAGGGGAGATAGAGGAAATTGATGCGAATGCAGACGAAAATCAGGAAATTTCGCGGGATTTAGAGGATGATTCAGTGGAAGAATTAGATAAAAAACTAGATTCGAGTGAGGAAGTCGCGGAATCAGATGAGAATGGAGAAGTTGTTGGCGAAGAAATTGAGGAGATTGATGCTGACTCTACAGAAGAAGATGAGTTGGATGAAAATTCACAAAAGACGGAGGACGGAGAAAAAAATAGTGATGAAGTTAAAAATTTTGATGAGGATATTCAAGTTATTGATGCGGATAAAGAAAAAGACGAAATTTCGCGGGATTCTTATACTGAAAAGCAAATCCCCCCAGCCTCCCGCCTTGCGGGAGGAAAAGAGAATAAGCAGAATAAAGAAATTTCGCGGGATTTTGATGAGAAAGATGTGGAGCAAGGGGCAGATGAGGATTTGGAGGTAGATGAGGAAGAGAAACTTAATGCGGAGGAGCAGGAGCAAAAATCCCGCGAAAAAATCTTGGAAAATATTCAGCGGGAAAAAATGGAGGAAGAGGAATTGGAAAGAGAGGCGAGGATTGCAGAGGAACAAAAAGAGTTATTGCGAATTTTGCGGGAGGAAGAGGGGATTAAGTCAGCGGAAACGGAAGATTTGGGCGACATTGAGGATGGCGACGAGGATTCGTTGCGCGGGAAAGTGCGCGATGAGCTTTTGCAAAGGAAATCACCGGTAAATTTCGCGGAAATTCACTGCTCGGGAGTGATGACTTTGGGGGCGATTTTGAGTAAGGTGCAAACTTATTTAGAGCTTTTGGCGGAAAAAGATATTAAATTTCAAATAAATCTTTCCGCGCAAGAAAAATCTCGTGAAACGGAAAAATCCCGCGAAATTTTCCTAAAAATTGTGGATTTCTTGCTGAGCAAGGAAGTTTATACTTTGCAAAAAGTTCTGATTCGTCCGCAAAATTTCGCGGGAAATTTTGGGGCGTTACGGATAAATGCGCAGTATTCAGCAGATGCGGTTAGCCGAAAAATTGAGTTTGAGTTGTTGGGGAAGTAGGGGAGAACTAATTTCGCGAAAATTTGGAGGGGGGGGATTTCCCTAGTTTCCTTTGTCAAGGGGAAATATAAGGAATTATTTTGGAGATTTAACTCCCTATGTTCCCCTTGGAAGGGGGATTTTTTCGCGGGATTTTTTATGCTTCGCGGTTTTTTATTCGGTAAACTCGGGTGAAAGTGTCAATTCCGTTTTCGTCTTCGCTATGCGCTTTGACAACGGTTTTAATATCTCTTCGGCGAACATTTTCTCGTCCTAAAATATCGCGAATATCACCTTTTGTTACTCCACCTTTTCGATTCAAGAACCATCCTTCATCTCCGGCTTTAGCTTTATGTCGTCTTTTGGCAGAGTGTGTAATTTTCATTAGTTTTTCTCCATTTGTCCCAGTCCAAATTTCATATTTTTGTCCAGTTTTGCTGTTAATTTTTGTTTCAACTTTTCCACCACTAGCTACTAAGGCATCCCAAGCACTCTCAATTTGTTCCGGTTGTTTGAATTTTGCAAATCTTTCGCCTGCTTCTTTTGCAGAATATTGGGCTGGTTTTGTTTTAGGGTTATCTGGAATTTGTTTAGGCTCATTATTCGCGGGAGGTTTATTGTATTCTTTAGGTTTATCTGGTTGTTTTTCTGTGCCAGTGTCGGTAGGATTGTTATTTTCGGGTTCTGTATTATCACCATTATTTTCTGCTTCAGGTCTATCAGTGTCATCAATTATTTCTTCTTCAGGAGTTTCATTTCCACTATTATCGGGTTGTTCATTTGGATTGTCAGAGAGATTGTTCGCTAAATTTTCCGCGAAAATGTCGTCTAGGATTGCATCGATGTTTATATTTTCTGGTTTTTTGTCTTTGTCTAGATATGTTCCTAAGGCATTTATTCCCCAAACAGTCATTAACCCGCCAGCTACTTTTAGTGAATTGGTCCAAGTTAGACCAGTGTTCTTTTGAATATCTTTAGCGATAGTTTTTTGCACTTCTTTTTTGCCCTCTGGTGTTTTTACTTTTTCTTTTATTTTCTTTCGTGTAAAGAATTCCTTAAAGCTATTCCATCTTTTTTTGATATATTCTTTTGCTCTAGTTGTCCTACTTCCTAAAATTTCGCGGGATTTTGCTTTGTTAGCATCTATTTTCTGATTTATTTCCGTCCATTTTGTTTCAAGTTCTTTTCTATATTCAGTATTTATTCTTTTGTTTTCCATTAATTCTGGAGTTTCTCCTTGTTCCATTATATCTTTTTCAACTTGTTCTTCCATTGTCTTTAATTCATTGAATTCATTTTTTAATTCATTTCTTTGTTTTCTGAGCTCATTTAACTCTGCTTTCTGTTGTTTCTCAAATTTTGTTTTATCAAAATGTTTTGTTTCAGTGGTTTTTTCGCGGGGTTTTGATATGCTTTTTTGTTTAACTTTTCCAAAAGTATTTTCAAAAGATTCAACTAATCCTTTTATTTCAGCTTTTGTTAAATTAAGTTCTTCTGCTCTTGAATTTAAATAAGATTCAAGTTCTCCTTTTTGATATTTATTATGTAATTCCGCGAAATCTTCTTGTGCACGATAGGTTTCGCCAGTTCTGTTTAGTTCAGCATTAGTCATTTTTTCAGAAACTCTTGTTTCAATAGCTTTATTGCTGTATGCTTCTCCGCTAGTATGTTCACAAAGTGTTTTACCTGTTTTTGAATTTATTTCTATTATGTTTTTTAGTAATTTTTCATTTTTGCTTAAATTTGTTTCAAATTTACCAGTTTTCTCATAATTATTAAGAAAAGAATCTTTAACATTTATTTCAGTGACAGCGTGCCCCATTTCGTGAGTTAAGACATCGACATGATTTTTCGCCACTCCTTCTACTTTTGGATTTTTAAATGGATCAATTATTATTTTTTTACCTGAAAGGGAGCCATTTTCTCCTGACTCTATTTTTTCAAACTCTACCTTGTATCCTTCACTTTCTAATTTTAATAATGTTTCATATGCTCTAGGATTTTTTTCCTTTAAAAATTCGCGAATATTTTTTTCAAATTCTTTTATTTGAGCTTCTGTGGCATTCTCAGGTAATGGTTTTTTTAGTTTTTCTTCTAAGTTTTTAATTTCAGATTCAATATTCTTTGTTTTTGCAAAATTTTCGCGGGATTCCGCTGTTTTGCTTGTTTTTTTGCGGGATTTCCCAATTTCTTTATTTATATTGTTAATCTCTGTTGTGGCTTCATTGATAATTTTTTGTTGCACTTCAATATTTTCTTTGGCAGTTTCTATTACATTTTCTACTCCATTTTTCCCAATTCTCTTGATGTCTTTTACTTCAGAAATATTTACTTCAGGGAGTTCTGTTTTTGTTTCAAAATTTCTCATCTCAAATTTACCATTACCTAAGTCTTTCACAACTTCCATTTTATAGTTAATGTCCGATGTTCCAGGAACTGATGAAGGTTTATTGTATTCGATAATATCTCCAGGTTTTAAATCTTTAATTGAAACAGTTTCACCACCATTTTTAATTATTTTTTCTTGTTTCTTAATATTTTCTTTGGCTAGTCGTCTAACTTTATCAAATTCTCCCTTGAGAGAAATTCGGTTATGCATAGCTTTCTTTTCTCCCATTAACTTTCCCGCGAGTTTTGGAAACCCAGCATGAGCTAATCTCATAATCATGGAGAATGTCATCATGTGGGCTAAATCTTTCCAGCTAAATTCAGATATATCTTCTCCACGGTAGAGGGTTAGTTCTGCTGCTTGAAAAGTTGCAAAGACTCCAAACTCTGAGGTTAAAGCAATTCCTTGTTTTGCAAGCCATTCGCCTAATGATGGATTGGCTTTGGTAGCAAGTGATTCAATAAGTTTTCCCCCTTCATAAACTCGTCCAAATCGTCCTGCTATTTTTCCTGCTATACCTGCGGCTCCTATGAACAAAGCAAACATCTCTACATTTTGACCAAATTTCGCGAGAAGTTCGTCCGGAGAATCTACTCCGAATAGAGCTGCTTCGGTGGCGGTAAAACGAAAGGCTCCGGTTGTTATTCCTTTGATAAATTCTGGAGAAACTTTAGATCTTGTTAGCCAACTTATTCCTTTGGCAAGTTTGTTATTAGCTTTACCTAATATTCCAGCAGCACCTTTGACTTGTTTAACTCCATATCGAGCTAATTTCGCGGGATATTTAGCAAACCATTTTCCGTTTTTGGCGGTTCTAAATATAAATTTTCCAGCACTATTCCCAACTTTTATCATATTTCTGGAGATCATTCCACCTCCCATGGCCATTTCAGCTAGTGCCCCTCCTTCGGCAGCGACCGCAAAACTAGCTAAACCAGCTGTAGCAATTTCTGTCGCAATTATAACAACTATCATTTTCGCAACTTCTTTTCCAACATCAACATGCTCATCGCTCCAATTAAACCATGATGAATCAAGCCCTTTCATATCATTATATTGTTCTAGTAACGCTGATCCAGATAGATTATCAGTTCCATTCGTTTCAATGTAATCCTCAGTGGATTTTGTAAACGCTAATCGAGATAAAATTCCTTTAACAACATTTTCTTTTCCTGCTGATAAAATCTGTAAGTATTCTGGAGGTAAATCTTGCCCATTGCCTCTCAAGGATGATAATAAGTCTTGATATCGTTCTTCGGCAATTCTGCGTCCTTCAGAACTTTGCTCATATTGTTTAGCATTTTCGCTAATTTTCTTAATTGGTTCAACTTCTTCAGAATGTTCGGCTAAGAATTTCTGTTCTTCAGGAGTTAGTTCTTCCGGTTTTTTCGCGGAAATTAGTTTCAAATGCATCATCTCATTTTCCATAACTTCAGCCGCCTGCTGTCTATCTTTCACCGCCCGCAGAGCAATTCCTAAATTTGTATCACTTTCGATAATCCACTCTGCGCCTTTTTGTCCAAAATTTTCAAAGATGGTCATGTTTTTTCCTGTCCCGGTAATTTCACTTGCTCCCAAAGTACTAACTGCGGCAGATCCACGAGCAATATAATTAAAAAATCCCAAATCCCACATATTATCATTTGTTTCATAATAATCTGAATAATCTTTTAAAACAGTGTTTAAAGCAGTTAAAGCAGTACTGAGATCTTCAGGATTATTTCGAAGTTGGTTGCGGATCTCGCGAATTTCTCCAAATCCCTCAAATTCCATTCCGTCCCATTTTTCTAAAGAATTTAAGAATTTCTCTAATCGTTCCGATTTCTTTAAGTTTGCGAGTTTTTCTTTGGCATGTTCTAGAGCCTCGCCAGTCAATTTAGGACTATTGATATTTAAAGCTTTTCTTTGTTCATCACTTAGTTTGCTGAATTGAATTTGGCTTTCTAGAGTTGTTTTTTGTTTGTGAACAGATGGAGTTGTTGAGAAAGCTTGGCTAATTTCAGCTCCCGAAATTTCACTTCCATTAAAAATTAAAAGTCTTTGTAGGAATTCCTGTTCACTCAGGTGTACTTTTCCAAATTGTGCATAATTAGGGTCGCCGGCAGAATCCCAACCTTCAAAATCCGTATCAATAGAGTTGTTTCCTTTATAATTAGGATCAAATAATTTCCCGCGAATTTTTTTCAATTGAGTAATGGTTTCTTCAGCATAATCCAGTTGATACCAAGCTCCATCTAAGTTAGTTTTTAGTCTGTTTAGTTTGTCTCCATCTTTAATTGTGTCGTAAATTTTAACTCTTGCCTTGATCGTATCAATTTCAACTCCATTTTTAATTAGGTCAGATACTTTTTCATAACCAGATTTTTTCGCGAGATTTAGGTATTCATAAGCTTGTCGTTTTTCATCGGGTGTTTGGTAATTACTATGCAATTCAGGCATTTTTTCTAAGTCTTCTAATCTTTGGTTTAGATATTTTAGATAATCCTGAAATTCCCCATAATCGACACCCTTTTCTGTGTCTTTGTCGAAGTTAGCCAAATTTATCAGTGGGAATTTAGGATTAACATTATTTTTAAGGGAATTTAAAACACCTGTTTCAAATTTTTCGCGGGATTTGTCATTATTGGAAAATTTACTTTGAGCCTTGTCCAAAACATTTTTAACTTCATTATAGCGATTAGTTAAATCACTTTCACTAATTTCTTTGTTTTCCGCATCATTTTTAATTTCTTCTTTTATTTCTGCCTCATCGAGCGCCAAAAATAAAAATTTCGCGGGATTTTCCGTTTTAAAATTATTCGAAACCATTAATAAGTTTTTCATTTTTAAATGTTTTGTAGTTCTTGTTCAATATTGGCGAGTTCTTGTTTTTCAACAGCGTTAATAGAGTTTTCTTTTTGAGTAACGAGAACTTCTCCCATTAAATTATCAAGTAGTCGCGTATCATCTCCTTTGACAAAAGATTTTTCAATTTCTCCTTCAAATTTAGAGTTGTTTTTAAGAGCATTCCAAACCAATGTTTTTTGGTTTGTATTAGCCTCTTTTAAAAATGAGTATAGAACATCTAGTTGATCTTTTGTGTATTTATCCAAATCCCGCGAAATTTTTGTTTTTTGCTGAGGCGAGACGAGGACATTGTTTTTTAATAGTTTCTGGATAACTGTTTTTAGATTTTTCATTCTGAATTGATTAAATCTAGACATTTTACCATGAAATTTTGGTTTTTTGTAGTAAGTTGGCTTGCGGGGCACGAAGGATTATTTCGTTTTAGTGTTTTGTTTGATGGAAATTTCGCGGGATTTTTAACAACCCCCCTAGCCCCCCTTGTCAGGGGGAGAGTTTTCAAATTTTTCGCGGGATTTTAAAACTCCAAAAAAAGTCGAAAAAAGGTTTGACAAACTTATAACATTTGAATACAATCCCCCTCGCGTTTGGGAAAGACCAAATGCTAGATGTTCTTTTTCATTTCGGACACAACTTGTCCCGCTTAGCGGGACAGCAACAAGCAAAAAACAAAGTTTATTCCAAAACTATACGCGAATATTGTTCGCGTTCATTTAATAGCTAAATTAAATTCTTTAAGAAGAGTTTGACCCCGCCTTGCGGGGTGAACGCTGGTTTCAGCGTTCTTTATTCTTCTATTCTTTAAGAAGAGTTTGATCCTGGCTCAGGATGAACGCTGGCGGTGCGTTTAATACATGCAAGTCGAACGAGAAGCTAAATTTATTTAGTGGAAAGTGGCGAACGAGCGAGTAACACGTAAGCAT
>JALVIB010000056.1 GCA_027028725.1 Candidatus Altimarinota bacterium
TTTTCCGTCTAAATGCCATTTTTCAAAAAGTCTTTGTAATTGCGGATTTTCCGAGTTTGCCAAGATATTTTTCTCAGCAATAAATTCTTTGTAATCAAAATTCTTAAATCCCGCGCTGTGCCCCGCAAGGCGGTGGAAATTTTTCCGCAAAGAGTCCTGTAAAGCCCGCAAAAGTTCCTGCGCAAAAACCATTACTGGCGATTTTACATTATAGCGTCCCGCAACTTTGGATTCGACCAGAAAAGACAGACTCAAATCAAAATTGTATTGATCCAAAACCAGCCCCCATTGTTCTAATTTAATCGGTCCGGTGATTTTCAAAATTTCGCGGATAATATTGGTATTAACCGCTACGATGGTGTCTGGTTTTTTCTCCCCGGCATAAGCCATAAATTCGCGGATTTTGGCTGCCGAAGTTGGGAAATCGGGATAAATATTAGCATCCCGCAGGGAAATAGTCGGCGAAAGCCCGCGAAAAAATTCCGGGGCGGGAATTTGAATGCGTTGGGGAACTTGGCGATCAATAGAATAAATATCGCGGAACTGCCACTTGATATTTTCCGGCGAAAAATCTACAACAAAAAAACTCCCCATAAATCCCCCAGTTGAACGCGGTTCGTTTTCGTTTTGCAGGATAATAAGTAGTCTTTCGTGATTTTTCGCAAAATTTCGGAAAACATTTTCAAAATTTTTAATTTCCTGAATTTTTTCGCGGATTTCTGCTAACTGCGCGAGTTTCTCATCACGAATTTTTTTGTAATCTTTGGGAATCATCCAATCCCAAATCCCGCGAATTTTTCCGTCAATAGTTGCCAAAGAAGTGTCAATTTGATCAATTGAGTCAAAAATTTTGAAAAAATCCTCAGTTTTCATGCTCGAATCCTCAGACAAATTTATCGAGAAATTCAGTGATTTTATTTCATTAATTTTCGCGAAAATTTTAGGAGTTTCCAAAATTGACGATTTCAAATTTGAAAACGGATAAAAACTCGGCAGTTTATCCAATTTCTCGCGAATTTTTTGGAAATTTGGCGACTCGGAAAATTTCAGCTCATTATCAAAGCTTTGCAGGGCATCGATGGTATCTTCACGCCATTGTGGTATTGATTTTTGGACAAAAAACAGCCCAATCCCACCGACAATCAGCATCGTCCCTAATCCTACAAAGAAAGATTTCATTAATTAAATTCTACCGAATTTATAAGGATTGTCTATTTTCGAAAAATTTCGCGGGGTTTTGTATTAAAAAAGAGCATAGTGTAAATCTATGCTCCAATTTATTATAAAACTTGGTAAAAAAACTATTCGATTCCTCTTTTTTTCAATGCCTTCAATACCCAATGTAACCAATCCACTGTGTTATTCTGTAAATCATCTATTCTGTCAACAACTTTACCATCTTGTAATAAAACTACACCACCTTCCTTGCTTGCACTTGGTAACAAAGAGTATCCTTGATTAAAAGCTTTTTCAAAAACTTGTCTGTATTTAAAATCCACACTTGCTTCATTTAACCAACTATAACCACCTTCAATTTTAATTAACTGTGATAATTCTATTTTAAGTCCATTATGATTGTATTCGTTGTTTGATTTTACTTTAGGAATTTTCATATCAGAAGTAACTCCGTCAAATGACACTTCTCCAGTTTCAAAATTAAATATATCAACATTATCAGCTCCTGTTTTATTTAGAATAACTATTTTAACAATATTATCAGTTTGTGCTACTACAAGTATTCCCTTAGTGTTATCATCCAATTCTATTCTTTTAGTTGCACCAGCAACACTTATATATCTACCCTCAAACTTAAATCCATGTTTTTTAAGTACTGCAACCGTTTCTGCTTCGGAAAACATATCAGCATCAAACATAAAGTCCTTAAAAATAGGATGTTTATTAAATAATTCACTATTTGAAGAAATCGAATTCATGTCAGATTTTCTTTTTTGAGTATAATCTTCTAAATTAAAATCATCTTTGGAATCATTATTTTCTGTAGAATTTTCTACATCATAATTCATGATTTCCCCTTTCCACACAAATTTCGCGGGATTTCCGCAAGCCGATACCGATTTGAAAAGATTTTTCATTTTTGTTTTGGGTTAAGAAATAAGTCTTTTCATTTGTTGTTTTTAACAAATCTATTAATTATACATCAAAAAAAAAACTCAAGTCGAAATTGTGTTTTTTTTCAAAAATCCCGCGAAAATTTAATAAAATACCATTGTTGTCATCTCGACCGATAAAGTTTTAGTTGAAAAGTAAGAAGTGGAGAGATCTCAGCGAAAGGTTTCTCCATTCCATACAATCTTAAATTCTAACTTCCAGTCGAAATGACAAGAAGAGTCTTTGAAAACTAATACATCAATATTGTCATCTCGATCAATAAAGTTTTAGTTAAAAAGTGAGAAGTGGAGAGATCTCAGCAAAAGATTTCTCCATTCTGTATACAATCTTAAAGTCGAAATGGCACAAAAAAATTAAAAAATGAATAAAACCTATTATGTTTACTTTATAACCAACATTAGCAACGATGTTCTTTATGTTGGCGTTACAAATAATTTAATGAGAAGACTTTATGAGCATAAAAACAAAATGATAAAAGGATTTTCCGAAAAATATAATTGCACAAAACTAGTTTATTTTGAAGAAACTGATGATATTTCAGCAGCAATTATGAGAGAAAAACAATTAAAAAAGTGGCGCCGCGAAAAAAAGGATAAATTAATAGAAAGCAAGAATCCTAAATGGAAGGATCTCTCCGAAGGATGGTTTGATTAGATTTCTCCATTCTATGCCAACTTAAATTCTAACTTCCAGTCGAAATGACAAGAAAAAACCTTGAAAACAAATATATCAACATTGTCATCTCGACCGATGAAATTCTTTTAAAAAACAAGAAGTGGAGAGATCTCAGCGAAAGATTTCTCCATTCCATACAATCTTAAATTCTAACTTCCAGTCGAAATGACAAAACAAAATTCCGAATACGATTCTTTTGCTCACGATTTTTCTGCCACGCGCAAAAACGCTTGGCCGGAGTTTGAACTACTTTTCCCCCTTTTGAAAAAGCAGGATCGCCTGCTGGATCTGGGTTGCGGGAATGGGCGGTTGCGAAATTTTCTTGATAAAAATCTAATTCCTGACGGAAATTATTTTGGTCTAGAT
>JALVIB010000057.1 GCA_027028725.1 Candidatus Altimarinota bacterium
ATTTTTCATAATACCAATTTAGAAAATCATAAGCCACCGGAACACAAACAGAGCTACCTTCTCCACCTTCTTCAATTAAAATGGCAAAACTTATTTTTGGTTTTTCATAAGGCGCAAAGCCAACATACCAAGCATGTGGATCTTTTTTACTGGACCATTGAGCGGTTCCGGTTTTTCCGGCATTTTTTACAGGTGCTTTGGAAAGTCTTTTTGCAGTTCCTTTTTTTCGTTGTAATTCAATTTTTTCGCGGGATTTTCAGAAATTCCCTTTTCAGAGTCCGGACTTGATACATTCACAGTATCTTTAAGTCCGGACTCAATCTCTGAACTAAACCCTTTTTTCGCGAGAAAATCCTGATAATTTCCGTTCCAAACAAAAACCTCGTCTGCATCGAAAACAATCAGTTTTTCGGCTACGCGTTGGAGAAAATTTTCGTCATGACTGACGGACAAAACCGCTCCTTCGTATTTATTTATCGCGGAAATTAGCGCTTCCACCGATTCGTAATCCAGATGATTAGTCGGCTCATCGAGCAGAAGGAAATTTGTTCTTTGTAAAAGCAGTTTTCCTAAATTAACGCGCGCTTTTTCTCCTCCGGACAGAACACCAATCTTTTTTTTCGCGAGATCTCCAGAAAAAAGCAGATTTCCCGCGATATTTCGGATTTCTTGGTCTGTTTTGGATTTATCAAAATGTAGTTCCTCTAAAATTGTTTTTTGCGGATCTTGGCGATCGATGTTGGATTGCCCGAAATAGCCAATTCTTAAAGCTTTATTCATTTTCAGAACTCCACTTTGATGTTCCAAAAATCCCGCTGTGCCCCGCAAGGCGGTGGCGAAAATTTTGAGTAAAGTTGATTTTCCTTTCCCGTTTTGCCCGATTACCGCGATTTTTTCGCCCGGAAAAACTTCTAAATTTAGCTTTTTCAAAAGATCTTCGCCCGCTTGGTAGCCAAAAGACAAGTTGCGCGTTTCCAAAACTTTCGCGCCGTTAAAATTCCATTCGGGAAACTGGAACTTAATCGGCGGAATTTTGGGCAGCGGCTGAATCCGTTCTTTTTTCGCGAGCATTTTTATCCGCGATTGCACCAAACCAGCCGAGCGCGCCCCCGCCCGAAACTCGCGAATAAATTTTTCCTGTTTTTTTATTTCTTTCAGTTGTTTCAGACGCGTTTTTTCGTGAATGTCTTCCTCAATTGCAATTTGTTCGTAAATTTTCGCGGGATTTCCGCGAATTTTCTTGATTTTTTGCCGATGAATAATGGCGTTATGCGTCATCGCCCGCGACAAAAAGTTGTGATCATGACTGATACAAAGCACTTCGCCCGGCCATTTTTTCAGAAAATTTTCCAGCCAGCGAATCGCCAAAATATCCAGATAATTAGTCGGTTCGTCGAGAAGCAGTAAATCCGGTTCGGACAGCAAAAGTTGCGCTAATTTGATGCGAATTTGGTAACCTCCGGAAAATTTCGCGGGATTTTCGCTGAAATTTTCGCGGGAAAACCCCAGTCCAAAAAGGATTTTTTCGGCTTTCCACAGATTATGTTCTTCGCCTACCGGCAAAATTTGTGCCACCTCGTCCAGCACAGAATCCCGCGAAAATTTGAGGTGTTGCTCCAAACTGCCAATACGGTAGTGTTCGGGATACGTGATTTTGCCGTCATCTGGAACATCTTCGCCGAGAATTAGACGAAACAAAGTTGATTTTCCGCACCCGTTCCGCCCGATAATTCCCACTCGTTCCTTGCGGTTAAGTTGAAAATTCGCCTCGGATAAAAGCTTGTGCGCTCCGAAAGATTTCGTGATATTTGTGCAGAAAAGCATCGCGGAAAGTTTAGGGATTTGGGGAAAGGTGACAAGATGACGAGGGAATTAATAGTTAAAAGTTAATAGTTAATAATTTTTTCTTTACTTTGTAGAGGCGATCCCTTGTGGTCTCCCAATCTGTTTACAAAATTTCGCGGGATTTTTATCGTCCCCCTTCCAAGGGGGATTGAGGGGGTTAATTTAAAATAAAACAGATTGCCGCGTCGCTCGTTCCTCGCTCCTCGCAATGACGAAGTGAAAAATAATTATTTTTTCGCGGAAAAATTTGACTCAAAGGGCTTTTTTGCTATATTTCGCGGGAATTTGAGATGCCTGTAATCTCAATTTGACAAAAAATTCGGGAAAGAGACTGCTTAAGACGCAGTGATTTCGGGTTCTTGTCCATTTTTTAACCCTTTAAAACATGGCAAAGAAAACCTTTAACTTTCCAGCGAAATTGAAACCAACAATGGAAAAAGCTGGAAGATATTTTTTCAGTGAGGTCGGAAAATCGTTTCCGTTCCCCGATCTAACCGAAGTCCAAACCAAATCATACAAATGGTTTTTGGACAAAGGTTTGAAAGAATTAATTGATGAAATTAATCCGATTGTGGACGCTACCGGAAAGAAATTAAAACTGGAAATCCTCTCTTATGAAGTGGAAGATCCGAAAAATGATTTGGAAACTTGTGTTAGAAAAGGTCTTTCATATGAGGCAATTATTCGCGCACATGTGGCTTTGACGAATTTAGAATCTGGCGAAATTAAAGAGCAAGATGTTTATTTTGGACAAATTCCTGTCATCACTGATGAAGGGACTTTTGTGGTAAACGGAATTGAACGAATTATCGTTTCACAGATTGTTCGAAGTCCGGGAATTTTCTTTTTGGATAACAAAAAAGTTCCGGGGACATACCAAGCCAAAATGATTCCTAAACGGGGAGCTTGGCTAGAATTAGAAACTGACAAAAAAGGGTTAATTTGGGTAAAAGTAGACCGAAAACGAAAAATTCCGGTGACTATGTTCTTGCGAGCGTTTGGTTATGAAACTGATGAAAAAATTCTCGCGATTTTTAAAGATGTAACAAAAGGTCTTGAAGAAAATCCTATTACAAAAACTTTAACAAAAGATGATTCAACAACTGACAAAGAAGCTTGGCAAGGTGTTTATCGCCGAATCCGTCCGGGAGATTTAGCAACACCGGAAAATGCCAAATCTTTTTTGGAAGACACTTTCTTTAATTTCCGAAAATACGATTTAGGACCAATTGCTAGACACAAAATCAATCAAAGATTTGGCTTGAAAGCAAAAAATAATCCTGAAGGACGAGTTTTCCGAATTGAAGATTTCATCGAAATGGTCAAAGAATTAATCCGCAATAATGTTGGAAAAGGATCTGGTGAAGATGATATTGATCATCTAGCAAACCGCCGAATCCGAGCTGTTGGAGAATTAATTCAAAACAAATTTCGCGTGGGATTATTGCGAACGGAACGAATTGTTCGTGACCGAATGTCTATCGTTGACTTAGAAAATGTAACACCAACACAGATTGTTAATTGTCGACCAATTACGGCGGCGATGCACGAATTTTTCGCGAGTTCTCAGTTGTCGCAATTCATGGATCAGACAAATCCATTAGCGGCGCTAGAACACAAACGCCGAATTTCTGCTATGGGGCCGGGAGGACTTTCTCGTGAACGCGCCGGATTCGATGTACGTGATGTGCATCCATCTCATTATGGGCGAATTTGTCCAGTGACAACTCCCGAAGGACCGAACATTGGACTTGTTTTGCACTTGGCTTCTTATGCCAAAGTTAATGATTTTGGATTTATTGAAACACCTTACCGAACAGTTAAACACTCGGTTAAAAATGATGGGAAATCAGCAGTTGGACGGACCGCTTCCCGCGAAATTTTGAACGGGAAAAAGGTTGTAGTAAAAGAAGGAGAAGAAATTTCCGCGAAAAAAGCGGAAGAATTGAAAAAAATTAAAGATTTGAAAGAAGTTCCGGTACGCGCTTATATTACTGATGAAGTTGCTTATTATTCTGCAGAAGAAGAAAAAAATATGTGTGTTGCACAAGCGAATACCAAAATTAAGGAGAATGGGGAGTTCGTTAATAAAAATATTTCCGCGAGAAATCATTTCGAACCGGGAACTTATTCGGAAGAAATTGTCACTCACATGGATATTTCTCCGCAACAAATTGTTTCTATTTCTACTTCGTTGATTGCTTTCCTAGAACACGACGATAACACTCGTGCTTTGATGGGATCAAACATGCAACGACAGGCTGTTCCACTAGTTAGACCAGCTTCCGCTATTGTGGGAACAGGGACCGAAGATATTGCTTCAGCTGATCAATGTGTTCATGCTCCCGAAGACGGAACTGTGAAATCAGTAGACGCGAAAAAATTAGTATTTGTTGGAAAATCAGGAAAAAAATATGAATTTAAGTTAAAAAACTTCTTACGAACAAATCAAAGTACTTGTATTAATCAACGCCCAATTGTTGATACCGGAGATAAGATTAAAAAAGGTGCGCCACTAATTGATGGAACTTCAGTTGAAAACGGAGAAGTAGCTCTTGGGCAAAACTTATTCGTTGCTTATATGCCTTGGGATGGGTTTAACTACGAGGATGCGATTATTATTTCTGACCGAGTTGTAAAAACCGGAATCTTTAATTCTATTCACATTAATAGTTACGAAATGGATGTCCGCGACACTAAACTTGGTCCGGAAGAATTAACGGCAGATATTCCAAATATTTCGGCAGCTCGTTTGAAGAATCTAGACGAAAACGGAATTGTTCGAATCGGAGCAACAGTACTTGCCGGGGATATTCTCGCGGGAAAAGTTACCGTTAAAGGGGAAACTGAATTGTCTGCAGAAGATCGCTTATTGCGTGCGATTTTTGGAGAAAAAGCACAAGATGTTAAGGATTCTTCTCTCCGCTTGCCACGAGGTTCCGGTGGGAAAGTTATTCGCGTTGATTTATTGGAAAAATCGGAAGGAGATGAACTACCAAACGGAGTTTTGAAACGAGTTAAGGTGCAAGTTGCACAGCTTCGTCACCTAGAAGCTGGAGACAAAATGGCGGGACGACACGGTAACAAGGGTGTTATTTCGCGGGTTGTTCCCGAAGAAGATATGCCATACACCGCAGACGGACGACCGGTTGATATTATTTTGAATCCACTGGGAGTGTCTTCTCGTATGAACATTGGACAGATTTTGGAAACTCACTTGGGATTAGCCGCGGAAAAAATGGGAATTAAAGTAGCGACACCAATTTTGAACGGAATTTCTAACGAAAAAATTCAAGACTTTTTACGCGAAAACGGGTTCCCGGAAGACGGAAAAATCCAACTTTATGACGGACGAACCGGTGAACCGTTTGATCACAAAACCGTTGTGGGAGTGACTTACATGTTGAAACTTATCCACATGGTAGAAGACAAAATCCACGCACGATCTGTTGGACCATACTCACTTGTGACACAACAACCATTCGGAGGTAAAGCACAAAACGGAGGACAGCGTTTCGGAGAAATGGAGGTTTGGGCGCTGGAAGCTCACGGAGCGGCTTATACTTTGCAAGAAATGCTGACAATTAAGTCAGATGATGTTAAAGGTCGTTCGAAAGCCTATGAAGCGATTGTTAAAAATTTACCAATTCAAGATGTTTCTCTACCAGAATCATTTAATGTGTTGGTCAAAGAACTTCAATCTCTTGGTTTGAAAGTCACTTTGCACACGGAGGACGATGAAATAATTGAAAATCCACTAGACGCTGAGGCGGAAGAAGAAGCCTTGAAAGAAGACACTAGTGCTGAAGTTTTAGCTGAATCAAGTGATGTCAAAATGGTTGCCGAAGAAAAACCTTCAGAAACTCATGTTGATGAAACATCCGAAGCAGTAACAGAAGAAACAGCAGTTGAAGAAAGTAGTGAAGAATAAAATCCCGCGAAATTTTAAAAAATATTCCTTACAACTCCCTCTCCTTCTAGGAGAGGGTTGGGGTGAGGTAAAAATCCCGCGAATTTTATTGAAAAAAACTCTAAAATAAGTAAAATCTTCGACACAAAAGCGCGCATCGTATAGTGGCTATTACACGGCCTTGCCAAGGCTGAAACACGGGTTCGATTCCCGTTGCGCGCTCCATCCTATGCTAAAGCTACAGATGACACAGCCAGTAAAAATACTTGCGGAAAAAAATCCCGCGAAATTTTCTTATTTCATAAAAACAGGACAAAAATCAAAAACTCGCTAAAATACTTTTGATGAACTTCAAACTAACTGAAATAAATCCCGCGAAATTACAGGAATTTTATGATAATTTTGATGGTGAAAAAACTTTCCTGCAAACGGAAAAGTTTGGGAAATTCCGCGAAAAATTAGGCGAAAAAAATATCATTTTAGGAATTTTCACTGATGAGAAACTTGTTGGCGTAGCGCAAGTGCAGAAAATAACGGCGCGTCGTGGAACTTTTCTCCATGTCGCGCACGGACCGCTAATTTTCGCGGGATTTTTGGGCGAAGCACTCCCCTTCTTTTTGCAAGAAATAAAGAAAATCGGGCGGAAAGAACAATGTGATTTTGTCCGAGTTTCTCCCCTGCTGGCGAAAGAAACCAAGTCGGCATTTTCCCGCGAAAAATTTCGCGATGCGCCAATTCATATCAATCCAGATCGGACTTGGGTTTTGGATTTGAGGCAGACGGAAGACGAAATTTTGAAAAATATGAAAAAATCGAATCGTTATGAAATAAACAGAATTGAGCGAAGTGGAATTGAAGTTGTGCAGGGAAATTCCCGCGAAAATTTAGATATTTTTTGGAATTTACATTTGGAAACGGTTAAAAGACAAGGATTTACGCCTTTTTCGCGGAAAACGACTGAAATTGAAATGGAGGTTTTTGGTGACGATTGTCAGATTTTTTCAGCGAAAATCGGGGACAAGTTTTATTCCAGTTCCGTGATTTTGTTTGATAATTTCGCGGGATATTACCACCAAGGATCATCGATTTATTCGAAGTTTCCGGTGGCGCACGCCACACTTTGGGCGGGCATTTTGGAGGCGAAAAAACGCGGGTGTCAGGAATTTAATTTTTGGGGCGTTTCTCCTGAAGATAATCCTCATCATCCGTGGACGGGATTATCGCGATTTAAACGAAAATTTGGTGGCGAAGAACGCAAATATCTCTGCGCGCAGGATTATCCATTAACGATAAAATACTGGCTCAACTGGGCGGTGGAGACTTGGCGCAGAAAAAAGAAAG
This sequence comes from Candidatus Altimarinota bacterium, assembly GCA_027028725.1. Taxonomy (GTDB): domain Bacteria; phylum Patescibacteriota; class Gracilibacteria; order UBA4473; family UBA4473; genus JALVIB01. The sequence continues at coordinate 7,097 of JALVIB010000057.1, forward strand.
GGTATTAAAATAATCCACAAGTTTGCGAAATAATAGAAAAATTTCGCGGGATTTTTAGATATCCAATTCCTTAATTTCCGCGGCGTGAGTTTGAATGAATCGGCGTCGGGGCATCACTTCGTTCCCCATCAAAACATTGAAAATGTGGTCAGCGCGTTCAGCGTCTTTAACTGTGACCCTCAAAAGAGTTCGGCTTTCTGGATTCATAGTTGTTTCCCAAAGTTGTTCCGGGTTCATTTCTCCCAAACCTTTATAACGCTGAATGTTTTCCCCGCGAATATCGTGTTCTTTAACCAAAACATCTTTTTCTTCATCCGTCATCGCGTACCAAACCTTTTTCCCTTTACTCAATTTATAAAGCGGCGGTTGCGCGATATAAACAAATCCGTTGTCCAAAAGTGGGCGGAAATGTCGGTAAAGCAAAGTCAAAAGCAAAGTTCGAATATGCGCACCATCAACATCGGCATCGGTCATGATTACGATTTTGTGGTACCGCAGTTTTTCAACATTGAACTGGTCACCAATCGCTGTCCCCAAAGCAATAATTAAGTTTTTTACTTCGTTGTTAGAAAGCATTTTTTCCAAACGACAAGATTCCGTATTCAAAATTTTTCCACGCAGCGGCAAAATCGCTTGTGTATGACGATCGCGTCCTTGTTTTGCTGATCCTCCCGCCGAGTCTCCCTCCACGATGAACAGTTCAGATTTCGCGGGATCTTTGGAACTACAATCCGCCAGTTTTCCCGGCAAAGTCATTCCTTCCAAAGCTCCTTTGCGGATAACCGTATCTCGAGCGGCACGGGCGGCAAGACGCGCACGAGTTGCCAGAGCACATTTATTGATAATCGCTTTCGCATCGTTTGGATTTTCCGCGAGAAATTCAGATAATTTTTCCGCGACAATTTTATTCGTAATCCCGCGAACTTCCGAGTTCCCCAGTTTTGATTTCGTCTGTCCTTCAAATTGTGGTTCAGGAATTTTTACACTAATAATAGCGGTTAATCCTTCTTTGACATCATCATTCGTAAAGTTCGGTTCTTTTTCTTTCAACAAATTATTATCGCGAGCGTATTTATTGATAACTCGTGTTAAAGCAGTTTGAAATCCGGTCAAATGAGTTCCTCCTTCAATAGTTTGAATATTGTTGGCGAAAGTTTGGATATTTTCGCGGAATTCTTGCGTGTATTGCATCGCTACTTCTACGGAAACATTTTCCGCTTCGCCTTCAAGCATCAAAATTTTGGAAATCGTTGTTTTTCCGGCATTCAAATGTCGCACAAAACTAGAAATTCCTCCTTCAAAATAGAATTGGCAAGCTTTTTCTTGTCCTTCGCGTTCATCAAATAAAGAAATTGTAATCCCGCGAGTTAAATAAGCCTGTTGACGAAGCCTTTTTTTCAAAACTTCAAAATCAAAATCCAGTGTTTCAAAAATGTCGCCGTCCGGCCAAAACTGCACGATTGTCCCTTGGCGAGTTTGGTCCGCGATTTTTTTCAATGGTTCAGCTGGAACACCTTTTTCAAAAGCCACAAAATGCTTCCCGCCATCACGATCAACCGTTACTTCTGTCCGTACAGAAAGCGCATTCACCACAGAAACTCCAACTCCATGCAGACCACCAGAAACTTTATAACCACTTCCACCAAATTTACCACCAGCGTGCAAAACAGTTAGCACGGTTTCCACTGCGGAAATCCCTGTTTTTTCATGTTTTTCGACGGGAATTCCTCGTCCGTCATCAGCAACGGAAATAGAACCATCTTTGTGGATTTTTACTTCAATATTTTGACAATATCCCGCCATTGCTTCATCAATGGCGTTGTCGACAACTTCCCAAACCAGGTGGTGAAGCCCGCGAGAATCTGTCGAACCGATATACATTCCCGGTCTTTTACGGACTGGATCTAATCCTTCTAAAACCTGAATCGAACTAGCGTCATAATTAGTATTTTCACTCATTTTTAAACATAAAAAAATCCCCCAAATTTTAGCGGGGGATTGATTCTCTTGCAAGCGAATCTTTAAATTTCGCGGGTTTTTTAGAACATTGAATCCTGAAATAGTTGGATTGTTCCGTAAAGTGTGTAGAGTTGTAGCCCTAGCACTGCAAGAAGTAGAGCACTTGTTGCGTACTGAATTTGTCGGTTTTTAGAAACCTCTTCAGATAGCACAAACGAAGTGTGAGCTTTTGAACAATTTTTCATTTTATTTTTGGGTTAGAAAATAGTTCAGGACATTATAGCAAAAATCCCGCGAAAAAACAAGTGTTTTATCTAATTATATATAAACCCCCTAGCCCCCTTATCAGGGGGAAATTAAAATTACAGAAAATTTATATACAAATTAATTTTTCTAAAAAGTCCCCTGACAAGGGGATTTAGGGGTTATATTATTTTCAAATAACACTCCTCACACAACACTTTTTCAGGGCGGTCGGGCGCGAAAGTCGTTTGAATATCTTTTTCGCAATCAGAACAAGATCTCTCGAAGAGAGTTCGCGGGTTTCTCAATTTCATGCGGTCGGCATGGCGACAGTCAGGACATTTTCGCGGGATTGGGAGATTCATCTTGCGGTAAAAACGAAGTTCCGGTTTTTGGATTTGGTAATTCTTTCCACATTTTTGAGAAGAACAACTATTGTCTTCCCCCTGACAAGGGGGATTGAGGGGGTTGTTACACGCCAAAATTTCGCGACAAATCGAATCATCAACATCCTTAATATCATCTGGAATACTTTCAATAGTCGCCGGACGAAAATCCCGCGAAATTTTGTCTTTCCATTTGTATTTAAAATTCAAATTTGGATTTTGATGGAAAACTTGCTGATTTGTTCCCCCTGACAAGGGGGTTAGGGGGTTTGGATTTAACGGAAAATACTCCTGTGCCACAGTTTCGTTATAGGCAAATGGAGAAAGTTCGATTGGAAAAAATTCGCCCCATTCCACTCCCCCTGACGCACTTCGTGCGCCTTCCCCCTCATTGAGGGGGACTAAGGGGGAGTTTTTCATATGCTCAATAATTTTTTCGCGGGTTTTTTCGTATTCTTCCTTTGTGTATTGTTTATTGAGGATGCAGTATTTGGAATCTCGTAATCCCGCACAACCGAAACAATTTGATAGAGATCGTCCTACGCTAATGTATTCAGAATCGCGGACATTTCCCCAAATATTTATGGAAAAACGAACATTGTAGCAATTTTTTCCGCCCGAACCTATTTCGCAACATAATTCAGAATCATAACCACCAAAATTGTAATCGTAGCAATCATTACTTGTCTCAAAATCCGCGCAAAATCGGCAGTCTTCAACTTGAAAGCAATCATAACAATCTCGCGCATTTTTGGAATTAGACAAATTATCTCCCGAACAATCTTCGCAGTTTTTAATTTCGGCGTATTTTTGCGGAAATTTGGCTAAAAATTTCTGAAAATTTGTACGCAAATTCGCCAAACTATTTTTCGCGAGAAATTCAGCCACATGTTTTTTGTATTCCTCCTTGGAATAAGGTTTGTTCATAAAATAATAGCTTTTATTGCGCAGATTTACGCAACCAAAACAATTATTACAACCGATACAACTCTTGATAAAATAAGAATCAAAGCAGTTTTTGGAGTTTTGCGAATACAAACAATTATAGCAATGATCTAGATTTATTCCTTCGTAGCAAAGTTCACTTTTGTTGACAATCAAGCAGTCCGTACAACTTACCGAATGCGACGAACTGTTGCAGTAAAGGCAACTTTCCGCGAAATCACACTGAAAAGACAAATAACAATTTTTGGCGTAACCACAGGCGTTTACATAGTCACTATTTTCGTTCCCCAAAACATGCAGAGCAATGTGTGGAACGGATCTTTCAAGTTCATGAAACTGCTCAAAAAAAGGTCGGGAAAAATCAAAATCCCGCGAAAATTTTTTGGCGTCCCACTTGTCTGACCACCAGCAATCTTGGCAATAAACAGGGAATTCTGCGTTTTTATCGTAAATTGAGATAATACTTTTTTCGCATAAATCACATTTTCGCGCGTAAAGTTTTCGCTCGTTCCGCCAGGCGAGACGACGACGCTGGCGTTCTTCGGGACAAAGAGTTGGCAAACCTACACAATTTTTAACAATCTCTGCGCGCTCGTCATCCGAAGCTTTAGCGAAGGATGAGGATTTTAGCTTTTCATAATCTTCTGCGGAAATAATTTCCATCTTTCGATAGAAATCCAAATCATCCGCAGTAATTGTGAATTTCTTTCCTGAAACGCGACAAGTTCTGGTTATCATTTCAAAAAAAGAGTATCAGAAATAGATTCTGAATCAAGTTCAGAATGACAAATAGTAAAAATCCCGCGAAAATTTCGAAGAAAAACTTAAGTCCGGACTTAAAAAACTTTTTATCTTATGCCAAGTCCGGACTTGTTTTTCTGAAATAAAAATCCCGCGAAAAAATTTCAAACGAAAGCGCGACGGCGCCGTCGCGCCTGTATGTAGAGACAAATTGCAATTTGTCTTTACGAGTATAATACGAAAGCGCGGTCACGCGACCGCGCCTACAAAAAGGGCGATTGATAATCGCCCCTACATTTTCTTCTGACCTCTAAATTTCTCCCCTTCTTCTGCAAAAATTTCGCGGGATTTTCGTTTTTTGTTCTTAATAAATTTCTTAGGAAACTTCACAAATGTATTCTCCTCCGACATTCAAAGCACGAGCTTCGTATCCGGTCATCATTCCTTTGGAAGTAGAAATAATCGCAATTCCGTATCCGTTTTTTACTTTACGGATTTTGTCGGCAGAAGTGTAGATTCGTTGTCCACACTTAGAAACTCTTTTCAAAGTTAGTTTTTTCGCGGGAAGTCCAACAACTAGAACATCAAATTTGTTTTTTTCGTCTTTTTTCTTTTCAACGCTTTCCAAAAATTTGTTCTTTTTCATCACTTTTGCGATGTCGTGTTTAATTTTTGAGTAGGGGACAGTTACTTCTGTGTTTCCTGCCATTTGAGCGTTACGGATACGAGTAAGGAAGTCAGCAATAGGATCAATCATTTTAAAATAGTTTTTACCAAGAAGATTTTTTAACACCAGGAATTTGAGCTTTTTCAGCTAATTCTCGAAAGCAAATTCGGCAAATTCCAAAATCTCTCATGTAACCATGAGGACGACCACATAAGCTACAACGATTGTAAGCTTGTGTAGATTTTTTAATTTTTCTACCTTCTTTTTTCGCAAGAAGGTATCTTTCCATAAATTTCTGTGATTTGACGACAATTGCTTTACGAGCCATTTTTAATTAGTTAGTTTTAAGTGGTTTTCTGAACGGGAATCCGAATTCAGTTAGTAACGCTTTCGCGTGATCTTTATTTTTTGTAGAAGTAACGATTGTTACTTGTAATCCAAAAATCTTGTTAGAGTTTTCCGGTTTTTCAACTTCCATAAAGACAGTGTGGTCTTTGAACCCAACAGAACAGTTTCCGTCTTTATCAAAAGGGTTTCCAGAAACTCCGCGAAAATCTCGTACACGAGGGTAAACAAGATTAATTAGTTTGTATAAAAAGTTATACGCTTTGTCTTTTCGTAAAGTGACAGAAACACCAACCGGCATTCCTTCACGAAGTTTGAAGTTCGAAATAGATAATTTCGCTTTATTCAAAACTGCTTTTTGACCAGCAATTTGAGACAAACTGTCAATAACATAAGAGGCATCTTTTGATCCTAATTTTTGCAAATAAGAACCAATACCAGCATTTATGATGATTTTCTCAATTTTAGGAACTTGCATTGGGTTTTTAATTCCCAAGTCTTTCTGCAGTTTCCCGCGAATTTCTTTAATGTATTTTTCGTACAATTCAGATTTCATCTTTATTATTTTTTAACAACTTTTTTAGCGGTTTTCTTGGAAGCAGTTGGTAAAACAGTTCCAGATTTACGAGCAAATCGTATTTTAGTTTTTCCTTCAACCTTATAACCAATCTTTGAAGGTTTTCCGTCTTTTGGATCAGCGATAGCTACATTCGAAACATCGATTGGTGCAAAAAATTCTACTCGTTCACCAGCTTCTCCGTTTCGTCCTTTAACATGTTTAATAGCTTTGTTAATACCATCAACTACAACTTTTCCTTTTTTAGGTAATAATTTGATAATTTTACCAGTTTTCCCGCGATCTTTTCCCGCGATAATTACGACGTCGTCATTAATTCTAAATTTCATTTTATAATACTTCAGGAGCTAGCGAAATTATTTTTTGATATCCTTTGGCTCGAAGTTCACGAGCGACTGGCCCGAAAACACGAGTTCCTTTTGGTTGTCCTTCATTGTTAATGATGATAACAGCATTTTCATCAAAACGAAGAATCGAACCATCCGGTCGTTTAATATCTTTCTTTGTCCGTACTACAACAGCTTTTTGAACTGATTTCTTTTTTACTACACCTTTTGGAGCAGCTTCTTTAACTGTACAAACAATAACATCTCCGACACGAGCATAGCGTCGTTTTGAACCACCTAATACTTTAATGCACATAACTTTTTTTGCACCAGTATTATCGGCAACTTGTAACCAAGACATGTGTTGAATCATTTTTTCGCGGGATTTACTACTAATTTCCAGTGTTTTCTTTTAGATACTGGACGACATTGTTCAATTTCTACTTGCGCACCTACTTCTAGACGATGAGGTGTGTCAATCAAGAAATTTTTGGTAATTCTAAATCGTTTTTTATAAATTTTGTGTTGTTGATAAGAATGAACTTCAACTCTTGAAGTTTTATCATCAATAACTTTCACAACCGTTCCTTTTTTCGTAATCATTATTTAGAATTAGTTAAGTTATCTTGCATTTCTCTCAAAATAGTCATAATTTGAGCGATTTTTTTTCTTAATTTAGAAACTTGAGCAGTGTTTTGATTTTGCCCAGTTTTTACGCGAAATCTCGCTGAGCCCAACTCTCGACGAGTTTTAATCAACTCTTTGTTTAATTGTTTAACTGTCATTTGGCGTAATTCTTGAATTTTCATCTTAAATTTCAGTAGTAATAATTTTGCATTTAACAGGCAATTTGTAAGTAGCTAATCGTAAAGCTTCTTTCATAGTCGCCATATCTGTTCCAGCCATTTCAAACAAAATTCGCCCTGGTTTAACTTGGCAAACCCATTTATCAGGTGAACCTTTCCCAGATCCCATTGGAACTTCTGCTCCTTTAGAAGTTAGGACTTTTTGAGGAAAAATACGAATCCAAGTTTTACCACCACGCTTAGAAGCCCGCGAAATTACTCGACGAGTAGCCTCAATTTGTCGTGCAGTAATTTCTCCCGCTTGAATTGCTTTGATAGCAATTTTTCCAAAGGCGATAGTTGCCCCACGGGTAGAAATTCCCTTAGCTTGTGAACGCAATCTAAACTGCTTTCTGTGTTTTGTTTTCTTTGGTTGAAGCATAATTTTTCATCAAAAAAGCCGAGCGATTCTATTTTGAAATTAATTTCTGTCAAGATTTTTTCGCGGGAAATCTTTTGGTGTAATAAATAACGAATTATAAATGACATTTGTAAGAGTTAAAAGTTAAAAATTAATAGTTAAAAGTTATTTTGTAGATCATAAAAAATCCCGCGAAATTTTCTGTTTAGTGTTATTTATCAAGTCTCTCTTAAAAAAAATTTGCTAAAAATCTAAATCTAAATAAAGTTTCTATCGCTTATCACGGCGAACGTAGCTCAGTGGTAGAGCAGCTGGTTGTGGTCCAGCTGGCCGTGGGTTCGATCCCCACCGTTCGCCCCATTTATAACCCCCTAGCCCCCTTGTCAGGGGGAATTTTTCGCGGGATTTTTTTATGTTTCCTAATAATTCCCCCTTGATAAAGGGGGATTGAGGGGGATTTGCTGAAAAAACTCTGAACTTGATTCAGATTCTATGAAACATTATTTTTGAATATATCGTAGATCCCGGATCAAGTCCGGGAAGTTTGTTTTTAGTTAAAATCCCGCGAAATTTTTTAAAAAAAGGACAGGTCATCCCGAGTACTCGGGATCCCTACATCCCGCCCAAGTTTTTATCTTACGATGGCGGGATTTTTGAAATATTTATGAAAATCCAGCGAAATTTTTAGGAAACTCTGATAAATAACGCAAAACGGAAAATTCTAAGATTTTTGAGATAATTTTTTCAAGAAATTGATTTTCGTAGCAGGCTACGGAAATCACTATTTCGAGGGAAAATTAGCCAAAAAGATGAATTTTGTTTTTGCGCCTGACTAATTCCTTTATCGTGTAGAATTTTTATTTATCAGAGTTTCCTTTAATAAATCTTCTTAACTTTCAAGCCGTCAAAGAAATAATCAATAATTTCCTGCACGGTGGCGCCTTTTTCCGCCAAAATTCTCGCAGAATGTCCCGATAACCCGACTCCGTGTCCGCGTTGTTGTAGTCCTTTATCATAAGGAAGTTGGCGAGCTTTTGCCCACGGATACTGCGATCGCCAAGGGTTTACCGAATATCCCGCACTTTGTGTGAAATACGGTCCAATGACAACTCGCCCCGCTTTCGCGGAATATAAAACTTGTCCTTGTGTTTCTTTGACAATATCTTTTTGGTTTTGGTGATAGCGTTCCCAATCGTATCCCAAATAAAGCTGTGAAGTTCGCGGATCGTCCTCCAAATCGTAATCATAGCGATTAAATTTTCGTCGTTTTCCCGAATAAACATAAGCATAAGAACGCGCCAAAATGAAAATGGTTTTTTTCTTATTCAGCGGTTCGTGAGAAGGTTCTTCGCCCAATCCCCATAAATATTGTTCCAAAGGTAACTCATTAATCATCATTAAATGGTTGTCGTCACCAACTTTGAAATGTAATTTCCCGCGAAATTTATTGTAGCGAAGTTTAGTGCTTCCAAAGCGTTTGTTTTGGTAATTCAGCACTTCCAAAAATCCCGCTGTGCCAAAAGTGATTTTGTCGCGGGTGCCAAATTTCCAACTTTTAGTGCCAACATTAACCGAAATATATTTTTCACCGGCTTTATGATAATAAACTTTAAGAGGTGTATGTGCCGGCAGTTTAGCGATTTTTTCGCGGGAATTTTTCCATAAAACAACATCAGAACTTCCCATAATTTCGGCGTAATCTTTGGAAAATCCGGCAATTTTTACTTTCACCGGAGTTCCTAAATTATTAGTTGGTTTAGCAGGGAGAATTTTTTTTCCAAAAAATGAAGATAATGGTCTAGAAGTGGTTTTTTTCGCCACCGCCTTGCGGGGCGCAGCGGGATTTTGGGAAGTAGTTTTGAAACTATTGGTCTGCAAATTTTTGAAAAACGAAGTGTTGCGCACTGAAGCAGTTAGCGAATTTTTGTCGCCAGCAACTTGAACTTCGTATTCAAAAGATCCCCGTTTCATCTGTGAATCCACTACATTTTTCCCCAAAAATTTTGGCACTAACCGAAAAACATATTTCCCATTGGGTGTACCTTTGATATATATTTTCCCGCGAAAAATTCCGTTTCGTCCTTTGGGAGTTGCCCCAGTTAAATAAAATTTGGAAATAACCATTCCGTCGGGAATATTTTCTGGAACTAGCGACAAAGATTTCCGCCAATCAATTGTGGAATCATTTCGCACGGAAATATCGATTGTTTTGGCTTCATTTCGACGGATTAAAGGGGGCTGATCTGGATTTCTCACCCAAATCGGGCGTCCCGATTTTTTGAGTTTTTTCTTGTAATGCCTGTTTAGTAATCGGCTTTTGCTCGACGGACCAGTCAAGAAATCTAAACCAGTTCGATAGCCGTTTTTTTCAAAAGATTTCAGTTCTGATATAAATCCCGCGATTTTTTTCCGCAAATTTGGCAGTTGTTTATACATATTTCTTCCTGCACAAGCTGTTCCATGTCCGTAAGCGGCAACTTGTCCGTGGAGAACAACATTTGGTAAATATTTACCATGAAAAGTAGAATGTCCCAGCGGATCAACATTAAATTGTCGCGATAAATCCGCAATCAATAACGCCAAAACATTTAATTGTGCTTTGGTCGGTTGTTCACTTTGAAAATTCCCCATCAAGGCAATTCCCACCGTTCCAACATTTCGCAGAGCCGCGTGGGCTCCAACTGGAATTCGTTTATTTTTCTCATATCCGGCGCGTCCTTCGTAAACATTCCCAAAGCGGTCAATCACAAAATTATATCCGATATCACCCCAACCGCGTCCGAGTGTGTGATAACGATAAATTGCGCGCATAATTTCCTTCGGTGTGCGCCCGCGTTCAGCTTGGAGGTTTTCCGCAGTGTGATGGACGACAAATTTCGCGATATTTTTATTTTCCATAATCGGCCAAAATAAGGCATTCCCATTATCATCCGTTCGCCGAATTACTTCAGGACGCAACTCTTTTGGCAAAGCATTTATTTCAATTTGATACCATTTGCTTCCATTGTTGACTTTTTTTGCCAATCGTAATGATTCGTCAGCGCCCCATTCTGCACGAGTATAAAATCGCGGAGTTTGCGTTGTACCAAAATCCAGCTCATCAGCGATATTTCCACTTTTGAGGTATTCCTGAGTGTTTTCTTCGATATAAGGCGCAAGTGGTTGCTCAGCATGGGCGGTAGAAAAGAAAACCGAGACAAGTCCGAGTAATAAGTTTCCAAGCATTTTTATTTTTTAATTTTGAGAAAATCCCGCGAAAATTTTACATTGTTCACATTTTTTAGTCAAAAAAATTTTAGATAAGAAAAATCCCGCGAAATTTTGGAAAATAAAATACTTCCCGCCCAAGCATTTCTCGGACGATGGCGGGATCTTCAAATTATTTAAAAAAAATCCCCCTTTGTTTTTAATTTTTTCGCGGGATTTTTCTTAAACCAAAAAACACTGCCATTCGGCAGTGTTTTTTGTGGTGTTCCTCTCGTTTTTTCGCGTGATTTCCCGCGACTCAAGTCCCCTGATAAGGGGATTTAGGGGTTTTACGCTAATTCAACAGTAGCACCAGCTGCTTCGAATTTTCCTTTTAGTTCTTCTGCTTCTTCTTTCTTAACTCCTTCTTTAATAACTCCTCCTTTTTCTGCCAAAGCTTTCGCTTCACCAAGACCAAGTCCTGTGATTTCACGAACTACTTTAATAACCGCGATTTTTTGTGCTCCGCAGTCTTTTAGAACAACATCAAATGAAGATTTTTCTTCACCAGCGTCGTTTCCTCCAGCAGCAGCTCCACCAGCAGCGGCAGGTGCAGCAGCTACAGCAGCTGAAATTCCGTATTTTTCTTCGAAATATTTAGCTACATTGTTTGCTTCAACTACTGTTAGTTTTTCAATAGCATCCACAACAGCTTTCTCGTTTTTAGAAAGCTCTACAGTTACAGTTGTTTCTTCTGTCATTTTTTAAGGGTTTTAAAAATTAAATAAAAAGTAAATTCGAATTAAGCTGCGAATTTGTCAGCGTTTTGAAGAACATTGAAAGTTCTTTGCAATCCAGAATTGAGGACTGAATGCAATTTTTGTGGACCTGATTTGAGCATTCCCACAATTTTTGCCAAAGATTCTTCGCGTGTAGCAGTGTTGGCGAATTCGGCTGTTTTGGCTGCATCTAGGAAATTTCCTTCGAACAAAGCTCCCGCGAAATCAATTTTCGCATAAGCATCGTGTTCTTTGGTTTTCTTCACGAAAAAGTCTTTTTTGTACTTTTTAATGAATTGTGCAGGCATTACAGCGTCAGTCGGCGACACAATCACCGCGACAGAACCTTCCAGATCATTCGGACTGAACTCAGCTAAACCTGCTTCCTTGGCTGCGATTGCTATTAAAGTTTTTTTGATAACAGTGTAAGACATTCCGTTTTCGCGCAAATCGCGACGAATAACTTGAGCTTCTTCCACTCCTAGTTTGTTAAACTTAGCAAAAGCAACACCGGCAGCGTCCTTAAATTTTTCAACTAAGGCAGCTAGCTGTTCCGTTTTTTTGGATTTGGTAATTGCCATGATAAATAAATAAAAAAATCTTCGTAATCGAAGACATTTTTCTGACGAAGCCCAAGTTCTTCTGGGCAGAAGCGACTTGCTGATAAACTCAGCGCGCCCTGTAAACCTCGTCTCGGTGGGATTTATTAGCTACCCACTGTCTTCGACACGCCTGCAATTTATTTTTTCGCGGGATTTTGTCAAATTTTTTTCCTTATAAAAAAATAAAAAACAAGTCCGGACTTGGCACAAGATAAAAAGTTGTTTAAGTCCGGACTTAGAGTTTTTTTCAAAAATCCCGCGGGATTTTAAAATCCAAACCCCTTAATCATATCTTTTATCGAATTCCCCGCGCTGGATGGCAAATTTTTAAGGGAATTGGCGGATTCTTTGACCGCTTCGATGTCGTGAGAAATTTCCATATAAAATCCCCACGCTTTCCAAGCGATTAAAATCAGCGAAACAAGTGTCAGAATCGTGAAAAAATTGTTAGCCAAAAATCCCGCGAAATTTTTCCACCACGGCGGATTGACGCGGTGATTTATTTTCTCGATTTTGTCTTCCAGACGATCGATTTTCTGCTCCATACGCGCCAGAATCTCTCGCCAGTTTTCGTTTTGCTTCATTTTTTATATTTCCGGTAGAGGCGTTGCATGCAACGCCTCTACGATAATTAATAATTATTTTTTCGCCGCCGCCTTGCGGGGCGCAGCGGGATTTTTCTTATCCATTTTACGACGAATGGCGCGCTGAATTAACCACAAAATAATTAAAATCGGCAACCAAATTGGGGCATAAACCACAATTCTAATCGCTTTTTCCGCGAGATTTTGCAAAGAATGAATCAAGTCATTTACCGAATTTTTCCAAGTTTTTTCAACATTCCATTCCGCCGGACTAGAAAAATCGCCAATTTCCGGTTTCGGTTGAATATTTAGGTTAATAGTAGAAAAATCAACATCAGTATCACGGCGATTCTGAGTTCTTTGTAAATTCTCAATTTGGTTTTGGACACTGCTCAACTCGCGGTCAATTTGCAAAACATCACTCAAATTATCGGTTTTAAATTTCATTAATTCTCGCAAACGGCCACGACGCGCTTCCAAATTTTTAATTTGATTTTCCGTATCCATATACTGCGCAGTAATATCCCGCGAATTAAAGCTTTCGCTCTTTTTCACTCCTAATGAAGCTAAATTTTCCATCGCTACTTCTAATTTATCACTCGGCACGCGCAAAGTCATATTATAAGCCAAAATTCCGGACCGAACTTCGTAAGAATTCATATTGGTGATAACTCCGCCAAGTTCTTTGATTTTTTCCTCAACCAAACCTTTGGCAATCTCGGTATCATCAACTTCAATCGTTATGGAAGCGTTTTTTATCACTTTGCGATTTTCTTCAGGCACATCTGCAAAAGCATTATTATCCACAAAATTAGGAATAGAAATCCCGCGAGATTTTGCCATCATAGGAGCAGGTGCAATTGATTCCATACCCATATAATCCATTGAGGCAGATTTGAGAGACAAATTATTTGCTATTTTAGTTATTGGCTGAAAATTTCGCGGGGAATTAAATCCCCAAACTCCAAGCAGAACAAGTCCTACCATTAAAACTAGGTTGCGAAGTGCGAAACGCGCAATTTTGCCGAGAAATTTTTTCATTTTTATATGTGTTAATTATTTCATTTTTGAATTTATATTTTCCCGCGAAATTTGGCAAGTTTTTGGAAATCCCGCGAAAAAACAACCCCCCTCTCCCCCCTTGTCAGGGGGGCATAAAAAATCCCGCGAAATTTTTAAGAAAAGAAAAAAACAAGTCCGGACTTGGTACAGGATAAAAAGTCTTTTAAGTCCGGACTTAAGTTTTTCTTAAAAATTTCGCGGGATTTTAGACAATCGGTGAACCAAAATCCTCATCCATTTGTGGTCCGTTAGAATTGGCTAATTCTTGCGCTTTTTTCTGAATATCCAGTTTCCCCTCTTCCCATTGCTGTAAAATCTTTTCTACTTCTTGAATTGGACGACAATAGGTGTCATGAGAATGTTTAATACAATCCTGAACATATTGTTCTTTTGGAAAACTCATAAACATTGTTTTTCCGGAAAACGCCTCGCGAAGTTCGCCTTCAATCGACATTTTGCAATAAAAATTCCGCACTGCCAGATTAATAATATCCCGTTCTTTAACGCGCGGATTAAATTCTTCTTCCAAAATTTTCGCGTCATTTCCACCCACTCGGAAACTCACCATTGATCCAACATTACCAAAGACCGTTGTCCGAATTTTCGCGGAAAGTTGCCCCAAAAACTGGTGCGCCAGAGTTAGATTGAGGCGATATTTTCGTGCTTCGGACAAAATTTCGTCAAAAGTGTCGGTCGCGAAATTTTGGAACTCATCAACATAAAAATAGAAATCTTCGCGGTCTTCTTCTGCCGTATCCGCCCGCGCCATCGCTGCTTGGTAAATTTTGGTAATCGCTAACGCCCCCATCAGTGAAGCGTTTTCTTCACCCAAAATTCCTTTAGAAACCTTCATTAAGAGAATCTTCTTGTTATCCATAATTTTTCGGAAATCCACTTTGTCTTCTGGTTGTCCAACGATATTTCGAATCATATTTGTCGAAACAAACTGCCCAACTTTGTTTAAAAGTGGGGTAATTGCTTCATTATCAAATTTCTCCGACCAGCCCGCGAATTCATTAACCCAGAAGTTTTTGACCACATTATCCTGAATATTTCGCACGATTGTCTGACGATAATTTTTGTCAGTCAGCATTTTCAAAATACTCAAAATTGTCGTCCCCGGAGTGTCCAGAAGCGCCAAAGTGGTGTACCGCAAAACATGTTCCAGTCGGGGCGTCCAGTTCGCTCCAAAAAGTTTTTTAAAAATTTCAATAAATCCGATGGTCACGCGAATTTTTAGTTCCGGTGGTACATCGGCCAGTGGATTAAAGGCGATTGGAAACTTCGTATCTGATGGATCAAAAATAACCACATCTTTGATACGATTTTTGGGCACGCATTTCAAAACATTGTCGACCAAATCTCCATGCGGATCAAGCACACCAATCCCCTTCCCCATTTTCAAATCGTTTTTAATCAAAAGTTCTAATAATTTAGATTTACCGGAACCGGATTTCCCAACAACATAAAGGTGTCGGCGACGATCACTTCGCTTGATTCCGAAGGGGATTTCTTTTCCGTGAAAATTAGTTATTCCAAAGAAAGAAATATTTTTATCATTTTGATCTACTGGCAAATCTGCTGGTGGCTCACATTTTCGCGATAAAACATGGATTAAGTTCGGCACCATTTGCTCATTTGGCAGATGGTAAAGTGTCGCCATTTCCTTTCCGCTAAAGAAAAAACCACCAGAAAGCTGGCGTTTTTTAAATTTATGTAAAGCCGCTTTGGAATTATGAGAAACCCGCGAAATTTTGAATTTATTTAAGTCCAAAGTGTTGAAGTTCTTCAAACTTCCTAAAACTGCTTGTAATTTAATGTTGGGGTTTTTCGCGGGATCTGTCGAAAATGCCGCCACTCGCAAATTACAGCGAAAAAGCTTTCCTTTGGTTTTCTCGTTAATTTTTTTATCAAAATCTTGGGTCACATTTTTCTTAAACCAATATTTCACGCGAAAAATTCGCCGAATTTTTTCAAACCTTTTTACCCAACCCAAAACAAAGTGATGCCAACCCGTATCTTCTCGCGGAGAAGTCACTAATTGAAACCAAATCCCTTCATTATTTGTACATTTTGCCATCACATTCAAAACTCCGGATAAAGAATCTGTCTTAAAATTATCAAAAGTTTTAAGTGGGAAAATATCGCGTCGATCTAACTTAAGTTCAGTCCAAGCAAGTTTTGTTTTCGCGGGATTTATAGCATTAACAAAATCCGGAATTTCACGAATATCCGCATCTGAATCCATCGCGTAAATTTGTCCCGCGACAACTTCGCAAGTTGCCGGATCGGCGGTATAACAAAACCCAATGTTCTGTCCAAAAACAACAATTTCGAAAGACATTTTTTTGTCCGGCAAAGCCTCGTGCAAGTTTTGAAAAACTTCCACGAATTTTTCGGCATTTTCGCGAGCTTCTTCCGCCGAAGTTGTTTTGGACAACGATTGCGGAATATAAATCAAAAAAGTTTTCTGATTTATTTTTTTTCGCGGGATTTTAGCAACTGATTTTTTCATTTGAACTAGCTTGATTATACATTAAAACGAGTTCTTTCGCAACTTTCTTGCCACAGAAAATTAATCTACAAAAGAAAAAAGCGGCCCCCACCGCTTTTCTCCCGATATATTTTCAAACCTCTCTAGTTAATGTCTTATTTAGTTTCTTTTAAATGCCAGTAGCATTAGACCAATTCCCAAAATGGAAATGATGATGAAGATTGTTGATGATCCACTTGATGGCAGAAGTGGTGCTGAGGCGTGACCAGAAAAAGATTCTGATTCTCCCATATTTTCTCCGTTAGAAGCTAGTTCTAATTCTTGATTTTGTTCTGTGTCCGTAGCTGAAGCAATTGTTTTGGCTTTCTGAGATTTCGCATTTTCCCATGACCATAATGTTCCACGGATATCATTCAAGGCTTTTTTTAGAAAAGAAACTTCGGAATCGTCTGTTTTTCGCTTATTTTCTAAACCGCGTCGACGATTTATTTCTGCGTTTCTTCTCAAAGCATTTCGTAATTCTTCTCCTGATAAATTTGAAGTATCAATTAATTGTAAAGTATCCCCTGTATAATGTCCTGAATGATATGATTTTTTACCAATAGCTTGTAGGCGAGCCTCTTTAATTGCTTGTTTTAATTCATCACCAGATAATCCCGCGAAATTATTTCCTTCCATTGGAGCAGATTCATGAGTTGTTCCTTCTGGAAGAGAAGTTTCCCCTGATCCATTTGTGGCTCCGCCTTCTGATTCAGTACAGGCAATCGCACTTTCGTCTAATTCATATCCCTGATTACAAGTAATTACACAATATGGAATTGCTCCAACCGAACCATTTGGCACTTCTTTTCGCGGACACCTTTCAAAACTTTCTTCAATCAAAGCCACTTCATTCATTTCTGTCACTGGAATCACACATAAATTATCTTGAACTACGCAGAAGTTATCTTCTTTGATTTCTACTGGTTGTGCATCAGCATAATCTTCTGGGTCAATGTTATGGAAAACATACCAAATTTTGGCATTATCAGGAGCATTAACTGGTAAAACAATATAAGCTGGTGAAGAAAATTTATAAGTTTCAGTGACTGATTCAAAACCATAACTCACCGCGACTTTTGTTTCTCCATCAACAGATTCTCCAATTTTTTTGTGATTGGATTCATTTTCCCACTTAAATAAATTTACTGGAACATTTAAAACTCTATTTGGGGATTTAACTTTTCCTGCCCACCAATTTTTATCAGCTTTTCCAGAGAAATCCTGACTAACCGTCAAAGTTGTTCCTGAATAAATTGCCACTCGCGGAAATCCATCTCCTAATCTACGACCGATTGTCAAACTTCCATCTCCTTCGAATTTAACATTTGCCGATCCCGTGTCTCCATCCAAATCAGACTGATAAGTTACTCCTGAATTTATCATTACTTCGTCATAGAAGAATAAATCTCCGTCTAAAACATTGGAAGTAGAGGCCGCAAAAGCGAGAGAAAAACTTCCCATTAAGATTGACAACGAAACTAGTAAAGTTTTTTTCATTACAAATAAATTATTTCGTGAATAACTATAAACAAAAAAAATACCCATGTACAACTTTTTTATACTATTTTCTGTTGAACACATTTTTTAAACATTTTATTTTATAACATTTTAGAAATAAATAATCTCTCATTAACGCCTTTATAAAAATCCCGCGAAAAATTTTAGCATTTTCTAAAACAACTAAACCAAAAAATTGACCTAAAGATAGAAACTACTAAAATTCGGCACGATGAATTTCAAAGTCCGCCGTATAAAACAACCGCAAAGAAGAACTTCCAAAGCAAAAAGAATTTGGAATTGGATGAAACGGAATAAAAAATTTTTAGGAATTCTGATTATCGCTATTTTCGCGGGATTTGGAACACGAGCGATTTATGAATCTTTTAGTTCAGGGGAAATATCTGCCCCACGAATTTTTTCTAGCGGACCACTAAAAACTGACAAAAACGGACATACTAACATTCTTTTATTGGGAGTCGCTGGAGCAAGCAAAGAAGGTGGACATTTATCTGACTCCATTATGCTGGCTTCCATAAATCCTGAAATCCCGAGCATTTCCATGCTCAGTTTCCCGCGAGATTTGTTTGTTGAATCGAAAGTGGGAAATCGTAAAATCAACGAAGTTTACGCTGCCGCGCAGTATAAATATGGTGAAAAGAAAGGAATTGAAATAACCAAAGAAGCGCTTGAAAAATTCGCGGGAATTGATATTCACTACGCTGCGGTTGTTGATTTTGATATTTTTCGCGACGGAATTGATTTGCTGGGCGGAATTGATTTATTTGTCCCAAACGACATCATCGATCCATTTTATCCTGATGGAAAATATGGTTTTGAAACTTTTGTCGTGCGCAAAGGGCTGCAGCATTTTGATGGCTCAACAGCGTTAAAATATGCCCGAAGCCGAAAAACAACTTCGGATTACTCACGAGCTAAAAGACAGCAAGACATCGCCCTCGCCATTCGGTCAAAGATTGAAGCAAATGGTT
>JALVIB010000058.1 GCA_027028725.1 Candidatus Altimarinota bacterium
AAATTTCTACCTCAAATGGAGCAAGAGCTATCATTCAAATAACAGGAAATGGAAATGATGCTAAACTAGAAACAATTAGTTTCTGTGGTGGTTTTCTTAATGATCAGTGTGGTAATGGATGTCCTTCTGGGGAAACATGTTGTAGGACTGGATCAGGTAGTACTTATGTGTGTATGGATACACAGGGGCAAGGTTGTACTGCAGCAACCGGTGGTGTCTCTCAGTAGGATAAAAAATAAACTCAAATTAGTTATACTAAAAATCCCGCGAAATTTCGCGGGATTTTTTTATTTTTTTTCGTATAATAACCGCGAAATGGAATTAGAAACAATTATCGGACTCGAAATACACGCTCAGTTATCCACAAAATCAAAATTATGGTGTAATTGTGATAACGATGCTTTTGGTATAACTCCAAATACGCGAATTTGTCCTGTTTGTACAGGGTTTCCGGGAATGTTGCCGGTTTTAAATAAATTAGCTTTGGATAAAGCGGTGCAGGCGGCGTTGGCTTTGGGCTGTGAAATTCAAAAGTTTTCCAAATTTGATCGAAAAAATTATTTTTATCCGGATTTACCAACCGGCTATCAAATTACACAAAGCGAAGAACCGTTTGCGTTAAAAGGAAAAGTGGAAATTCTCGTTCCAACCAAAGATGATCACGGAAATGTCAGTAAAATTTCCGCGAAAAAAATCAAAATCACGCGCGTTCACCTCGAAAACGATGCCGGAAAACTAACTCATACCGAGCGGGGGACTTTGATTGACTTTAACCGCGCGGGAAGCCCGCTCATCGAAATTGTCACCGAGCCAGACTTGCGATCGTCAGCCGAAGCCAAAGCATTGGCGCAAGAAATTCAGAAAATTTTGCGAGTTGTGGGAGCTTCTGATGCCGATATGGAAAAAGGAATGATGCGGTTTGATGCGTCAGTTTCCTTGCGACCTGTTGGTGAAAAAACGCTTTATCCGCGGGCAGAAATTAAAAATTTGAATTCCTTTAATTCCCTAGAAAAAGCCATTGAATACGAAATTTCGCGACAAACAAAGCTTTGGGAAGCAGGAAAAGCTCCCGATAAGGATTCTACTCGAGGGTGGCTGGATAATGAGGAAAAAACACAACTCTTACGCGCCAAAGAATCAGCGGACGATTATCGGTATTTTCCCGAGCCAGATGTGCCACCGCTTTTATTTACTGAGGAGGGAATTACAAAAATTTCGCGGGAAATTCCGGTTTTGCCGGCGGAGAAATTTCTAAAATACAAAAAAGAATACAAGTTATCAGATATGGATTCGTTAAAATTATCAGAATCCCGCGAATTATCTGATTTTTTTGATGAAGTTGTGGAACTTTCCAATGATCCCAAAAATTCCGCGAAATTAATTTTTTCCGCTCTTTTATCAAACGAAGAGTGGGTAAAAACAGCGGTTAAGCCACGACATTTTGCGGATGTCATGACATTGTTAGAAAAGTCCGCGATATCGTCATCGGGAGCGAAAAAGATTTTAGAAACTGCGATGCAGACTGGAGAATCCGCTGAATATTTGATGACCAAATTGGGATTGGAGCAAATTTCCAATTCCGGAGAATTAGAGAAATGGGTGGAAGAAGTTCTGCAAGCAAATCCGCAAACTGTTGCCGATTTCAAAGCGGGGAAAGAAAAAGTGATTGGCTTTCTGGTCGGACAAGTAATGAAAATTTCGCGGGGTTCGGCGAATCCGGTCCTGGTTCAAAAGATGTTAAGGGGAAAGTTAAAAAATTAAAAAGTTTTACTTTTACCAAAATCGCAATTTTCTTGAGCTAGAAGTTCATCTTTATTTGGATGATTTGCTAATTCTCTTTTGCGTGCCTTAATTTTATTTTCGGCGATATATCCCACAACTTTATGCGGATGGCGCACACTTCGAAAGCTAACAGTTCCATCACGATTAGCTGTTTCAATTTCAATATGTCCTATTCCCAGCGCCCAGCGCCAAAATCCTTTGTTGCTCGGAATAACATTAGTTATAGCATTATACATTAATCCATTTGTTTCCGAACCAAAAAGTTCGTGGTTTTGTAAGATTACACGATGAGTCGTGATATAAATCACATCATAATGATGATCTATCCATGCTTTGATAAAAAATAAAACCGCCAATGAAAAAAATAAAATTGATGAAGCAATTCCCCAAGCATTCCAGTTAAATTCCCGCGAAATAATTAAAGCAGTTAAAGCTATACTAGTAAAAACTAACGGCATAATCATTCTTGCCATAAAAATAATTGGATGACGCTGAATAATTCGTTCAATTTTTTCACCAGGAATTTTGTAGAAATTTTTATCATTTTCCATGCGTGCTAATACTTCGGATTCAATTCCATACATATTTATAAAACGCAAAATTCGAATTGTTCTTAAAAGTAAAAATGTTTCAAAAGCAAAGGGGAAATCTGCCAAAATTCCGAATTTGTCTAAGTAAAATGGTATAATTGAGGCGATATCTATAACGCTTTCCCAAGAAAGAATAAATTTTCGCGGGTTTTTGCTACTCCAAACTCGCAACAGATATTCAATCGTAAAAATCGTCACAATTATTTTATCAAAAATTACCAATAAATTGTCTACGTCAGTCATTCCATTTAGCCGACTAACTATATGTATAGGTATAATGGCAATAGAAATAATAATTAAAAAGGAAATGGTTCCATTTGTTACCCGCGCCTTATGAGTAGCCGGTTCGTGAAATATCTTGTGTAGTTTTTTCCGAATTTTCTCTAAGTCCATACACCACTTATACCATAAAATATTTTTAAATACAAATCTTGGAAAGTTGACGAGTTCACAAGATGGGAAATAAAAATTTCGCGGAAAAATTTTAGTAATTAATAGTTAAAAGTTAATAATTAATAATTTTTGTAGGGGACGGTTTCAAACCGTCCCGAATAATTTCCCTTTTTTTGTAGGCGCGACGACGCCGTCGCGCCTGTGGAGATGTGAAAATTTCGCGGGATTTTGAATAGCTAGACCCATTCGACTCCTGATTTAAAAAAAGAATTTGTCACTCAGGGTAAAATTCCACTAACTACT
>JALVIB010000059.1 GCA_027028725.1 Candidatus Altimarinota bacterium
CATTATCTGTTTCGAAGTCAGAATGGTTTTTCATAAAAACGACTGCTGCATAATCAGCTGATGACTTTAACCATTTATATGGCTTAGCGCTACTTTTTCTAACATTTTTGTATTCCCAAAAATTTTCAGCTACATCTAACGAATTAGGATATTCCTCAAAATCACCTTCTTCGAAATAAAAGTTTTCAATTTTTTTAAAATCATCGAGTGTTAAATTAGATAAGTGATTTTCTAAATCCAATTTTTGAGTTTCTATTGTTGTCATTTCTAGATTGTTAAAAGTCAAAACGCTTTTATAATATGTTTCATAAAAAGTCAAGAAAAAATCCTGCAAAATTTTCTTATTTCACCCGCCAAGTCGTCTCCACTGCGGAATCAAGAAGTTCCACATTATATTTTTCCGCTAATAAATCGCGAATGCGGTCGGATTCCGCCCAATCTTTATTTTCTCGCGCGGTCATTCTTTCCCTAACCAACTTCTCAATAATTTCGCGGGTTTTTTCGTCTAATTCCGCGCGTTCCGGTAAAACATCAAAAATTTGCGTGAAATCATTTTCCAAGAAATATAGAATATCTTCCGCCAGTTCCGCAGTCAGCTCGTCTTTTTCGCGGAGTTTCATCATTTCTTTAACCAAACCAAAAACCGCTGCCAAAGCGTCAGCGATATTTAAGTCATCAAAAAGAGCGTTTTGGAAAATCCCGCGAAATTTTTCCACTAATTCCGTTTGGTGATTTTTCGCTTCCCCGCCAACCTGTTGGCAAATTTTGACTGCTTCATTGATTCGCGCAATTGACGCGCGCGCTTGCTCCAAACTTTTCAGCGAAAAATTTAAAGTCGCGCGATAGTGCGCCGACATCAGCGCAAAGCGAATTTCGTTGCCTTTCCAACCTTTTTCAAAAAGGTCGCGAATTGTGTAGAAATTCCCCGCAGATTTAGACATTTTTTTGCCATCAACCTGCAAATGTTTCGTATGTAGCCAGTAATTCACCGACTTTTTTCCGTGATTGCTACACTCGTTTTGCGCGATTTCACACTCGTGGTGCGGGAAAACATTGTCTTCGCCACCGGTATGAATATCAAATGGGAAACCCAGAAGTTCTTGACTCATGACCGAGCACTCCGCGTGCCACCCAGGGAACCCGCGATTTTTTTCCAAAAATTCACCAACTTCTTCGTCACTCAGCTCAGGATTCGTTCGTCGTATTATTTCATACGACTCACTAAAATCCTGCTTAAGCTCCTCGAATTTGGCGCTTTTTGAAGCAAACTCGGTCGTGGCGTATTTCTCGATTATTTTCGCGGGAATTTGCTTGCCTGTCAAAAATTCCCACTGCATCAAATGATTTTCGTCAGCTTTTTTCCAAAGCGCGAAATCCAACGGACTTTCTTTTTCGGAATTAATTTCCACACGCGCTCCCGCGATTAAATCTGCCAACTTATTCCCAGAAAGTTGTCCATATTTCGCGAATTTTTCTGTCCGAAAATAAACCGAGCCGTTCACTTCATAAGCAAATCCTTCCTCGATCAATTTTTTCGCGAGATTTATCTGCTCCTTGATGTATTCGGTTGCCCGCGGATACGCTTTCGCGGGAATTATCCGCAACTCTTTCTCATCCTCACGGAAATATTGTTCAAATTTTCGCGCAATTTCATAAGGATCAACTTTTTCCTGTCGCGCGATTTTAGAAATTTTGTCTTCTCCGGTGGCGTCCACCTCGCTATCATTCGTCAAATGCCCCACATCTGTAATATTCATTACTTTTTCCACTTTATAACCAGCGTAAGTCAAAACCCGCGAAATTAAATCCGAAGTTAGAAAACTCCGAAAATTCCCAATATGTGCAAAACTATAAACAGTCGGTCCACACGAATACATTTTAACAATCCCCTCGGTGATTGGCTTAAATTCTTCTTTTTTCCCAGTGAGCGTGTTGTGAAATTTTACGGTTTTCATTTTTCTTTTTTTAAGTGTGATTAGTGTAGGGAATTTTACGGGATTTTCAAAATTTCGCGGGATTTTACTTGATTTTTATGTATTATAAGTGTATAATCAAATAACTTTTTTTTTAAAAAAATAAAAAATGGTCCTTAAAAATCAACCATCACAACATAGCCTGAAAGAAAAAAGGGTCGACACAGCTTCAAAAGGCACTTTTTTTGGAAAAATTCGTCAGCTTGGTATAAAAACAAAACTAGCAATACTTGGAGTGCTGATGACAGCTGGTTTGACGACAGCAGAAATTAAAAATGCTTTTTTAACAAAAAAAATTGTAAATTATGAGTTAAATAAAAAACAAGAAGCATTGCATGATGTTATAGACAGAGACGAAGACTTTGGTCCATGGGATTATATGATGAATAGTGATTTAATGGATAAACAAAAGAAAGAAGCAATTGATGAAATTTTTAATGAATTAAGTAAACAAATAGATAATGCAAAAACTAGAGAAGAGGTAGAGCAAATAATAGAGGAATTTAAAAATAAAAAAGAAAGTTGGTTTGATAAATTTGTAAAAGACGCAGTTCTAACTGATGATGAAAAGAAAGGAATAGAAGAAGTTTTGAATGATAAAGATTTTATATTAAAATTAGTTGATTATTTTTCTTCTAAAGGAGATAAAGAAGCAAAAGTTTTAAATGAGAAAGATTTTTTACAAACAGGGGATGATAATACACCTAAAGATAAATAATTTCGCGGGATTTTAAAAAATATTAATAAATTTAAAAATGAAAAATTTATGGAAAACGGCCTCAAAAGAAAAATTAGGGAAATTTGTGTTTCAACAAAATGGTCCAGGAGAAGATATGAATGAGGAGCTTCCAGTAGATCAAACAGAAAAAGTCCCGCAAGAAAAAGATAGAGAAACTAAAGCAAAAGAATTAGCCAAGAAATACTCTAAAAGAGCTTTATGGGGAATATTAAAATTGCCGGTAAAATTAATAAAATCTCTATCAAAATTTCCTACAAAATTAATAGATCTTACGATTGGATTTGCTTTGGGGGTTCTTACTATTACAACTATTCATAATTTTTTCAAAGAAAATAAAATAGAATTAACGACAAAAGAAAAGAAAGATTTTACCATATTTTTAGAGGCGTTGAGAAAAGATGTTTTTAAAATAGGTACAGTTGAAATTTATCAAGGTGTATCTTTTGAACATACTTTTAAAGATACTATATTCAACAGCTCTATAATAACAATAGAAAATCCTTATACAGAAAGAACACTTACAGTCTTAGCAAAAGGTAAAGGGTTAATGGGGTTTGATGCTTTTTATATAAATAAAACGAATAATGGTGATAAAGTAGAAGTTAATATTATTGTTCCTGAACCCAAAATCATAAGCATGGAAACCATCAATATTAATTTTGATACCGATAAAAATTGGGGAGTAAGTATGGAAGATGAAGAGCAATCAATGATGACAATGAAAGCACAGAAAAAATTAAAAGAAAAAATGAATAATGATTCAGAAACCAAAAAAATTGCCAAGAAAAACTTCCGTGAATATATGATTGGTTTATATAAGTTGCAAGCAGAAGCAACTGGTTCAGAAATTAAGGTTAATGTTGAATTTATTCCACAAAAAGAGTTCGATAGTAAGTATAAAGATAATCCAAATTTAATAAAAAATGATACAAAGGTTTTGACTGCAGAGGATTTTAAGGATTAAAATCCCGCGAAATTTTTAACCAAAACCTATCTCTCAAAATTACTACGACATAAAAAACTACATACAAACCGAAAGTTGTAATGAGCCAGTCTTGGAAAATGAAAGGTTGGGAAGAAATGAATTCTAATAGTTTTTTTACATTAAAAATGTCCCATGAATTAAATCGCCCGACTAGTCCGATCTGGACTCCCAAAGCGGAAATGGGAATGAAAATTATTGGGAAAAGTTTTTGGAAAAATCCCGCGAAAATTTTCCCTAATAATTGAGAAATTTTTTCCAAACTATCGACAAACGGAATTATGGCGAGTGAGCTATAAGCATAAAAAAGCGTGCTCCAGCCAGAGTTTTTCATGCAAACTAAAATATCCCGCGAATTTTCTAGTTCGCAAACATCAATCAAGTGGCGTCCTTCCGTGAATAAGTAAGGAATGTTGGGGAAAAATGCTCCCCAAAGAAAGAACAGGATTAGAAAATTAATTTTTTCGCGGGATTTTAGATCGCTCCATTTTTTGAAATAATTTTTTCGTAAAAATATAGCTAGCCACCACGCCAAAACTACCAAAAAAGAATTCCAAATTGCCCAGAAAATAAAATTTAGCATTTTTACGGACTGCTAGCATTTCGTTTGTCATCGCTGGATAATTTCGCGGGGTTTTCTTTGTCCACGAGATTATTAAACTTGTCGGCGGCGGTGTTCACGACTTCATCAAAGCCGTTCCCCAGTCCGTATTCATAACTTTTTTTGTACCATTCGCGGGCGAGAGAATAGTCGCCTTGTTTTTCGTAGAGCAACCCGAAATTTAGCGCCGTTCGCGGATTGTTTTCTTTGATTGACTGCGCTTTATTCAAAACAATTTCCGCTTCATCAAGATTTCCCGCTTCAATTAGTGACCACGCTTCCAAATTTAAAGACAAAATGTCATCTGGATTTTGTTCGCTCAGAGTTTGAGCGATTTCCGTGGCGGCTTGCGGATTTTTGATAATATTTATCAAGTTCGCGATAACCGAAACGAATTTTTCGCGCTCTTTTTTCGGCGGATTTTGCGCTAATTCTTTATAAAGTTCAATAACTTTATCGTATTTTTTCTGGTCAATGAGAATATTGATTAGTTTCCAGCGAATTTCTCGCGAAAATTCAAAATCAAATTCCAGTGATTTTTCAAAGAAAAGAGCGGCTTCTGGCAAGTTGCCGTTTTTTTCCAAAGTCAAAGCCAGAAAATAATAAATTTCCGGTCGGGACGGATCTAAATCATAGGCCTGTCGTAAATCTTCCAGCGCGTTGGGATAATCTTCCATCATATACTCGGCGTATCCGCGCAAAACCCAGCCGTCTACATATTCGGGATCTTCTTTAATTGCCACACTGGCGAATTCTTTCGCGAGAACGGCTTCGTTATTTTCCGCGAGATTTTTGGCAATTAAAACAAATAAATGCGGATTTTTGCCGTCAGCAAATTTATCAAATTCGCTATAAACTTCTAATAATCCCGCGACTTTTTCGTGAAAATCAGCCGTCACAAAACCTTCTTCCGTTTGAAAATTTTCTTGGTCTTGCGGATTTTCATCAATTGGTAGTTTTTCCAAATTTTTTAAAATTTCGCGGGATTTTTCGTGATTATTTTGTAAAGACAACAGAAGTGCTTGATAAAACTTTAATTCATCCGAAATTTCGCGGGATTTTTCTAAATTTTTCAAGACTTCGCCAAACTTTTTCTCCGCAATCAACTTGCGCATTTGTAAATCATTAGCCAGCGAATTTTGCGGAAACTTTTTTTGAATTTGCGCGATCAAATTATCTAATTTCGCGAAATTTTTGGTCTGTAAATAAATTTCTCCCAAAAACTGATAAGGAGCAATTAGGTCGGGATTTTTCTTTAAAACGCTAGAAAGCAAAAGTGCCGATTTGGAAAACTGCGCATCATCCAGCAGTTTTTTAGCCTCACGGATTTGTCCTTTGAGCGACATATGGCGCGGAACACCGAGCTGAATTGTTTTTTTCGCGGGATTTTTAGGGAACTTTATTTTTCTAGCTTGCTGATAATAGAGAAAGCTTCCGCCAGAAATCAGCAAAATTCCCAAAACGATAAGTATTTTCTTTTTATGTTTTTTCATCGTTGGGATTTTCTCTTTTCCCGCGAAAAAATCAACTTGCGTAGTTTTTGTTTTCTGATAAAAGGTCTTGACAAGTTTTCTAAAAAAATGTAGAGCGGGTATGATATATTTTCTTACCCCTTATCAAATGAAGAAATTCTTTAAACAAATTTTGTATGTTTTTGGCTTTTTGCTATTGACTGCAACGACTTACGCGGCCGCACCTGTTATTACAGGATATGGTTATAGCGGAGCAGCTACTGGTTCATATAATGGAACTAGTTTTTACGACAATGGAGATGATTTATATCTCTTTGTAACATTTGATCAAACTGTAAATGTTACAGGAAATCCGCAATTACGATTTAAAGCTCCAGATAATTACACAAATTTCGCGAATTATTTTAATGGAGACGGAACACAACAATTAACTTTTAAATACACCATAGGAAATGCGCCAGATCTCAATGTTAATGACTGGAATGATATTGATCTGCCGACAAATATTTTAAAGGTTACGGCAGGAAATTCTATTAAAAATGCTGGTGGTGAAGATGCAGTTTTAACGATTGGTGCACAGGTTTCCGAACCAATTAAAATTGATTCCAAAGCACCAACTTGGGACAAGGTGGAAATTTCTTCCACAGCTGGTTCAGTCGTTGGGAATACTCGTTATCTTCCCGGGGGAGCTTCTGTTTTAACAAAATCTTATTTAACAGAAAATGATACAAGATTAGCAGTTGATTTAGGATTTACTGTTGGCGGAGGAGCCGTGCAAACAGTTTCTTATGCAAATGCAAATGGGGTCTATAGTTCAAGTTTAACTGGACACGATAAAGATGCCCAAAAGACAACCCACCTGACAGGTGATGGAGTAGTTGCTTTGTCTTCAGCTCAATGGATTGATCAGGCAGGTAAAACAGCAACAGGAACACCTGCTTTGGTTATTAATGATGCTGATGCGACTGTTACACAATATATTGTAGATTCAACACCACCAGTTATTAGTTTTACTGATGATATCGCTGCTGGTCCTGTTGCCAGCGAAACTTTCGCGGTTTCAGCTTCGGACAATCTAGGATCAAATTTTCCTCATTATGGATACAGTGTA
Organism: Candidatus Altimarinota bacterium; assembly: GCA_027028725.1. Taxonomy (GTDB): domain Bacteria; phylum Patescibacteriota; class Gracilibacteria; order UBA4473; family UBA4473; genus JALVIB01. Next base: position 6,879 of record JALVIB010000059.1, read on the forward strand.
GACAATGTTTGTGATGCTAATGATGTTTTTCCAAATACATATCACCCAATTGGATCAACGGTTACAATTAATGATGAAAGTCATAATGGACAATGGGTTTGTCTTAAATCTGAAGATCTCGCGGGAAATATAACCTACGCAATTTCTGCAAATCCAGTAAATGTTGATGTGACTGCACCTGTATTTTCTAGTATTGGTGTAACTTCAGACAACACTTATGATTCCAGTTACGGAAAAGCTGACTCAATTTTGACTTTTACTTTAACTCTGGCCAATCCTGATTCTTATGATGGGAATGGTTCAATTGATTTTACAATCGATGGAACACCTTATTCTGCTAATTTTACAGATCCCGCGAATTCTTCGCCAGCTAGCACCTATACTGCGACTTTTGATTTATCAGCAATTGGAGCGGCTAATAATGCCTCAATTATAGTAACTGGAGTAAATTTCGCGGATTTTGGAGGACAAAACATTACAAACTTCGTTGCGGGCGCGCCAACACCAACTGTAATTATTGATACACAATCGCCAGTGCTTACTTCCGCTTCTCTGGCTACAAACGGAACAGGAGGGGTTTGGGCAAGGACTGGTGAGAAGGCTACTTTTACACTAGGTTTTGATGAGGAAATAATTCGCGGGACTTTAAATTCAGCAAGTACCGCAAGTAATATTTCTTCATTAACTAAAGAATTTAATATTTCTTCTTGGGGAACAAGTGATACAATTGAATTTACTGCTCAAAACGGAGATAATGGGACGGTATCTATGACAAATGCTGATTTTACAATTGTTGATAGAGCTGGAAATATTACAACAATTTCAACAGCAGATATTAATGGAATTTTGACTGGTAGTGCTACCACTGATACAACCAAACCAACCGCGACAAACATTGTGATTACTTCAAATAATCCTTTGGATAATAAACTCGCGAAAACAAACGATACTATCCGCATTGATTTCACAACCGCAGATAATTTATCAACAAACATTACTTTGAAAAATACTAATCCAACTTATTCATACATTTTGGGTGCTGGACACGGATTCACAGTACATAATGTCGCGGGGACTGGAGCGGGGCAATTTATCGAGAGATTTACGGACGGAACTGAACAATCTGAAGTAGAAATTCCTTTTCGATTTGTAATTTGGGATGAAGCCGGGAACAAAAAAATTTATACACAAGCTGATTTAACAGGTCCAAATGTTAAATTTGATCGAACAGATCCAATTGTTCAAGAAGTAAAAATTTCCGCGACTTCTGCGGACGGAACTGCTTACATGGGTGATGTTCCAACTTATTATGCGAAACAAGGAGATTCACTGGATTTTGAATTACAAGTTTGTGATTATGTTGATTCGGATAATAATCCACCAACTGGAACCATCTTTGGACAAGCCGTCACTTTGACTGACGACGGACTAACCGGAGCGCCTTGCACAACACCAGAAGGAAATCCATCTCAATGGCGAAAATGGAGCATAAATCTCGCGGGAATTGATGGAACAGAAGGCTTAGTAGTTTTCTCAATTGATGTTAATGATAATGCTGGAAATACTTTGGCAAATGTTACAGGAACGACAGACGGGTCATCAGTGATTTTCGATAAAACTGCTCCACTTAATCCAACAGATGTTGTAGATGCTTTGGGGGTAGCCATTCCAAATTTCAAACATCGTTCAAAAGCGCGATTTTCTTGGACAAATGATGCTGATGATACAACTAATTCTGCGGTTGTTTCCGGAATTCAGAACTATCATGTTCGTTTCACAAATCCGGCTAACGGAGGAGAAGTTCATCGTGATGAATGGGTAAATTCGCGGAATTTTGATGGGCGACTTTCAGCTTTGGCACCATGGAACGGATTACCAATTCCACCACGAGATATTACTGATCCGTATGATTTCCACATTCAAACTCGTGATAAAGCCGGAAATGATGCACCGGAAGTTGTAGCTTATACTCAACCATACACAATTGGATTCGTGGGACGAGTGACAGATGAAAACGGAAATCCTTTAGCTGGAGCAACGGTTCAAGTAGTTTCACGATTTGGAGAAACTTGTGATTTAAACCGCGAAATTTGTACAGTATTAACTGATGCCAACGGAGAATACGCAGTTGTTGCACAAAAAGACCAAGACTATAATCTAACATTTTTCCACCAAAGATATTATCTGGACAAACAAGAATCACACCTAGGACACGATGACGACACAATTGTAAATTCAACTTTGAGAGGAATTACTTCACCACACGAGATTCAAACAATCAATCAAATTGTGGAAATTACAACTGATAAACTATTTGTCAGAGAAGACGGGAAAAATGTCGCGACAAAAATTTGGGTGGCGAGTTATTCAGGAGAAATTTCTTATTCTCAATCAGGAAGCGATATTATTATCTCAAGTTTGAGCCGAATTGTTTCGGTCACTGCAAATAATCCGAATGTTCAAATTATTAATAACGGAAACAACACTTACACAATTAGAAATGCAGGAAATATTTTGAGCTCACACAGTGTTGATAACCTAGAACAAAACGCTTCCGGTGTTTCAGCGTTTGGAACTTCCGCGAATTATTCATCAGGAAGTTCACGAATTGCGACAATTTACAACGCCGGAAACGGAAATCCACACAACACTTTTGGAAAATACAAAACTCCTGCCGAATGGAAAGCGTTTGCTGACCGCCTCCGCTACGGAGTAAAACCACAAATTTTAACTTACATTAACCGCAATGGATACGAAGTTTTCCGCGGATACCGCTACGGAATTTTGGGTTGGGATCGTCCAACAATGAAACGAATGCAAAACCAAGTAAAATTTCGCGGGATTTCTCGTCGAGATGGTTTAACTCTGGAAAAAGAGGATGGAGAAAAAGTTATTTCACTAGCGGAAAAAATCCATGTGATGAAAGGAAAATTCCAAAAAGAATTCCAAGCCCCAGAATACAAATCTGATGAATTTAAAGAAGCTTTGGAATCTATGAAACCACTCAAACGACTTACTCAAAAAGATGCTTACAAAGGAATTCTAGCGCGAAACGAACAAAAAGAACGAGTTAATAAATGGGAACGGCGACGAAGTGGGGGACGAATTATTTCGCGAGATCCATATGCACGAAACCGAAAAGTTATCAGCTTGAGACTGGCGAACGGACACTCAATTAAAATTGAAAAAATCCTTAAATAAGAAAAACTATTTCGCGGGATGAAAATCCCGCGAAAATTTTACTTTTTGTCATTGCGAGCGAAGCGCGGCAATCTACTTCTTTTTTTGAAATCCTCCTAAATCCCCCTTTCTCAAGGGGGACTTTCGCAGAAAATCCCGCGAAATTTTTGCAATTTGTAAAATTTTATGATAAAATAGCCTTGTCAATAATTTTTAACCCCCTAATAAATGGCAAATTTAGAAAAAAAATTTAATCGTATGGAGGAATTCGCTAAAAATAATCCTCAACCTGAATTCAAAGTTTCTCCGGAAAGCATTCCTTCAGCTAAATACGAAATAAAAGACGGCAAAATATTCCTAACAAATTTAGAAGATTTTGATCAAAACTTAAGATTGAGAGCATGTGTATTTGATACCAAAAATAGCAAAAGATTGAATTTAGGCAAAGGTGAAAATCTATCAGAATATTTTTTTCTTGATGAAGCTGTCCAAGGTATTGATTTAAAAGGAATCTCTACTGACGATTTACAACTTCTAGTTGTTCCAATAACATCATCTGGACAAGAGGCTTTTAAAGTAATCAACAACACTGAAAAATAAATAATAAGTTTGATTTTAGAATTATTTTCTTAAAAAAAGCAGGATTTCCTGCTTTTTTTAATATCCGCGAAATTTTCTTTTTTCGTCATTGCGAGCGAAGCGCGGCAATCTACTTCTTTTTTTGTAGAAATAATTCGAAGATCCCGCCATCGTACGAGAAATACTCGGGCGGGAAGTATTTTTAATAATTGAAAATCCCGCGAAATTTTACCCTTCTTTGCTCCTAAAAGCTCGTGAAATTTTCCAATCAATGTTTAAAAATAAAAACAAAATAAACAAAATAATCCCGTTTTCACTCGCCATAAATTCCCGCGAAAAAAACCATAACAAGAAAATTATCAAAATATACAATTTCGAGCGTTTGTGGTGTAAATAATAGGAAAAAATGAAAAGCAAAAATATCGCCAAAACTCCCAAAATTCCCTGCTCGTAAAGAGTTAATAAAAATCCGTTATTCGGTGTTTGGAATTGCGAAAGCGGCAAAAGAACATCGCTTTGGGCCTGCAAAGCTGGTAAAAATTGCCCCTGTCCCACACCGAGCAAAATTTCGCGGAAATTTGACCAGAAATGCGGGATTATCACGGGCAGATTTATTTTATAAATTCCATATTCAAGCATTCGGTTTAGAAAAAATCCCGCGAAAATAATAATTCCAAAAATATCTGGCGAAAGTCGTCCGCGTCGATAAATAAAAACTTTCCCCGCGAAAAATAAAATCACTAACGCCAATAACTGAAAAATCAAATTATCGCTTTGAAAAATTACTCCCAAATAAACAATTTGCATCGCCAGTTTGGCAAAAAATTCGCGCGTGTCATCTGAAACCTTGGTGAAGGATGAGGATTTTAAGTTTCGCAATCTGCGAAAACTGGTTTTTTGATCAGACAAAAAAGCCATCCCCAAAACCGCAACCAACGCCAGCAAATCCCGCGAAATATGTAGTTGGGGATCAATTTTCATAACCAGAAACCCCGTCAAAACACCAATCGCCAGCAAACTATTTTTATACAAATTTTCAGGGAAAAGCTCTTTATTAATCGGGATTGTCAGCATGCCCGCTAGCCAAATCGGGAGAAATAAAACTGAAGTCCGAAAATCCCCACCGCCTTGCGGGGCGCAGCGCGAAAAAAAGGAAATTATCAAAAGAATTGTCAGCCATAAACCAATTGTTTTCGCCCCGTGCCAAAATCTCGCGAAATAATTTTTATCCAAACTTTTTCGCAAAAATTTTGCGCCCAAAACTATCAAAATTCCAACTACTGAAATTGGCAAAATTATTTCTAATTCGGGGAAATATGCGCCTAGCTGTGTTGGATTTCCGCCGAAAAAAATTCCACTCGGCAACCAAAAAGTTAGCCAAAAAATAATCACTCCCACCCAGACCAAAACGCGCGACAACTCCTTTCTGTCGCTAATGTAAAGAGATTCTTTCATTTTTTCGCGGGATTTTTATTTCTTTTTCGCAGGTTGCGCAGGCGGTTGTTTTTTGACCGGTCGCTGAATTAGTTTTTCCAAAGTCAAAAATTCCTTCCATTCAATTGTCAGGCGGTGTTCTAGATTTTTCAAAACACGCAAAGAGTCGGTCAATTTTTTATCAACAATTTCCTGCACTGCTGTCGAAAATTTCTGCTTAAAAACGGCTCGATCCATCGGTAAAAAATTATTTCTCGCGAATTTTGCTTGTCGCACCCAAAATCCTAATTCGGGATCGCTTGCCTGCTCAACAATCAAATCCAAACGCGCTGTCGGCAATTTCGTCGCATTATGAAAACTACTGGCAACATCTTTTTTCGCGAGATATTTCAGCATTTTCCATGACAAATCGGGATGCGGAGCGGTTTTTGGTACGGCAAACCCTAAAACTTTTGCCACTACGACTTTGGTGCTGTCCGCCATTTGTGGCATAAAATCCACGCGAATATTTTTCTCGGAAATATGTGCGCCGTCTTTAACATTCCAGTTGGCGAGCATGTTTTTGATTTTCAAAAGATCCTGCGAATACCCAAAAACCATAGAAGTTTTTCCTTTCAAAAATGTCTTAAAATCCCGCGAATTTTCATTTTTGTTCGCCATCATTTCGTTCCAAGAATAGTTTTTGTACTGCGGTTTGGCGAAACTAGTGAAAAAATTAACCGCCTCCTCGCCAAAATTTTTCCGTTGTCCGTTTGGCAAAATCCCCGTGCTGGACGCAAAATTTGCGGCTGTTCCGTCTGGGGTAAAAAATTTCGCACCCATTTGAATCATAATGTTTTCCAAAATTTCGTAGCCGTAATTCAAATTATCCATTCGTCCAATCGCTGCTCCAGAAACCGCAAAACGCGTGATAGAATTGTCTTGTTTGGTTAATTTTTCAGTATCCTCGCGAAATTCGTGCCAAGTTTCCCCTGGGGAATTTCGGTCCAAAAGTCGCGTAATTAGATGGTCTTCGTTGTAAATTATCGCGAGAGAATCTACTGCCATCGGGACACCGTAAATTTCGCCATTTTGCACCATCGCCTCACCCGCCGCTAGAACGAAAGACGCCATAAATCTTTCCGCGGTAAATCCTTCCGATTGCGTCAGCGGAACGAGTTTGTTTTTATTTTTATAAATCCATTCTCCAGTGGTAAAAACTATATCAGGACCAGCCCCTTCCGCCATTTTGTCGAGCAAAGTTTTTTGCAAAAGTTCCTCTGACGAAAATTTCACCACTTTGATATTCAGACCAGCCGCTTTTGTCGCGGAAATAAATTCTTTCCCCAAGGCATCAATCGCATCGCTTTCCTCAGCTGTCCAAACCTGCATTTTATAATTTTGTCCAACCGGAATAACGCGCCCTTTATTGGGATCTTTTTTCTCACAACCAGTTGCCAGAAAAACCATCGAAAACACCAGAAATCCCGCGAAAAATTTTTTCATTTTTATGTTTAATAAATTCATTGTAAATAATAGGAAAATCCCGCGAAAAATCAAAACTGCTTTCAAAAAACTTAAGTCCGGACTTAAACAACTTTTTATCCTGTACCAAGTCCGGACTTGTTTTTTCTAAAATTTCGCGGGATTTTTATTTCTCTCCCAGCATCTCCTCAAAAACCTCGTCTAATCCAGACAAAGACTCAATTCGAATCAATTTTTCGCGGAATTTTGCCGCGTTATGAAATCCCCGCGCGATATGCGCAAAATGTTTCCGCAACTCAATCATCGCCCATTTTTCGCCTTTAAATTCAGAAGCCAATTCGGCATGTCGGCGAAAGAAAGCTAATTGCTCGCGAATTTCCGGCATCGGCGAAACTGGTTTTCCCGCGAAAATTTCCCGACATTGCTTAAAAATCCACGGATTTTTCAACGCCGCCCGCCCAATCATAATTCCGTCCAAATTTTGTAAAAATTCGCGGGCTTTTTCCGCGGAATCAATATCACCGTTCCCAATTACGGGAATTTTTAGATTTTCTTTAACTTCGTAAATTTTTTCCCAGTTTGAGTGACCTTTAAATTTTTGCAAAGTCGTCCTGCCGTGAATCGCCAACGCCGAAATCCCCGCAGATTCAAAATTTTTCGCGGAATTTACCAAATCCTTGTCGTCATAAAACCCCAAACGCATTTTGACCGTCACCGGCAACTTGGTCGATTTCACCAGCGCCTCGATCATGCGCGCCGAAGAATCCGGATCTTTGAGCAAAGCCGAACCGTTTCCGGAATTGATAATTTTGGGACTCGGACACCCAAAATTCAGGTCAATAAAATCCGCGCCGAGATCTTCGACAACTTTTGCTGCTTCGATAAAAGATTCTGTCCGCGAACCGAAAAGCTGCACTCCGTAATAATTTTTTTCGTCTGGATGAAACTCAATCATCCGCATCGTTTTTTCGTTATTGTGGCAAATCGCCTCGGTGGAAATTAGTTCTGAAACCAGAATGACTGACGGCTCAATTTCCTTTACCAATCGCCGAAACGGCGATTCAGTATAACCAGCCATCGGCGCTAACGCCAAGATTGGTTTTTCTAAATCCGACCAAAAATCTTTTTTCATTCTATATTTTCCCTCTCCTAGTCCCGAGTACTCGGGAAAGGTTAGGGTGAGGTAGTTAAAAAAATCCCGCGAAATTTATAACAAATTAAACCATTTTTCGCTATTGAATTTCCGACAATTTTCTGGTATAATCCGAGGATAAATTAAAAAAAATGAAAAATTTAAGCAAAATCCCGCGAAATTTTAATGCTAAGTTTTGTTGGCAGGAAAAACCTAAACAAGCAACTGAAGTCTCCAAAAATCTGGTTAAAGGGGATCTAAATACCTTGAATCAACAAGTTAAACAAACGCCTAAATCAAACGAATATTCTAGTAAAAAAACCATTGATGCATCTTTAACTGCTGCTAAAAATGGTGAAAAAATGCCGACTGGATTTGAGAAAATTAAAGCTTCGGAATTTTTGAAACGCAGTGCCGAAGAATTGCAAACTTTATTTATTGATAATGGCGTAGTAAATTTTCGCGGGAATGATTACGCTAAAAATCAAATTGGATTAGCCGATCTTTTCCCAAAAGTTTCTAATAAACCACAATATGTCGTTCTAAATAGGCATACCTATGCTTACGGAGCGCGTCGTCGAGACGGAAAAATTGGGTACGGAGATCCTAAATACAAATCTATTCTGGGCGGAGAAACTATTGAATTTTTCATCGGTAGTCCCAAACAAGACGAAGATGGAAAATCCCGCGAAAATTTTGTTTCTTTTGTTAAAGATGAGAAAGGTGAGACAACACCGCCCCCTGCGGAATATTCTTATAATAAATTAGATGAAAATTTCGCGGGATTTTATGATTCCAAAGAATTAGAAAATCTAACACCAGCTGAAGAGACGGCGACTAAGAATGAGTTTTTGCAGGAATTGCAAGTTGCAGAAAAATACGAAATGGCAACCTTAAATTATACTAACAAAAAATTGGATATTCCCGATAAAAGCTTGCAAGGAGTAGCTGATGCATTAAAAATAGATTTACCAGCCATCAAAGCAATTATTTCAGTTGAAAGTTCAGGAAAATTTTCTGCTACCCGTTTTGAACAACATATTTTTAATGATGCAGTAAAAGGAGTTTATGGCGCAGGAGATCCTAGAAAACTTGCTACGAGTTATGGAGCCTTTCAGATTATGGGATTTAATTACAGACTAGCAGGATTTTCATCTGTTGAGGAAATGGTTTTAGCTATGCAAGATCCTAAATCCCAACTTGAAGCATTTGCTAATTACATAAAAAATCGTCCAGCAGTTCATAAAGCATTACAAAACCATGATTGGACCACATTTGCCAGACTTTATAATGGACCAGGTTATGCTCAAAATAATTATGATAACAAAATAGCCACTGCCTTTAATAAGTTTAACAAAACTGATAACTACGACAACCTCGCCTAAAATCCCGCGAATTATTTAAATATCGTATAATCAAACGCTCCGATACTTGGTTTTTCTTTGTAATCTTCCGCAACAACTTTTTTGAATCCTTTGAAATTAACCGTTGAAGTAATTGTGTAAATATTTCGCGGGATTTTTACATTGTTATTTCCTTCTAGTTTGAAATTCAGAACTGCGAAATGTTTATCAGTATTATCAATAAAAGGCAAAACTGGTTGAAAAGAGATTTCGTAATTAGCTGAATTAGAGTCTGCCATAAAGTTTTTTAATGAAGTAGTTGTATCACCGGAAGGAAGAATTTTTCCCGGATTAGTGGTGTCGTTAAAATTAATAATTCCGTTTGCCCAATTAACATTTTGGGCAGTTCCTCCATTTGCTTCCATGTCTTTCTTGCAATAAAAAGAACTATTGCTACAAGGTTCTGACGGATTATCCGCCTGCGGAATCCAAGTTTCATATTTTCCGCTACTGTTTTTTCGCGAAACAGAAAAAACTATCGCTACTTTGTTATCTCCCTGATCTTTAAAAATTGGATTGTCTGGAAATGACAATTTTAAGGATTGCCTGCCAGCTGCATCTATTCCCTGTATGCTAGAATCACTAAATTTTGCTCCAACATTATCTGAACTATCCCAATACAACGGAATCGTGATTTTTTCATTTTCATGCATTGTTCCTACGATTTTCTCATCTTTCCTTCCATCTATTTTCCACTGCACATCAGCCCCTAATTCCGGAAAATTAATATTTTGTGCTGACTGAGAATCATCTAATTTCAACCCCGCGCCTCGCACGCTGTGATGAAAAAGTGCCGCTTCCTTCCCCGCTTCCGCCATAAAAAAAGCCTGATTCGACCGCGCGATATTATTCGCTTGATCCAGCGATCGATTAATTGAAGCAATAATCGCTACCGAAACTCCCATCAAAATCAAGGAAGCTACAATCGAAACAAATAAGGAAAACCCGCGATTTTTTAATTTTTTTGTGTTCATTTCTTTCAGTTTAGCTTAAAATCAAAGAAATTTAAAAAAATCTATGAAAAAAGTGGCTTTAATCATTCTCGACGGCTTTGGTTTGGGACATCACGATAAAGGTGATGCCATTTATCACGCCAAAAAACCTTTTCTGCAAAAACTTTTCGATTCGCAAAATTTCGCGAGATTAAAGACGGACGGCGAAGCAGTTGGTCTGCCGAGTTTTCAAACTGGTGGCTCGGAAGCCGGTCATTTAGCCATCGGTGCGGGACGACCGGTCAAGCAGTTTTTAACAAAAATTAATGAAGATGATTTTATGAAAAACGAAAAACTCGTGAAATTATTTGAAAAAGCAAAATTTACCCTGAGCGACAAACACAAAGACCTAAATTGTGAGCCGAATGGGACACGCGAAAGTGGTAAAATCCACTTTGTCGGGATGATTTCCGATGGCGGAATCCATAGCTTCCTGCCACACCTTTTGGATTTATTGGAAATGGCAAAAGTTTATAAAATTCGCGAGATTTATATCCACGCTATAACTGATGGACGCGATGTCGGCGAACGATCTGCCAAAAAATTTATTGAGCAAATCGAAGAAAAAGGAATTGGCAAAATTGCCAGCATCGGCGGTCGTTTCTACGCTATGGACCGCGATAACAATTGGGACCGTATCCAAGCCGCTTACAATGTTATGACCGGCAAAAATTCAGTTAAGCTCCCTCTCCTCCGAGGAGAGGGCGGGGGTGAGGTCAAAAATCCCGCGAAAAATTCAAGTCACTTTCCCCCTGACAAGGGGGCGAGGGGGTTTGTCGACGAATTCTACGCCACTTCTGATAAATCTGATTACTATTTACCGCCAACTTTATTGGATAAAAACGGCGCAATTCAAAAAAATGATGTTGTTATCTGTTTCAACTACCGAATTGACCGTATGCGTCAGCTTTGGTCAGCATTTTGTGATGAAAAATTTGATAAATTTTCGCGGGATTTTCGTTTAGATCCACAAAATTTAGGAGTTTTTGGAAGTTATTATCCTGATGCCGTGCAAATTTATCAAGAAGAAAAAGGCGGAGTCAAAAACACCTTAGGAGAAGTAATTTCGCGCTGTGCCCCGCAAGGCGGTGGCGAAAATTTAGCACAACTGCGAATTTCCGAGACGGAAAAATTCAACCATGTGACATTTTATTTTTCTGGTGGCAGAAAAGAAGAATTCGCGGGCGAAGACCGAATTTTAATTCCTTCACCGAAATGTGCGAGTTATGCCGAAAAACCAGAAATGTCCGCGGTTGAGCAAACGGATGCTTTATTGAAAAAAATCGCGGAAAAAGATTATTCTCTGATTGTCCAAAATTTCGCGAATTCTGATTTGGTCGGGCATTCGGGAGTTTTGGAAGCGGCGATTAAATCGATTGAAACTTTGGATAAATGTCTATCTCGTGAAGTTCCGGCGCTTTTGGAAAAAGGATACGCGGTGATTATCACGGCGGATCACGGAAATTCCGATGAAATGCTTTATCCGAATGGCGAACCAAACGCTAGTCATACGAAAAACCTCGTCCCGCTGTGGATTTTGGAAAACAAGAAAAACAAGTCCGGACTTACCCAAGTCCGGACTACCCCAAGTCCGGACTTAAGTTTTTCTTTGAAAGGTAAAAAAGGAACTTTGGCGGACATCGCCCCGACTATTTTAAAACTTTTGGAAATCGAAAAACCAGCTGAAATGACCGGAGAAAGTTTGGTGTAAAATCCCACGAAAATTAAAAAATAATTCCAAAGTCTTCCTCCTTTTTTCAAAGGAGGACTGAGGAGGATTTCTCTGTGCAAAATCCCGCGAAAAAAATAATTCCCAAGTCTTCCCCCCCGCAAGGCGGGGGGGTTGAGGGGGATTTTTATGTAAAGGAAAACAATCTAGTCTAGATTCCTGCCTCCGCAGGAATGAGGACGATGAAAAATTTCGCGGGAATTTAAAGGAGCGAAAATATTCGCTCCCTACATTTTGCAAAAGACTATTTCCCCCTGATAAGGGGGCTAGGGGGTTTTATTTTTTCGCGGGATTTTACTCCTCCAACAACCCCAAAAACTCCTCCACACTTATCTGCTTATCTTTTTTCTCGCCATATTTTCGGATTGTTAGCTTTCCGCTTTTCACTTCACCATCTCCGATAATAATCGTGAACGGGATTTTCCCTGTTTGGGAGTTTCGCAGGCGTTTCCCTAGAGTATCAGAAGCATCAATAATTTCTGCTCGTCCAGAAATCCCGCGAATTTTCGCCAAAACTTCCTCCGCTCGTGGTAAATGTGCGTCCGTAACAGGCAAAATATGCGCTTGCACTGGCGCTAACCAAACCGGAAAAGCTCCCGCGAAATGCTCGATAATTACCGCCATAAAGCGTTCCAAACTCCCCGCAATCGCCCGATGAATCATCACCGGTGTCTGCCGTTTTCCTTCGTTATCAATGTATTCCAAGCCAAACCGCTCCGGTTGCACAAAATCAATCTGAATTGTCGCCAACTGCCATTCGCGCCCCAAAGAATCTTTGAACTGAAAATCCAGTTTCGGTCCGTAGAAAGCCGCTTCTCCTTCAATTCGTTCGTAAGGCAGGTTTTCAGATTTCGCGACTTCTTCCAAGAAAGATTCTGCTTTCTCCCAGTTTTCAGTCGCGCCTAAATATTTTGATAAATTCGCGGAATCTCGCACCGATAAAGAAACTTTGAAGTCCCCCTCGTTAAACATTCCCAATTTAGTGTAAAATTCGCGAATTACTTTGACCAAATTTCGCGATTCTTCCAAAACCTGATCAGGCGTACAGAAAATATGTCCGTCGTCCTGCGTCAAGCTTCGCACTCGTGAAAGCCCCAAAAGTTCTCCCGGCTGCTCGTCGCGATAACAAGTTGTTGTTTCCGCGTAGCGAATCGGCAAATCGCGATAACTCCGCATTTGCGACGCGTAAATTTGCGTATGGTGCGGACAATTCATCGGTTTCATCACAAACTGTGTGTCCCCTTTTCCGTGAACATGAAAAAGATCGTCCTTAAATTTCGCCCAGTGTCCCGAAGTTTCATACAAATCTTTTTTGGTAATATGCGGAATATTCACTCGCTCAAATCCGTATTTGGACTGGATTTTCATAATTGTGTCCTCCACTTTGTTGCGAATAAAAGTTCCTTTTGGCGTAAAAAGCGGTAATCCCGCCCCAACTTTTTCGGAAAAAGTGAATAATCCCAATTCTTGCCCTAATTTTCGGTGATCGCGTTTCGCGGCTTCGGCAAGAAAATGCTCATATTCCGCGAGTTTTTCTTCGTTGGGAAAAGCCACTCCGTAAATTCGTGTCAAAGTTTCGCGGTCTGAATCTCCCCGCCAGTAAGCCGCCGCGACTTTTGTTAATTTGAAAATTCCCAAATCTCCAGTTGAATCAAGATGCGGTCCCGCACAAATATCGCGGTAAACCGTGCGTCCTTCTTCGTCTACGAAATCGTAGGCGGAAATTTGTTCGCCCCGCTCCACAATTCCGTCAATCAGTTCCAACTTGTATTTATCATCTTTCCAAATTTCGCGGGCTTCTGCTTCGGTGAATTCTTGGCGGACAATTTTGAAGTTTTTATTCACAATCCAGCGCATTTTTTTCTGGATTTTTTTGAAATCTTTTTCGGAAATACTTTTCCCTTCGCCCAAATCAAAATCCTGATAAAACCCCTCGTCCGTCCACGGACCAACTCCGAGTTTCACATCAGGATGCATCATTTTGACCGCATAAGTCATGATATGCGAAGCAGTATGCTTTCGGCGTAGTTCGAGATCGTCGTGGTTGTTACACATTTTTTAATTGGTTATTTTTGACATTATAATTTTATTTCTATACAATGGAAGCACATCACCCCGCCAGTTTCGGCTGGCGGGACATTTAAGTTGATAAAAAAGTCAGGTTTTTTAGGTTTATTATTCGCGGATAAAGTTCGGGATCTTGTTTTTTGAATTCAATAATTTCTCGCCCGAGAGAATAATAATTCGAAACAATATAAACCCATTTATCATTATTCAAACATTCTTTGATGGTATAAGCAAAATCCCCGTCTCCAGAAAACAAAATAATCGTCTGAAATCCCGCGAAATTTTTCATAATTTCTGTCACAATTTCGGCATCAAGGTCGCATTTAGGAATTTTAACTGAACTTTGCATAATCTTACGCAGACTGTGTTCAAGGTTATTTTTGAGTTCTTTATCGACAATTTTGTCTGGTAAATTTTCTACAAACTCTTGAATTTCTTTAGCTTTTTTTTTGAAGCTGGAATTATCTAAAACCAAATCCATATATTTAACTTCTTTGGTAATAACTTCGTACCCAAAACTAGCAACTTTTTCCAAAAATTCGCGGGATTTTTCCGTGTTTCTGTGGCCGTAAAAAAACTGAATTTTTTCAACTTCTTCATGTGAAGAAATCCATTTATAAAGAAGATTTAAATCAACTTCCCAGCCAAGTTTCTCTTGTTGATTACGAATATTCGCCCAGTCAATCAAGACTATAGCTTTTCCTTTAATGATTAATTTAAATTCTGGTTCTTGCATTTTAAAAATAAAAAATCCCGCGAAAAAAATCTTTTAAGTCCGGACTTAATTCATTTTAAAAAAACACAAAGTCCAGACTTGGGGATTTTTTTCAAAATCCCGCGAAATTATTCGCTGGTCGTTGTTGTGTTAGCAGTTGTTGTATTTTTCACGGGGAAATAATAAATGTTTACGAAAAAAAGGCAAAAATTTCGCGGGATTTTAAAGGAGCGAAGATATTCGCTCCCTACATTTTCTACATTTTGCAAAAGACTTTTTCCCCCTGACAAGGGGGTTAGGGGGTTTTGTTATTTTTTCGCGAAATTTATAAATTATTAACTCTTAACTTTTAACTTTTTAATGTCCCCGCACAATAACAATTAAAGCGTTTATCAAAAGCACCAACAGCGTTAGCGGAAAAAGAAAAATCGTGCAAAGAACAGAAAACGACAACGGAATCTGAAAATCCCGCGAAAAAATCAGACGCAAAATGTTTTCCAGCGCCTGTGTAAACCAGTGCGCGTAAATCGTAATTCCCGCGATTATGATAAAGAAAATCCAGATCAAAATCCCGATAAAAAACTGCCATACTCCGAGCAGAAACGGAACTTTGTCGTTATACTCCGGACGACGAACGCGACGAACTTGTGGATATTTTTTCATTTTTTTCTTTTTTTACTCCCTCTCCAAGCCTGTCCCGCGAACGCGGGAGGGAGAGGGTTGGGGTGAGGGCTATTTCGCAGGATTTTAAGTCCCCTGATAAGGGGATTTAGGGGTTAGATTTCTTCTCAATCCGCGCAAACAAAATCTGTGCTTCGCCAACTTTTTCTGTATCACCTAACATGTCTACCATTCGCGGATAAGTTTCTGGTAAAAGAATTTTTGCCATTAATTTGAGTGTTTCGAGTTTCTGTAAAAGTTTGGCAAAAACTTTTTTCGCCTCATCCATATCAGTTTTCACCAATTTCCAAGGTTCTTTCTCGTTCAAAAGTTCGTTTGCCGAATCAACAATTTGGAAAAAATAATCAATCGCCGATTTCAGTTTTTTCTCCTCCATAAATCCCGCGAAATTTTCGTATTCCGCCTTAATTTCATCGGTGGAAATTCCCGCTGGTTTTTGTCCATCCAAAAATTTGTTTACCAAAACGATGACGCGGTTAAAGAGATTTCCCAATCCACTTGCCATTTTTTTGTCGTATAATTTCGCGAGATTTTCGTGCGAAAAATCTCCGTCATTTCCAAACTCAAAAGACGACAAAAGTCCCAACCGCAAAGCATCGTTCCCAAATTCCCGCGAAATTTCCAACGGCGAAACCATGTTTCCGAGAGATTTCGACATTTTCACGCCATCGATAGTAAAAAATCCGTGCGCAAATTCCTCCTGCGGAAGCGGCAAACCAGCACTCATCAGCATCGCTGGCCAGATAACATTGTGAAACCGCGTGATATCTTTTCCCAAAATATGACAAGCCGAATTCCAAAAATCGCGTTTTTCATCCGTATCAATCGCGGTGTAATAGTTAATCAGCGCGTCAAACCAAACATAAATTTTGTGATTTTCGTCCCACGGCAACGGAATTCCCATTTCCGCCGATTCCCGCGAAATTGAAATATCATCCAAACCGCTTTTGATAAAGCTCAAAACCTCGTTACGGCGTTTTTCCGGTTCGAGAAGTCGCGGATTTTTGGCGTAAACTTCCAGTAATTTGTCGCCGTATTTGGATAATTTAAAAAAATAATTTTCCTCAGAAATTTTTCGCGGGATTTTCAAGTGATCGGGACATTCTCCTTTTTCATTTAAGTCAGATTCTTTCAAAAATGTTTCACAGCCGTCGCAATAATGCCCTTCATATTTCCCGCGATAAATATCGCCGTTATCGTAAATTTTCTGCAAAATTTTGTGCACTGTTTCGTGGTGGCGTTTTTCGGTTGTGCGGATAAAGTCGTCATAAGAAATCCCAATTTCGTCCCAAGTTGTGCGCCAATTTCCCGCGATTTCCTCTAAATATTCCGGAATTGGTTTTCCTGATTTCCGCGCTGCCTCAACCGTTTTCTGCGAATTTTCATCCGTTCCGGTCAGGAAAAAAACATTCTCCGCTCCAAGTTTTTCTCGCCAATAGCGCGCCAAAGTATCAGTCGCCAAAGTGCAATAAGCGTGCCCAATATGCGGCACATCATTCACATAATAAATCGGCGTTGTTAGGTATTTTTTCATCCCCGTTAATATAGTTTAAAAGTCGAAAAGTTCAAAAATTTCGCGAAAATTTATATCTCGTCATTGCGAGGACGACAAGTTTTATTTCTAAAACAAAAGGACGAAGCAATCTACTTCATATCTTTTTTATAAAAATTGTTTGTTTTGCGAGATAAGAAGGAAATAATGAAGGAGATTGCCACCCCCGCAGGTATTTTTTCATCCCCGTTAATATAGTTTAAAAGTCGAAAAGTTCAAAAATTTCGCGGGATTTTGGAAGGAAAACTTAAGTCCGGACTTAAAATAACTTTCTATCCTATTCCAAGTCCGGACTTGTTTTCCTTTCGCCTCACCAAAAAATCCCGCGAAATTTTCCCTATTTTCTGCTAAACTTCCCGCGATGAACAAATTTGAAAAATTTTTTCGCGAGAATCCGGAGATTGACGCGTTTTTGGTTTTGGAAAAGGAAAATGTTTTTTATCTGACCGGATTTCGCGGGAGTTTTGGTTATTTATTAGTTTTGAATCCATCCTTCGCTAAAGCTTCGGAGGACAGGGATGAAAGTTTTTTGATTACCGATAGTCGGTATGCAGAAGTTGCGGAAAACTTAAACCCCCTATCCCTCTTGTCAGGGGGAATAAAACCTAAATTTATCCTCTTCGATAAAAATTTTGAGGAGAAAATTAAAGCCCTCACCCCAACCCTCTCCCCGGGGGAGAGGGAGATAAAATTGGCGATGGAAAATTCTGCGAGCTTAGCGCAGAAAGATTATTGGCAGAAAATTTTCCCGCAGGCGAAAATCGTTGCTACCGATAAAATTATTGAAAACTGGCGGGCGATTAAAAATGCAAATGAGTTGCAAAAAATTCGCCAGGCCTGTTTGCGACTGGATGAAGTCTTTGCGGACAAAGA